>JBPCKC010000096.1:0-63391 GCA_051004675.1 Solirubrobacterales bacterium
GACCCGTTCGCTCTCGCGCAGGGGCAGGAGGTTGACCAGGGCCCGGCCCTTGGCGGTTCGCGAGGCCTCGGGGAGCTCGTAGACCTTGAGGCGGTAGACCTTGCCGCGGTTCGTGAAGAAGAGCAGGAAGTCGTGGGTCGAGCAGATGTGCAGGTGCTCGATGTAGTCGCCCTCCTTCATCTCCATCCCCATCACGCCGACACCGCCGCGGTGCTGCTGGCGGTAGGTCACGAGGGGCAGGCGCTTGACGTAGCCGGAGTTGGTGATCGAGATCACCATCTGCTGCTCGGCGATCATGTCCTCGATGTCCACGTCGCCCTCGAAGTGGGTGATCTCGGTGCGGCGCTCGTCGCCGTAGCGCCCCTCGAGCTCGTTCAGCTCCTCGGTGATCAGCGCGTCGACCCGGGCCGGGTCGCCGAGGATGGCGCGCAGCTCGCCGATCCTGCCGACCAGCTCGGCGTGCTCCTCGCGGACCTTGTCGGACTCGAGCGCGGTGAGGCGCGCAAGGCGCATGTCGAGGATCGCCTGGGCCTGCTCCTCGGAGAGCTCGAAGCGGTCCATCAGTCCGGTGCGGGCCTCGTCGCTGTCGGCGGAGGCCCGAATCAGCGCGATCACCGCGTCGAGGTTGTCGAGCGCGATCAGCAAGCCCTCGAGGATGTGCGCGCGGGCCTCGGCCTGGCGCAGCTCGTGCTGGGTGCGCCGGGTGACCACCTCGCGCTGATGGACGACGTAGTGGTGGATGAGCTCCTTGAGCGAGAGCGTGCGAGGCACCCCGTCGACCAGCGCCACCATGTTCATTCCGAAGGCCTGCTGGAGCTGGGTGCGCTTGTAGAGGTTGTTGGTGACGATGTTCGGGTCGGCCCCGCGCTTCAGCTCGATCACCACGCGCATGCCGGAGCGATCCGACTCGTCGCGGAGGTCCGAGATGCCGTCGAGCTTCTTCTCGCGGACGAGGTCGGCGATCTTCGTGATCAGCCCGCCGTCGCCGCCCTTCTTGACCTGGAACGGCAGCTCGGAGACGATCAGCGCGTCCCTGCCGCCCTTGAGCGGCTCGGAGTGGACGCGCCCCCGGGTCCGGACGCTGCCGCGCCCCGAGGCGTAGGCGTCGCGGATGCCCTCCCTGCTCATGATCCCGCCGCCGGGGAAGTCGGGGCCCTTGACGTGCTCCATCAGCCCGGCGAGGTCGATCTCCGGGTTCTCCATGTAAGCCCGGACGGCCGCCGACACCTCGCGGAGGTTGTGCGGCGGGATGTTGGTCGCCATCCCGACGGCGATGCCGGAGGCGCCGTTGACCAACAGGTTCGGAAACCGCGCCGGCAGCACGAGCGGCTCCTGCGCGGACTCGTCGTAGTTGGGCCCGAAGGCGACGGTGTCGGCCTCGATCTCACGCAGGAGCTCGGTGGCGAGACGGGCGAGACGGGCCTCGGTGTTGTGGCTGACGAACCCGTTGGTCAGGAAGGAGTGGTCGTCGGTCTCGACCTTGAGCGAGTAGACCGGCTGCAGGGACGAGGCGGTGAGGGAGACGACCCGGTCGTAGAGGTAGTCCCCGCTCAGGATCGGCTCAACGGCCTCGCGCACCTCATCGACCGTCGCCGTGGCGCCTCGGTCCACATATGCAGGACCCGCGCGCCATGTCTCGAGGTTTCGGTATCTGGCGGCCACCGCTGCGGACGCGGGCGCGAGGGCCGCACGCTCTCTCTCCCTGATTGCCTTCGGCGCCATCACGACGACGTCGGAGACCTGGATCTCCGCGAGGAGCTTCCACATCAGCAGTGGGACGCCCGCCATGTCCACGAGACAGAGCACCGGATGGTTGTGGGTGCCCGTGAGCGCCTGGCCGTTCCTCGTCCGGAGACGGAGCGTCGGATGGTCGCCGGAGTGGAAGAGCTGTGAGGCCTTGACGGGACTGCCCTTCCGGTCGAGCATCTCAAGGTCAATCGGGTTGTCGGAGTGGGGCTTTGCGTCCGGGACGATCGAGTCGATGCGGACGGTGCCCTCCGTCGTGGCAACGCGCGTGTCCCCGGCCACGCAGTACCGCATCGCGGCCGGCGGGTCGTCGTCGATCGAGCCGAAGTTGCCCTGGCCGTCGACGAGCGGGTAGCGCAGCGAGAAGTCCTGCGCCATCCGGGCCAGCGTGTCGTAGATCGCGCTGTCGCCGTGGGGGTGGTACTTGCCCATCACCTCGCCGACGATGAACGCCGACTTGCGGTAGGGGCGGGTCGGCCCGAGGGCCAGGTCGTGCATCGCGTAGAGCACGCGGCGATGGACCGGCTTGAGGCCGTCGCGCACGTCGGGCAGCGCCCGGCCCACGATCACGCTCATCGCGTAGTCGAGGTAGGAGGACCGCATCTCCTGCGTGAGCTCGCGCTCCTCGATGTTGCCCGTCAGGGCCGCGAGGTTGCCCTCCATCAGCGGCTGCCTCCGTCCGTTCCGTGCCTAGACATCGAGGAACCGCACTTCCTTGGCGTGGCGCTCGATGAAGATCTTCCGTGGCTCGACCTTGTCGCCCATCAGGTCGGCGAAGATGCGCTCGGCGAGCGCTCCGTCCTCGATCGTCACCCGCTGGAGCGTGCGGCTCTCGGGATCCATCGTGGTCTCGCGGAGCTGGTCGGCGTTCATCTCGCCGAGGCCCTTGAAGCGCTGCATCGTGACGCCGTGGCGCGCCGCCTCCATCACGCAGCGCCGCAGCTCGGCGAACGAGTCCGCCTCGCGGGAGCGCTCCTTCAGTGTGATCGTGAACGGGGGCCGGCCGACCTGCTTGAGCAGGTCTGCATGGACGTCGACAAGGCGCTTGTACTCGGTGGAGTCAAACAGGGTCGCGGGGAGGCGGTGGGTTCGCGCCAAGCCGTCGCGGCGGGCCACCGCCTTGACCTCGAGCGCCTCGCCGTCGGCGGAGATCAGCTCCGTCTCGAACGGTTCCTCCGGCGGGTCCTTGTCCTCGATCAGCTTCTTGACGGCGTCGAGCGTGCCTGCCCCGGCGTCGAGGATCTGCGACTCGGAGAGGAAGCGAACGGCCTCGTGGCCGAAGTCGGCTTGCAGCGACTCGCCCCATCCCTCGTACTCGTTGAGCCGGCGGTTGAACCGCTGCCAGCGAGCCTCGGTGAGCTTGTGCTGCTCGCCGGCGGCGTCGAGCAGGTCGAACTCCTCGATCTTGTCGCGCAGCAGGAGCGCCTCGAGCTCGGATTCCTTCTCGATGTAGGTCTCCTTCTTGCCGTTCTTGACTCGATACAGCGGCGGCTTCGCGATGTAGATGAAGCCGGCCTCGATCAGGAGCGGCATCTGGCGGTAGATGAAGGTCAGCGCCAGGGTGCGGATGTGCGCTCCGTCGACATCAGCGTCGGTGTTGTGCGTGGCGATCCCGCCGAACCCGGCGACGAAGTTCTCGTCGCGCTCGACGGAGAAGTCGTAGACGAATCCGCTCGATGCCTTAACCTCGGTCACCTTGCGAACGCGCAGGCCGACCAGGTCGCCTGGGAGCTCGGAGACAGGGGACCGGCGCGTTCGGCCGGTGCCGAGGTGGGAGAGCAGGGCTGGAGCGTTGGCGTGGTCGTCCCACAGTCGGCGCAGCTTGCCGACGTCGGACTTCTGGCAGACGGAGACCGTCCAGCACGGCTGGCGCGACCTGATGACGCTGCCGTGCGGGGAGATCGACGGCTTGCCATCGGGGTGATTGACGCTTGCCGTGGCGAGAATCCCGAAGGACGCCAGCAAGTACTGGAGGCCGCTGGCCAACTCCTCCGAGGTGGTGGCGAAATGCAGTCCGCGCTTGCTGGCCGTGCCGTCACCGAGGAAGTAACCCCTCAGGAACTCCGTCCGAAGGTCGTCGTTGACGCGGAACGCGAGGTCGGGTACCCGCTTGGTGTGAGCCCGCGCGCCGGAGAACCCGAACAGCTCGCCCCAGGCGAGTGCGGCGATGCGGTTCACAAGGCGCAATTCGCCGATGCGCTCCCCCGCGGCGTAGTTGCTCGGCTCCAGGCCGAAGACCTCGCGGATCGCGTCGGACATCTCCGCGCGGACGGCTTCGTTTCGGTTGCCGATGGCGAACCTGATTCCTCCACGGGGTGAGCACGAACCCTCCGCAACGTAAAAGCCGAGAAGCCTCATGAGCTCCGGTGACACCGCCAGGTAGCGCTTGACGCCCTTGCCCCGATAGTGCTCAGGGGTCAGCTCGAAGTCCTCGCGTCCGTCGAACCAATCGAGGTCACCTTCAGAGAGGTCAGAGAGGCGAACATACGGCCGCACACGATTCCGGGGCGCACCTCTGTACTGCGTCCGCCAGCTGCGCTCGAGCGTGCTCTCACGAACTCGAACGCGCGGCAGGATTCGGGAGGGCTCCTCGCCGACCGCCTCGACGTACCGGGACCAGTTGCCGAGCGTGGGAGTCGACTGGCCCTTCTCCCACGCGTAGAAGGTCACCGGCTGCTTGATGCCGACCTTCTCGCAGAGGTCGCGACCTCGGATGCCGCTGGCGCGGCGCATGCGGGCCAGGTGCGCCCGCACGTCCGCTGGAGCCTCAACTCGCGGCGCCGCCAGCTCCGGGTCGCCCGCGTGTGCCACCCGTGTCTTATGCCGGTACCAATCCTCGACCGCGGGCCCGCGGACCCACACCTGTTCCGCTGCATCGGGAATGGCGTGCAGCGCCGGCAGCAGGTCGATTCGCTCTGGGGCATCGACCGGCAGCCGCATGCGTCGAGGCGCGATTACCTCGTCCCCGACCGACACGTCCTTGCCTGCCTTGAGCCTGCGTTCGCCGTTCTCGATGACGAAGACGCTGTGGCTGCCGGTAACTCGGATCGACCGTCCGTACGCGGTCTCGATCCGGAAGAGGGGCTCGTCGACCGGATGCCGGATCACACCACGGACATCCTTGAAACCCACCCGCCCACTGTCCGTGTCGAAGCACGCGACCTGCCCCAGATCCTCGTGGACCACCTTCGTGTATTCGGGACGATCCTGGCCGTGGGCTTCGAGCAGGTGGTCGATGTGGGGGCCGACCTTGGTGAGCCGCGTGCCTTCGTGGTCGCGCACGAGGACGTGGTCCTCCCCGTCGACGCTGGCGAGGATGATCTTGTGGTAGCGGGCGTCCTCGAGGTTGAACTCCTCGTCGCCCACACCGGTGCCGATCGCGGTGATCAGCGCCTGGATCTCGTTGTTTTGCAGGACCTTGTCGATCCGGCTCTTCTCGACGTTGATGATCTTCCCGCGCAGCGGCAGCACCGCCTGCGTGTTGCGGTCTCGGGCCTGCTTGGCGGAGCCGCCGGCCGAGTCGCCCTCGACGATGAAGAGCTCGGCCAGCGCCGGGTCACGGACGGTGCAGTCGGCGAGCTTGCCGGGGAGGGTCGAGTTCTCGAGGGCCGACTTGCGCCGGGTCAGGTCGCGCGCCTTCCGCGCGGCCTCACGGGCACGGGCGGCGTCGACGGCCTTCATCAGGATCCGCTTCGACTCACCGGGGTTCTCCTCGAGGAACTCGCCGAGCTTGCGGTTGACGGTCTCCTTGACGAGGCCCTCGACCGGCGGGTTGCCCAGCTTCGTCTTCGTCTGGCCCTCGAACTGCGGCTCGGCGAGCTTGACCGAGATCACCGCCGTCAGGCCCTCGCGGACGTCGTCGCCGGTGAGGTTCGCGTCCTTCTCCTTGAGCAGGCCCTTGCCGCGGGCGTAGGCGTTCAGCGTGCGGGTGAGCGCCGAGCGGAATCCGGAGAGGTGGGAGCCGCCCTCGTGGGTGTTGATGTTGTTCGCGAACGAGAAGACGGACTCCTGGTAGGAGGAGTTCCACTGCATCGCGACCTCGACCTGGCCGTCCTTGGTCTCGTTCTCGAAGAAGACCGTCTTGCGGTGCATGGGGTCCTTGTTCTCGTTCAGGAAGGCGACGAAGTCGACGATCCCGCCCTCGTAGCGGAAGGCGTCCTTGTGTCCGGCCGCCCGCTCGTCGACGAGTGTGATCTGCAGGCCGCGGGTGAGAAACGCCGTCTCGCGCATCCGCTCGGCGAGCGTCTGGTAGTCGAACTCGAGGGTCTCGAAGACCTCCGCGTCGGCCAGGAAGGTGATCGTCGTACCGGTGCCCTCGACCTTCTCGCCACGGGCCAGGTCGCCCTGGGGCTCCCCGCGCGAGTAGTCCTGGGTCCAGCGATGGCCCTCCCGGCGGATGTCGAGGTGGAGCTTCTCGGAAAGTGCGTTTACGACCGAGACGCCGACGCCGTGGAGGCCGCCGGAGACCTTGTAGCCGTCGCCGTCGCCGAACTTGCCGCCGGCGTGGAGCGTCGTCAGCACGACCTCGGCGGCAGGACGCTTTTCCTCCGGGTGCTCCTCGACCGGGATCCCGCGGCCATCGTCGGTGACGGTGACGCTGTTATCCGGGTGGATCGTGATCTCGATCTCGTCGCAGTGACCGGCGAGCGCCTCATCGACGGAGTTGTCGACGACCTCGTAGACCAGGTGATGCAGTCCTCGGGGCCCCGTCGAGCCGATGTACATGCCGGGGCGCTTGCGTACGGGGTCGAGGCCGCGCAGAACGGTGATCTCGCTCGAGCCGTAGGCACCGGTGGCACCGTTGCCGGCAGCGGCCTTCTTGTCTTTCTTGGGAGCCTTTGCGCCGTCCGCATTGGACGCGGGCGTCTTCTCTGCGGACTGCGCCGGCTCGTCGGCGCCGCTCGTGCCTTCTGCCACTAAACCCTCTCGATTATTGCGTCACGGACCCGGTTCGGGTCCCCGGATCCAGACGGCGCGAGGCGTCCGTCCAAGTTCACATAAGGATAGCAGTCGGACCCTCCGGAAAGAGCGCAGGTTTGCGCCAAATACCCTGCAAACCACGTACGAAAGTGTCATGCGTGCGGGCGCTGGAGCCGCGAGATCGTGAAGCCGCGTATCACGCGAGCGCGGTCCGCCGGCTCGCGGTCAGTCGCTCCCCTCGTGGCGGGCGGCGTCGGCGGTGAAGCGAAGCCGCTCCACCGCGCCGGCGCCGGCCTCCGCCAGGGCAGTGTTCAGGCGCACCAGGAGGTCCGGCCCGAGCAGGTCGAGCTCCTGGGCCCAGGTGGCGCTGCGGCAGGCGACGGTCACCACCCCGCCGCGCTCGGAGACCGGCTCGGCCTGGCCGGCGACGGCGGGCCCGGCTACCCCGTGCCATGCCCCCTGGACCGCGGCGAGGAGGGTCGCGGGCGCGGTCTGGGCCTGGAGCGCCCCGAGCGCGTCGCCCAGCCTGCGGGGCCCCCGGCGGTCGCGCCCTCCACGGCGCTCGGCCCTCACGCGGCCTCGGCGGACTCCCCGCCTGCGGCGGGTGCAAGCAAGCGCCCCTCGCGCATCGCCAGCTCGGCGCGCGGACACTCGGCCGGAAGCTGGGAGGCCTCGGTCGCCGTGATCAGGGCCTGGCCGCCGCCCGCGATGAGGCGGCGGCACAACGAGGCCCGGCGCTGGGGGTCGAGCTCGGAGGTCACGTCGTCGAGCAGCATCATCGGCACCGGGCGACCCGCCTCCACCAGCGCCGCTCGCTCGGCGAACAGCAGCGCGAGGAGCGCCAGGCGCTGCTCGCCCTGCGAGCCGTACTTGCGCAGCGAGCGCCCGTCGCGGGCGAGCACGAGCTCGTCGAGGTGCGGTCCGTGGGTGGTGAAGCCCCGGGCGAGGTCTCCCGCCCGGCGCTCGGCCAGCTCAAGCGCCAGCTCCGGCGCGCTTGAGGCCTCGCTGCGGGGCCGGTAGCGAAGGGCGGCCTCGCCGGCAAGGCCAAGCTCGCCCGCGAGCTCGGCGAACCCCGTGACCAGCGTCCGGCAGACGTCGGCGCGGACCTCCATCAGCTCGATCCCCGCCTCCGAGAGCTCGGCGTCCCAGGCTTCGAGCGAGGCCTCTGCGGCCGCGCCGGCGCGGATGCGGGCGAGCAGCGCGTTCCGCTGCGCGAGGGCCCGGCCATAGCGGCGGCGCGGCTCGGCCCGCGCCGGGCGGAGCGCGGCGGCGAAGCGGTCGACGTGGGCCCGCCGTGCAGCGGGAGGCCCTTTCACCAGGACGAGGCGGTCGGGCATGAACACCGAGAGCGCGGGGCGCAGTTCGGCCTGGGCTGCAGCGTCGACCGCCCGCCCGTCCACCTGGTGGCGGCGTTCCCCGGCGCGCTCGATCGCGCAGAGGAAGGTCCGCGATGCCATCCCGTCGGCGGCGTCCACGTCGACTTCGACCCGGGCCAGCGGCTTGCCGAACGCGATCGCCTCCCGGTCGGCCTTGGTGCGAGGCGAGCGGCCCGCGAGCCCGAGGTAGAGCGCCTCGAGCAGGTTGGTCTTCCCCGCGCCGTTTTCGCCCCAGAGCAAGGTCACGCCCTCGCCCAGCTCGACCGTCGCGTCCGCCAGGTTGCGGAACGCGAGCGTGGAGACGCGCCGTACGCGCACCGGGCTCCTGCTCCTAGGTGTTCAGCCGGATCGGCATCACGAGATAGGAATAGTCTTCGCTGCCGACCGGCCGCAGGAGTCCCGGGCGAAGCGGTGAGGAGACCTGGAGCGAGATCTCCTCGCTTTCCACGCTGTCGATGCCCTCGACGAAGAACTGCGGGTTGAAGGCGATCTCCATCGGCTCGCCCGAGTACGGGGCGGGCATGCCTTCGCTCGCGTCGCCGATGTCGGGCGTCTCCGCTGCCACGGTCAGCTCGCCCTCGGCGAGCGCCAGGCGAAGCGGCGCGTTGCGCTGAGCGAGCTGGCTGACACGGCGGGTGACCTCCAAGAGCTCCTCGCGCGGCAGCCTCACGTCGTGCTCGAACGTCTCGGGGATGAGCTGGCGCCAGCTCGGGAACTGGCCGTCGATGAGGCGTGAGGACAAGACGACGGGGCCGGCCTTAAAGATCGCCTGGTTCCGGGGCATCACGATCTCGACCTCGTCGACGCCCTCGCTGGCAATCACCCGCGCCAGCTCGCGCAGGGCGCGCGCCGGCACGTTCGCCTCGATCGCCTCCGAGAGTGCCGCGCCTTCGAGCTCGGTGTGCTTAACCGACAACCGGTAGGAGTCCGTCGCCACCATCGTCAGCCTCGAGCCCTCGGCCTGGACCAGGACGCCGGTCAGGATCGGGCGCACCTCGTCGCGCGAGGCCGCGCGGGCAACACGCTCGATGGTCTCGGCCAGCGGAGCGGCCGGCAGCCTCGCCGCCTCGCCCTCCGCCTCGGGCAGGCGGGGAAAGTCCTCCGCAGCGAGAGTGCGCAGGTGAAAGCGGGCGCTCGAGGACGTGATCTCGACGTCGCGCTGCTCGGGGCGGACCGCGAGCGTCGCCTCACCCTCGGGAAGGCTGCGAACGACGTCCACGAGCAGGCGGCCGGGCAGGAGTACCGCACCGTCGGTCTCGACCTTGACGCCCTCGAGGGTCTGGGTGATGCCGAGCTCCATGTCGGTGGCGCGGATGGTCAGAGCGCCGGCGGCCGCCTCCAGGTGGATTCCGCTGAGGGACGGCAGGGTGCTGCGGCTCGAGACCGCCCGGCCCGCAAGCTGCAGGGCCTCGAACAGGGCTTCACGTGCGATCGAGATCTTCATCGTTCGGGACTCTTCATCTTCCTATCTCATTCAGATGTATTAACGCTGTTGATAACGGGAGAACCTAGTGGCATCGCGCATGGTGATGCGCCCGGGGGTTGTTGGTCACGGCTGTTGATCGCCGCGTCCGTCGTGGAGGGAGTCGTCTGGGCCGAGTGCCGCGTCCCCGGTTGTCCCCAGGCTGAGACGGACCCTGTGGATGGCCTGGGCGGTCTCCGAGCCGGGCTCGAGACGGTTGGCGACGGTGCGGATCGCGTGGACGACGGTGGAGTGGTCGCGGTCGAACTCGCGGGCGATCTGGGCGAGGGAGAGCTCGGTCAGCTCGCGGGAGAGGTACATGGCCAGTTGCCGCGCCC
Organism: Solirubrobacterales bacterium; assembly: GCA_051004675.1. Taxonomy (GTDB): domain Bacteria; phylum Actinomycetota; class Thermoleophilia; order Solirubrobacterales; family 70-9; genus JBDTSW01. The sequence goes on from JBPCKC010000096.1 coordinate 9,843, forward strand.
GGGCGATGCGCGGGGTTCGCCGGGCGGAGAGCATCTCGACGCGCGGGACCTCGAGCACGCCGGCGACGGCCTCCTGGATCGTGGCGACGCTCGGGACCCGCGCCTCCTGAAGCGCGGGCCCTCCGCCGGAGCCAGGCCCCAGCGCCTTGCGCACGAGGGGCGTGGTGATTGGCTCCGAGAGCACGGAGGCCATCGCGACAACGCGCGTCATCGCTCCCTCGAGCAGGCGGACGTTGCCCGGCACGCGCCCGGCGATCTCCTGAAGGGCGAGCGGCTCGGGCAGGTCGGGCGCCGAGCGCGCGGCCATCCGCCACAGCAGGGCCACGCGCGTTCGCAGGTCGGGAGGCTCGATCTCGACCGTCAGGCCCCAGCCGAAGCGGTCACGCAGGCGCTGGGCGAGCTGGGCGAGCGCCTCGGGCGGGCGGTCGCCGCAGAGGACGATCTGCTTCCCGGACGTGTACAGCGCGTTGAAGGTGTGGACGAACTCCTCCTCGGTGCGCGCCTTGCCCTCGAGAACCTGGACGTCGTCGATCAGGAGCGCGTCGAGCCCGCGGTAGCGCTGCTTGAAGCGCTCGGGCCCGTCGTGGCGAAGCGCTGCGACGAACTCGCTCGTGAACCGCTCGACGGTGGTCAGGTGGACGTTCAGCTCGGGGTGGTTTCGCCCCATGTACTCGGCGATCGCTCCCAGCAGATGCGACTTGCCGAGCCCCGGGGGGCCGTGGAGGAAGAGTGGGTTGTAGGCCTCGCCCGGCAGCTCCGCGACCGCCAGGGCCGCCGCGTGGGCCGAGCGGTTGCCGGGGCCGATCACGAAGCGCTCGAAGGTGTGCGCGGGGTCAGCCGGGGTGGGGACCGGATCGCCTGGCGCCGGTGCCGCTTGGACCTCGTCGCCCGGCGCGGCGAAGGAGACGCCGGTCAGGCGCGAATCGCGCCCGCTCACCGCCGCGGCCACGCGGTCCGCGTAGCGGCGCTCCACCCAGCGGCGCACGGACTCCGGCGCGCTCAGCACGAGCGTATCGCCGTGCACGGCCTTCGCCGCGACCGGGCTCAGCCACAGCTCGAACGTCGCCGGGGGCAGCGATGCCCGCAGGTCCTCCCTCGCCCCCGCCCAGATCGCCTCGCCCTCGCTGAATTGAACCTGGCCGGCCATCGCCGCCGACTATAGGTTCGCCGCCGCCCACCCCCGAGGGCACTCACCGCATTTCGCAGGAAAAAGAAACGGCGGCCGCCGCGGAGGCCCGCCGCCGCGCCGCGCGGTGGATCGGCGATCGCGGGCCTCCCTATACTGCCGACGCCCGCGCCCCCGAACCCGGCCGGCACGAAACCGGCGCGGAAAGCTCCTAGAGAACCTTGAAGCGGACCTACCAGCCCAAGAAGCGCAAGCGCGCGAAGACGCACGGCTTCCGCGCCCGCACGCGCACCCGCGGCGGGCGCGAGGTCCTGAGGCGCCGCCGCCGCAAGGGCCGCAAGCGGCTCACGCCGTAGATGGCCCCGCCAGGCCCCGGCCGCAGGCGCGGCAGGCTCTCGCGCAGCGGTGACTTCGACCGGGTCTACCGCGAAGGCCGCTCGCAGGGCAACCGCTACGTGGTGGTGCACGCGTTCCCGCGCCCGGCCGGCGAGGATCCCGACGAGACCCGCCTCGGCGTCTCGGTCAGCCGCAAGGTCGGTGGCGCCGTCGAGCGAAACGCGGTCAAGCGGGCGCTGCGCGAGGCGTTCTGGAGCCTCGAGACGCACCCGCAGAGCCATGACTTCGTGCTCGTCGCGCGCCCCGACGCCGCGGGCCTGGTCGAGCGCGAGGGGGCCCCGGGCGTGGCGACCGCGCTGCGCGAGCTCCTCTCCGAGCGCTCCGCCGGGGAGGCGGCGTAAAACGTGAAACGGTTCGCTGAGTCGCTCCAGCGTGCCCGTGCAGGCGTGATCTGGCTCGTCCTGCTCCCGATCCGCGCCTACTCGCGCGTGCTCTCGCCCGTGTTGCCGGCGCGCTGCAAGTACTACCCGACGTGCTCCGCCTACGCCGAGGAGGCGCTGCGCACCCACGGGGTAATCCGCGGAGGCGCGCTCGCCGCATGGAGGGTCATGCGCTGCAACCCCTTCAGCCACGGCGGCGTCGATGAGGTGCCCCCCCCTCGCTCCCGCCACTCGGCCCACGGCACCCACGCCTGATGCTCCCGCTCGCGAACATCCTGCAGCCGATCGAGGACGCCGCCAACTCGGTCCTCACCTTCTTCGCCGAGGACATGACGCTGGGCTTCGGCATCGGGATCATCCTGCTCACGTTCGTAACCAGGATCGTGATCCTGCCCCTCTCGGTCCGGCAGATCAAGTCGATGCGGGCGCTGCAGGCGTACTCGCCGCAGATCAAGGAGCTCAACGAGCGCTACAAGGACGACCCGCAGCGCAAGCAGCGCGAGCTGATGGCGTTCTACAAGGACAACCAGATCAACCCGCTGGCCTCCTGCTTCCCGCTGCTGCTCCAGCTACCGGTGTTCTTCGCGCTCTTCCAGCTCCTGCGCGACGAACGCTTCAAGGAAGAGGTCCTCGCCTATGGCGACCCCGGATTCCTGTTCATACCCGACCTGACGGAGAAGGCCACGGACGGCGTCCTCATCGCGCTCATCGTCATCTATTTCGTATCGATGGTCGCCTCGATGGCGATCTCGGCCGCCCAGGCGGAGGGCGCGCAGCGGGTGATGCTCTTCGCCCTCCCCGTCATCTTCACCCCGTTCATCATCAGCTTCCCGGCCGGACTGATCCTCTACTGGATCACGACGAACGTGTGGACTATCGGCCAGCAGTACGCCGTCAAGGCCTTCTGGCCCGCGCCGCCCGTCGCGACCGTCGAGGAGGTAAAGGCCACAAGGCCCCCTCCACCGCCTCCGCGGAAGAAGAAGAAGCGGCGGTAGGGCGGCCCGGGGTCGCCGGGCGCGCCCCGCCTCAGACGGCCCCCCTCGCCGCGCCGGCGGCCATTCGTGCCTGAGTCCGCCCGCGGCCGCAACGCACCTGTTTCGCGTCTTTCGCCGCGCGCCCGCAACTTCCTTCCCGCTCTAGACTCGCGCCCCCGTGAGCGCCCAGACCTATCCCAGCGAGCCCGCCGACCGTGTCCGAGCCATCGTCTCGCAGGTCGTCGAGGCGCTCGGGGTGGAGGGCGAGGTCGAGGTCACCGAGGACGACGAGCGGATCCTCGCCAACGTCGATGGGGAGGAGGTGGGCCTGTTGATCGGTCGTCGCGGCCAGACGATCGACGCCCTCCAGCTCCTCTGTTACCGCGCCGCGTTCCGCGGCATCAATGACCGCAAGCGCGTGCAGGTAGACGCCGCCGGGTACCGGGAGCGCCGGCGCGAGCTATTGGTGGGCCAGGCCGACCGCGCCGCCTCTCGCGCACTCGAGAGCGGCAAGGAGATCGAGCTCGAGCCGATGGGTGCGAGCGAGCGCAAGGTGGTCCACGACCACCTCCTCGAGCGCTCTGGGATCGAGACGTTCAGCGAGGGCGAGGAGCCCGAGCGCTGCGTGATCGTCGCCCCGCTCGTCGCGGAGTGAGCGACGCCCCCAGCGCGCTGTTGGCGCGGGTGCCCGTCTCGGGCGTGGCGGCCATGCGCGAGCTGGTCGAGTTGATCGCCGCCGACGAGCACGCGCCGACCACGGTGCGCGACCCCGCCGAGGCCTGGCGTACGCACGTGCTCGACTCGCTGTCGGGCCTCGAGATCCCGGCGCTGCGCGATGGATCACGGATCGCCGACGTGGGCGCCGGCGCCGGATTCCCCGGGATGGCGCTCGCGGCCGCGCGACCCGACGCCCACGTGGATCTGATCGAGGCGACCGCGCGCAAGTGCGAGTTCATGCGCTCGGCCCTCGAGCGCGCCCGCATCCCCAACGCCCGCGTCGTGAACGCCCGCGCCGAGGAGTGGGGAGCGTCGCGGCCGCCCGACGGGGGCAGGGGGGACGCCGACGTCGTCACCGCCCGGGCGGTCGGCAGGCTGGCGACCCTGGCCGAGCTCGCCTCACCGCTCCTGCGCGAGGGCGGCACGCTCGTGGCCTGGAAGGGCCGCCGCGACCCCGCCGAGGAGGCCGAGGCCGAGCGGGCGGCGGAGCGACTGGCGATGCGCCTCGACGACGTTCGTTCGATGGCCGAGGCGGCCGGGTTCGAGCACCGCCACCTCTACGTCCTCACGAAGTCCGGCCCCACCCCACCCGGCCTCCCACGCAGGCCCGGCATGGCGAAGAAGCGCCCCTTCGGGGGTCAGACCCCCTAAAGAACCCGTAGGGGTCAGACCCCTCCTACGAAACTGATACCCCGCGGGGTCAGACCCCTACTACGAAAGCGATACGCCAGGACCCGAAGCGCCAGCCCCCACGGGCGGCGTCGCGGGGTCAGACCCCTCGCGCGAGAGTGATACGCCTGTGCCGCGGCTATCGTCGTGCCAGCCGATGGGACGCGTCTATGCGATCGCGAATCAGAAGGGCGGGGTGGGGAAGACCACCACCGCGGTGAACACCGCTGCCTGCGTCGCGGCGCTCGACCACCAGGTCCTCCTCGTCGACCTCGACCAGCAGTGCAACGCCACCGTCGCCCTCGGGGGCGACCGCGAGGCGCGGCCGTCCTCGTATGACTGCCTGATCGGGAACGTCTCGGTGGCCGAGGCCGCCCGTCCCGCCGGCCCGGACAACCTCTGGCTGGTTCCCGCCGGGCGCGACCTCGCAGGTGCCGCCGTCGAGCTTCCCCGGATCGATGGGTCCGAGCTCAACCTGCGCCGCGGTTTGGGGCCCGTGCGCGACCGCTTCGCGCTCACGCTGCTGGACTGCCCGCCGTCGCTGGGGCCCGTCACGGTGAACGCCCTCGCAGCGGCCGATCGCGTGATCGTGCCGGTCCAGGCCGAGTACCTGGCCCTCGAGGGCCTGGTCCAGTTCCTCGACACCCTTGGGCTCATCCGCAACGAGCTCAACCCCTCGCTGGTTCTGACCGGGGTCGTGATCACCATGCACGACGAGCGCACCCGCCTCGCCCAGGATGTCGAGCGCGAGCTGCGTGGCCACTTCTCCGAGCTTGTCTTCGACACCGTCATTCCCCGCAGCGTCAGGGTCGCCGAGGCTCCGAGCTTCGGCATTTCCGTCCTCGAGCACGCACCGTCCTCGCGGGGGTCGCGGGCCTACGCGGAGCTCGCGGGAGAGCTCGCGAGGCGTGAGGAAAGCGAATGGGTCACCGTTCAACGCAACCCTCAACCCGAGGTTGAGATCAAGGCCGGAGAATAGGAGACGCTGATGGCGAACAGGGGAATGGGACGAGGCCTGGCGGCGATCCTGCCGGAGAGCGGGATCGGCGAGCCGAACTTCCGCGAGGTCCCGGTGGGGATGATCCGCCCGAACCCGGCGCAGCCGCGCAAGCGCTTCGACCCTGCATCGCTCAAGGCCCTCGCTCGCTCGCTCGCCGACACGGGCGTGATCCAGCCGCTGATCGTGCGCCCACTCGCCGACGGGCGCTACGAGCTGATCGCCGGCGAGCGCCGCTGGCGCGCAGCGCAGCACGCCGGGATCGAAACGGTACCCGCACTGATTCGCGACGAGGATGAGCTTCAGCGCATGCAGATCGCGCTGATCGAGAACGTGGCCCGCGAGGACCTGAACCCGGTCGAGGAGGCCCGTGCCTGCGCCGCCCTGGTCGAGGAGCTGGGGGTCTCCAAGGAGGAGCTCGGCCGCCGCCTCGGACGCAGCCGGGTCGCCATCTCCAACCTGGTCCGCCTGCTCGACCTCCCCGACGAGGCGCTCGGCCTGCTCGAGGACGGCTCGCTGAGCGAGGGCCACGGCCGGGCGGTGCTCCAGGCGAGCGGCCAGACCGAGCGCAAGGCGCTTGCCAAGGCCGCCGCCGCGAACGGCTGGTCGGTCCGCGAAACCGAGCGCAGGGCGAAGGGCGCAACCGCGCCGGGGCCCAGAGCGGTTCCGCACCCCGATCAGGTGGAGGCCCTTCGCGAGGCCGAGGAGAAGCTCGAATCGGCGCTGGGGACAGGAGTCGTCGTCAAGGCCGCCCGCAAGGGCTACCGGGCCGAGCTCCACTTTTCAGACATCGACGAGCTGATCGCGTTCGCCGAGCGCTCGGACTGAGCTGGTTTCGAACCGCCCCCGGCCCGCCGCGACCTAAGGGCCCAGGCGCTCGATCCGCCAGCCCGCACCCTCCCGCGTGTAGAGGAAGCGGTCGTGCAGGCGCCCGACCTGCCCCTGCCAGAACTCGACAGCGACGGGTCGAAGGACGAAACCGCCCCAGTGCTCCGGGCGCGGGATCTCCTCGCCCGCGAACCGATCCTCGACGTCGCGCACCCGCTCGTCGAGCTCGGCGCGCGACTCGAGCGGTCGACTCTGCGGCGAGGCCCAGGCGCCGACCCGCCGCTCGGGCGGCCGGCTGAGGAAGTAGGCGTCGGACTCCTCCGCCGAGAGGCGCTCCACGGGCCCGCGGACCCGCACCTGCCGGTCAAGCTCGCGCCAGTACACAACGATCGCCGCATCCGGGTTGGCCGCGAGGTGGCGGCCCTTGGCGGACTCGTAGTTGGTGTGGAAGCGAAAGCCCTCCTCGTCGAATCCCTTGAGCAGGACCATCCGTGCGTCGGGGGCGCCATCCTCGCCGGCCGTCGCAAGGCAGATCGCGTCGGGCAGGGGCACCTCGGCCTCGGCGCGCTCCCACCAGGCGGCGAACTGTTCGATGGGATTCGCGGCGAGCTTGGCACGGGTCAGCGGAGGTAGGTCGGGCCGGCGCGGCATCCGCTCGCAGACGCTACCGACCGCGCCGACACCGCCTTTCTACAATCCGCGAGCCGCGGGCGATTAGCTCAGTTGGTTAGAGCGCATCTCTGATAAGGATGAGGTCCCTGGTTCGAATCCAGGATCGCCCACCTGCGACGGCGTCCAACCGGAAGGAACCGCTAGATGGAACCCACGACCACGACGGCCTCGGGCAATGGCCAGGCCGCGACCACGAGCGCCCAGCCCAAGGGCCCGGTCGAACAGCGCCTCTACGACCTGCGCACGCTCGCGAAGGGCGACCCCGCCGCCGCCCAGGCTGCGGCCTGGCAGTGGTTCCAGGATGCCGGCAAGCGCATCGGCTCCGACCGCGGCGAGGCGATCGCCGACCTGAACGAGCTCTTCAACTCCGGCACCCCATCCGAGGGCATCGACGGCCAGACCGAGGGAATCCTCGTCGGCTTCACGATGCACTCGATCCCCGACCGCCTCCTGGCGCTCGTAACCGGCGGCTGGATGCCGTGGGCGGGCAAGCGCTTCGACGCCGCCAACGCCAAGGGCGACAACCTGCTGGCGAAGAGCGCGAAGTGGCCGGCGAAGCTCCTCTGGCCCCTCTACGGCACCAAGGACACCGGCGAGAACCTCACCGCCTTCGACTTCACGACGCGAGTGGAGAAGGGCGCCGACGACCCCGAGCTCGACGTCCTCGTGATCGACTACGCGCCGGTCGACTCGAACCCGCGCGTGGTCATCAAGTCGATCCGCGACGAGCTGGTCGAGGTCGTCCCCGGCACCCACCTCGGCAAGATGCTCTGGCGCCGCGGGCCCTACGAGGACGCGCGCTACAGCCTGCTCGCCTTCTTCGCGCTGAAGACGCCGGTCGCCTAGGCCTGGTCGCGCCGACGGGCGGCGCGCTCGAGCGCCTCGACCGTCTCCTGCAGCCAGCCCGTGAAGAAGCGCCGCCCCAGGATGGCGTCGAAGACTTTGTTGCCGACACCCTTCGGGTCCATCCCCATCCGGCTGTCGACGAAGGTTCCGCCCTGCGCCTCGGTCAACAGGAAGTTGACGTAGGTGCCGGTGCTGACGCACCTGATCGAGAGGTTCTCGCAGTCGTCCAGCTGCTCGATCTCGATGTTCATTTCCTCCTTGCCGAGCGGAGTCTGGACGACCTCGCGGTAGGTGCATCCCTGTTCGAAGCGCTCCCCGTCGATCTCGATCACGCGGGGCCACCACTCGGGATGCCGGTCGATGTCGCTGACCAGGTTCCAGATGACCGAGACCGGCGCGTCGATGAAGGCCTCGCGGCGGGCGTCTGACACGCGCCAGATTCTGTCAGCCGCCGGGCCCTCGTAACGGGCCAAGTCGCCGGGGGTGTGAGGGACTTAGAATGGGACGACGGCCGCTGGCGAGGCCGGGAGCTGATTGCGGTGCAGCAGATGCAGATATACGGCGTTTCATTCGACATGGTCGGAAAGCAGCCGATCGTGCTCCTGAAGACCGTCGACGGCAACCGCTTCCTGCCGATCTGGATCGGCCACCCCGAGGCCGCAGCGATTCTGATGAAGCTCCAGGGCGCCTCGACCCCGCGGCCGATGACGCACGACCTGCTCTCCGACCTCCTCGAGCAGATGGAGGCCAAGTGCGAGAAGGTCTCGGTCACCGAGCTGCGGGACAACACGTTCTACGCGACGATCACGATCTCGATCAACGGCTCCGAGATGGAGATCGACTCGCGGCCGTCCGACGCGATCGCCCTCGCGGTCCGCACCCAGGCGCCGATCTTCGCCGCCGAGGACGTCATCGAGGAGTCCTCGATCGAGTTCGAGCACGAGGTCGAGGACCAGGAGGAGGTCGTCGAGAAGTTCAAGGACTTCCTCGACGAGGTCTCGCCCGAAGACTTCGCCGCCGGCGAGGAGTAGCCGCGCCAGGAACCCGTCTGCCGCCGGGTTGTGTGCGGCATGTCACAGTTCTCGCCAGTCCATACGCGCCAGTGTGGGCACTGCGAGGAGTGAGTTGACAGCGAGCCTTCCCCCCGGCCCCCGCGCACCCAGCCTCTACCAGGGCGTCGGCATGTGGACGCGCCCGCTGGCCGTGCTCGAGCGCTGGCGGGCCCGCTACGGCAAGGTCTTCACGGTCCGGCTGCCGTTCTCGCCGCCGTTCGTCCTCATCTCCGACCCCGACCAGGTCAAGGAGATCTTCACCGCCCCGCCCGACGTGCTCGAGCCGGGCCAGGGCGCCCGCGTGCTCGAGCCGCTGGTGGGCCGCAACTCGGTCATCCTCCTCGACGGCGACGCCCATATGGAGCAGCGCAAGCTCATCCTCCCCGCCTTCCACGGCGAGCGGATGGAGCGCCTGGCCGAGCTCGTCATACGGGTCACCGAGGCCGCGGTGGAGAGCTGGGAGCGAGACGAGATCGAGCTTCACCCGCGCCTCCAGGCACTGACGATGGAGATCATCCTGCGGGCGGTGTTCGGCCTCGACCCGGGCCCGCGCCTGGACGCCCTGCGCGAGAGCCTGACGGCGCTCGTCTCGTACGGCGACAGCCCGATCACGCTGACCCAGGGCCCAAGCGACCCGGCGGAGATGGAGCGCCAGCTGCGGCTGTTCAACCGCGCCGGGCCCCTCAAGGGCATGATGGACCACCGCGACCGCACCGACGAGCTCATCGCGGAGCTGATCGCCGAGCGCCGAGCCGAGGGCGACGCCGGCCGCGACGACGTGCTCGCGATGCTCCTCGAGGCGCGCCACGAGGACGGCTCGGAGATGTCCGCACAGGAGCTTCGCGACGAGCTGATGAGCCTGCTCGTCGCCGGGCACGAGACGACGGCCTCCACCCTGGCCTGGGCGTTCGAGCGCCTGGGCCGCGAGCCCGAAGTGCTTGCGCGGCTGACCGAGGAGTGCCGCGCGGGCGCCGACGGGGGTGAGGAGTACCTGCTCGCGACGATCCAGGAGACCCTGCGCCGCCGCCCGGTGCTGCCGAATACCGCCCCGCGCCACGTCGTGAAGCCGATCACCGTCGGGGGATGGGACTACCCGGTGGGCTGTTCGCTGGTGGCGAACGCCTACCTGCTCCACCACGACGCGGACATCTACCCCGACCCCTACGCGTTCCGCCCCGAGCGCTTCCTCGGGGTCAAGCCCGGGACCTACACCTGGATCCCGTTCGGCGGCGGTCGCCGCCGCTGCATCGGGATGAGCTTCGCGATGCTGGAGATGCGGGTGGTGGTGCGCAGCGTGCTGCGCACCTACGAGCTGACCGCCAGCGACGCCCACGAGCCGCCGCGCCGGCGCAACATCACCGTCCGCCCGGCCCGCGGCACCATGGTCGGTTTGGCGCGCGCCGGCGCGCAGGTTCCGGTCGCGGCATGAGCGGCGACGCCGACGCGCGTGTGCTCGCGGCGATCACCCGCCGCCTGATCTGGACCGGCTGGATCGCGAACATCATCGGGGCCGGCATCGTGTTCGTTGCGGTGGGCTTCCTGCTCGCGGTCTTCTTCGACGCCGACCAGCGCGACGCGCTCGGCCAGGAGAACCTGCCGATCCTGATCGGCGTCGGCATCCCGCTCGGTCTGCTTGCGACCTGGCTGATGGCGCGCCGCCGCGCCGCGGCGCTCTCCTGGTTCGTCGCGGCGCGCGACCCGGACGCCGAGGAGCTGCGCCTGACGCTCGGCCTGCCCGGCTACACGGCGACGATCACCGCGGGGCTGTGGGGCTTCGGAGCGATCCTCGGGTTCCTGCTCAACCTCGATCATTCGCTGGGCTCGGCCTCTCTGATCGGGGTCGCCTTCTGGATCGGCGGCGAGTCCACGGGAGCCCTCGCCTTCCTGCTGAGCGAGCGCCAGCTGCGGCCGGTGACCGAGCGCGCCCTGGCCGCTCACGAGCCCACCCGCTCGGCTGTACCCGGCATCCGCGACCGCCTGCTCTTCGCCTGGATCCTCGGAACCGGCAGCCCGATCTTCGGGATGGTCGTCGTCGGGATCGTCGGGCTCACCAAGCCCGGGGTGGACATCGAGGCGCTGGGCGGGGCGATCGTGTTCCTCGGCGGCGTCGCCGTCGCGATCGGCCTGCTCGCGACGCTGCTCTCGGCGCGCGCGATCACGGAACCCCTCAACGCGATGCGCAGCGCGACAGATCGCGTGGGCGCGGGCGACTTCGACGTCGCCGTCGCGATCGACGACGCCAGTGAGGTCGGGCTGCTCCAGGCCGGGTTCAACCGGATGGCGGAGGGGCTTCAAGAGCGCGAGCGGATCCGTGACCTCTTCGGACGTCAGGTCGGTCATGAGGTGGCGCGATCGGCCCTTCGCGAAGGAACCCGACTCGGAGGCGAGGAGCGCGAGATCGGCGCTCTGTTCGTCGATCTCACCGGCTCGACCTCGATGGCGCTGGCGATGCCGCCGACCGCGGTCGTGCGGCTCTTGAACCGGTTCTTCCGCGTCGTGATCGAGGTCGTGGAGTCCGAGGGCGGGTTCGTCAACAAGTTCGAGGGCGACGCCGCGCTGTGCGTCTTCGGCGCCCCGGCCGAGCGCGCCGACCCCGCCGGCGCCGCGCTGTGTGCGGCGCGGTGCCTGGCCGAGCGCCTGGACCGCGAGGTGCCCGAGATCGGCTTCGGCATCGGCGTCTCGGCGGGCAGCGCCGTCGCCGGCAACGTCGGCTCCGAGCAGCGCTTCGAATACACGGTGATCGGCGACCCGGTGAACGAGGCAGCCCGCCTGAGCGACCTGGCCAAGGAGCGCGCCGAGCGGGTCATCGCCTCGAACGCCGCTCTCGATCGCGCGTCGGACGCCGAGCGCGAGGAGTGGGAGGGGGGCGAGCAGACCGTCCTCCGCGGCCGCCTGGAGGCCACCCGCCTCGCCGTGCCCAAGCGTGCGCCGGCGCACGGCCACGCTCGGGCCCACTGAGAAACGACCAAACCCTCCGTCAGGCCCGCCCGCGCAGCCCTACCCGGGCATCGGGAAGTGCAGGCCGTGCTCCTCGCAGAGGGCGGGCACCTTCTCGAAGTCGGACTCGAGCCCGTACTTGACGGCCACCGGCACGATCATGTCCGGCGTGAAGTCGGGCCGCGAGGTGATCTCGGCGAGCTCGTCGAAGTAGTGCTCGAACCCTCTGCGCAACGCGGAGGCGGCTGCGCTGATGGCGGCGGCGGTTGAATCGGCCGGCGCCGCCCGCGCGCGTTAGCGAAGCCACCCCCAGCGGGGTCAGACCCCTATCACGAGAGTGTCACGGATCCCTGCAAATCCCCACTAAGGGGTCTGACCCCCTTGGGGGGTCTTTGGCCGCGCGAGTGCCAACTCGACCACGCGGGACACCAGGTCCTCGAACGACATCCCCGCCGCCTCGGCCGACATCGGCAGCAGGCTGGTGTCCGTGAGCCCGGGGACGGCGTTGACCTCGAGCACCTGCGGCCCGTCCTCGCCCAGCATCAGGTCGACGCGGGCGAAGCCCTCGCAGCGAAGCGCCTCCCAGGTCCCACTCACTGCCTCGGTGACGGAGTCCAGCTCGGCCGCGGCCAGCTCGGCCGGGCACACGAACTCCGTGCGCCCGATCTCGTACCGCGCTTCATACGAGTAGCGGTCCTCCTCCTTCGGCTTGATCTCGACCGCGGGCAGGACCTCGCCGCCGATCACCCCCACCGACAGCTCCCGCCCGTCGACGTGGCGCTCGAAGAGCACGCGGTCGTCGTAGGAGAAGGCGGTCAGCAGGGCCTGAGGCACGTGGTCGCGCCCGGCGGCAAAGCGCACGCCCATCGACGAGCCGCCGCGCGCCGGCTTGATCACCAGCGGGAACCCCAGCCGGTCCTCGATTTCCTCCAGCGCGTCGCCGGCGCCCAGCTCGCTGAACGCGGTCTGGCTGAACGAGACCCAGTCGGGCGTGGGCACGCCGGCATCGCGCAGGTCCTGCTTGGCCGCCGCCTTGTCGGTCGACCGGCGGCACGCCGGCACTCCCGGCCCGGTGTAGGGGAGGCCGAGGATCTCGAGCAGCTCCTGGACGGTCCCGTCCTCGCCGTCGGTCCCGTGCAGGGCGACGAAGGCCGCGTCGGGCCGCTCGGACTTGAGCCGGCTGACCAGATCGCTGCCGGCGTCGATCGCAACCACCTCGTGCCCCAGGGTCGCCAGCGCGTCCTCGACCCGAGCGCCCGAGCGCAGCGAGACCTGCCGCTCGAGCGACCGCCCGCCCTTCAGCACCGCAACCCTCATGAGGGACGACGGAACGGGACGACGGAACCACTGCCCTCCGCCTCCTCCGCTTCGCGTCCGGGGGCGGCGGAGCCCGGAGCAATTTGGTGCTCCCCGGTCAGCGTCTCGAACAGCTCGACCTGCTCGCTCACCACCTTGCCGATCCGCCGGATCCCCTCGCGGATCTCATCCTCGTTGGAGCCCGAGAAGTTCAGGCGCATCGATCCCGACCCGCGGCCGTCGACGAAGGCGGCGGCGCCGGGGACGAAGGCCACGTTCTCGCGCAGCGCTCTCGCCAGCAGGTCGGTGGTGTCGAAGTAGTCCGGCAGCGTCGCCCAGACGAACAGGCCGCCCTCGGGCGTGGTCCACGTCGCCTGCTCTGGGAAGTGGCGCTCCAGCGACTCGATCATCGCGTCGCGGCGGGAGCGGTAGTGATCGATCAGGCTCTCCACGTACGCGCCCCATTGACCCTCGGCGAAGTACTCGTTGACGAAGTACTGGGTGAGCGTCGAGCTACACAGATCGGAGGCCTGCTTGCCCAGCACCACCTTCTCCATCACTGGCGGCGGCGCGCAGAGCCAGCCGAGCCGGATCCCGGGGGAGAGGATCTTCGAGAAGGTGCCGAGGTAGACGACGTAGTCGCCGCCGTCCATCGCGTACAGCGGCTCGACCGGCTCGCCCGAGTAGCGCAGCAGGCCGTAGGGGTTGTCCTCGACGATCAACAGCTCCCGCTCACGGGCGATTTCGACCAGCCGCCGTCGCCGCTCGGGCGAGAGCGTCACTCCGGCTGGATTCTGGAAGGTCGGCACGGTGTAGATGAATTTGGGGCGCCGGCCCTCGGCGGCGAGCTCGTCGAGGAGCTCCTCCAGCAGGTCGATCCGCATCCCGTCGGAGTCCATCTCGACCTGGCGGGTGTCGGCCTCGTACGAGCAGAACACGGGCACGGCGCCTGGGTAGGTGGGCGCCTCGCAAACGACGACGTCGCCCGGGTCGATCAGCGTCTTCGTGATCAGGTCGATCGCCTGCTGGCCCCCGGTGGTGACGATGATGTCGCCGGGGTCCGGCCGCATCCCCTCGGCGCCCATCACCTCGGCGATGCACTCACGGGTTCGCGCGAAGCCCTCGGTCGGCCCGTACTGGAGCGCCGCAGCCGAGGACTCCTGGGCGATCCGCGTCATCTGGGCCGCGAACGACTCGGGCGGGAAGGTGGAGGTGTCGGGTAGCCCGCCGGCGAGCGAGATCACCTCGGGCCGAGCGGTGATCTCCATCAGGTCGCGCATCGCCGAGGAGCGCATCACCCGTGTGCGCTGCGCGAACAGGCCCGCGTAGCGTTCGAGGTCGCGCGCCGAGGTGTGGGCACGCCGGTGGGGGGCGGGAGCGCCGAGTCGGGGGTTCTTGGGAGTGTCGGGCAGCTCGGTCATGGGCGTGAAGTCTCGCGCACCCGCGAGCGCGACCATTCCGGTGAAGTAGTCACCAACTGCTAATGTGGTCATATGGAGGTTGGCGTAAGGGAGTTCAAGGCGCGCCTGAGCGAGCATCTGCGACGCGTCGCGGCGGGCGAGCGGATCACGATCACCTCGCGCGGGCGCCCGGTGGCGGAGGTGCTGCCCGCGGGGGCCCGGCGCGACCCGGCACAAGAGCACCTGGCGCGGCTGATCGCCGAGGGGCGGGTGACGCCCCCGACCCGGCCGAGGAGCGAGCGGCGCAGGGCTCGCCCGGTGCCCGCAGAGCGAAGCGCATCCGAGCTGATCATCCGCGAGCGCGAGGAGGAGCGCCGGAAGGGGAGGCGATCCTCTACCTAGACGCGAGCGCCCTGGTCAAGCGCTACGTGCTCGAGCCTGGCTCCGAAGTTCTCGGCGAGGCGATGTTCGCCGCCGACGGCTGGGCCGCGTGCAGGATCGCCTACACGGAGACGAGCATCGCCGTGGGGCGGGCCGGCGCCCTCGAAGGGGCTGACTCCCTCGACGAGGACTGGCCCCAGTTCCAGGTGGTCGAGGTCGATCAGTCTCTCGCCGCCGCCGCCGTGGAGCTGGGCGTCGCCGAGGGCCTGCGGACGCTCGACGCGCTCCACCTGGCGGCCGCCCTCAGACTTGGGCCGGCGGTCACCTTCGCCACCTGGGACGGCGCGCTTCACGCCGCCGCGGCGCGGCGCGGCCTCGACGTACTGCCCGCGGTCCTCGACGCTGGGTAGCCTTCCGGCGCGCATGTACGACACGCTCCTGTTCCTCCACCTCCTCGGCGCCTTCGTCTCCTTCGTGACCGTGGGGGTCTTCGTCGCCTGGGGCTTCGGCGCTCCGGTCCAGCGCGGCGGCTTCCAGCTCGCCGACTGGGCCTGGAACGTCAGCGGGGCCCTGCTCCTCGTCTTCGGCGTCTGGCTCGCCCTCTACGTCGACGGCTACGAACTCTGGGACGGCTGGATCCTCGGCGCGCTGGTCCTCTTCGGGGCCGCGACCGCCTTCGGCGCCTGGGCGCGACGCGACGTCCTCGCGGTCCTCGGCGAGGACGGGTCCGGCGACATCACCGGCACGCGGGCGGCGCTTTGGAACTGGCTGCGCACCGCCTCAATCGTGGCCATCCTCGTCCTCATGGTCTGGAAGCCGGGTGCCTAGGTGAGCGCCGCAGCGATCCGCCCGGACGAGTGGAACCTCCCGCTCTTCCTTCACATCCTCGGCGCGCTCGCCCTCGTCGGCGCGGTCACGGCCGCCGCCTACTACCTCTTCCGCGCCCGCCGGGACTCCTCTCCCGCGCTCGCGCGCTACGGCTTCCGCGCGCTCCTGCTTGGGGCCATCCCCTCTTACCTGGTGACGCGGGTGGCCGCCCAGTGGCTCCTCGACGAGGAGGGCCTGACCGACTCCGAGGATGCCTGGATCACGATCGGGTTCATCGTCACCGACGCCGGGCTGCTCCTGCTGATCGCGGCGACCGTGGCGGCGGGGATCGCCGCGCGCCGCGCCGAGGGGTCGATCGGCCGCGGCCCTTCCATCGCCGCCTGGTCGTGCTCCGTGCTGCTCGTCACCTACACCGTGGCGCTGTGGGCGATGGCTGCCAAGCCGCTCTAGCGTGCGAATCACATCCGGTGGCCAGACCGGCGTCGATCGAGCCGCGCTGGACGCCGCGATAGCCCTCGGCCTCGACTACGGCGGCTGGTGCCCTGCGGGCGGCTGGGCCGAGGATCACCCGGACGCCCCGGGACTTCTCGCCGCCTATCCCAACCTCCGCGAGACGCCGCTGGCCGACCCGGCGCAGCGGACGGCGTGGAACCTGCGCGACGCCGACGCGGCGCTCATCCTCGACCGCGCCGATGCCCGCTCGCTGGGCACCGAGCTTGCCGCGACGCTCGCCCGCGCGAGCGAGCGGCCTTGGACCGTCGTCGAGGTGGGAAGTCCCGACGCCGGCGCGAGGATCGCCGAGCTGGCCGGCTCGCTCGGGCCAAAGGCGACCCTCAGCGTCGGCGGCCCCCGGGAGAGCGAGGCGCCGGGGATCTACGACCAGGCGTATGAGCTGCTCACCGCGGAGCTCGCGGTGCGCTGAGCCATGCCCATCGGCGCGGCGGCGGCGGCCCGTGGCTAGATTCAAGGGGATGCACGGGCTTGGGCGGAGCGTCGCGGGAGCGACAGCGGTACTCGCTGCAGCGTCGCTGGCGCTTGCGGCGCCGGCGGGCGCCGCCTCGCTCTACGACGGTCCGGCGCCCCGGCCCGGCCCGGACATCCTCTACTCCAAGCCCGCCAAGGCCCCCCAGCTCAGAAACCGCGGGCCGTGGCAGGCGCGGCCGATCCTGGTCTCCGGCGCCAGCGCCTACCGCAGCGGCGAGTTCCTCTACCAGGACTACATCTACGACGACCACGGGGCGCGCGGCGTGGCGGACCCCGACGATCCCAAGACCGAGAGCAGCGCCTTCAGCCGCGCCAACGGCACCTACACCTACCCGACCGCGGAGCCCTACGCCGACAACGCCGCCGACCTGGTCGAGCTGCGCGTGAAGCCGCGCCGGCGTTCCACCGCCTTCCGGATCACGCTCAACACGCTCACCGACCCCGAGCTGGTCGCGAGCACGATCACGCTGGGCAACTCGCCCGCTCCCCGCGAGCTTCCCCACGCAGCGAACGCGACCGCCCCGGCGCGACGGTTCCTCACCGTCCACGGCACTGAAGGCGAGATCGTCCGGGCTCGAAACGGCGAGGTGCTCAAGCCGGCGCCGCGGGTACGGGTCTCAAAGAGGCGCAACCAGATCGACGTGCGGGTGAGCCACCGGGCGTGGAACCCCGGCAGGCGCACGGTCCGGATGTCGGCGGGGGTCGGGCTGTGGGATGCGACCGCGGGCGAGTACCTCGCCCCGGCAGGCAGCGCCACCGCCGGCACACCGGGCGGCGCCGCGGGCGCCGGAGCGGCGTTCTTCAACGCCGCCTTCCGCTTCGACGAGCCGTGGCCGGAGATCACCGACCCGACGCAGCCGTTCGCCGCGCCGCGTTGGTGGCGCGACTCGGCGCAGGGCTCCAAGCTCGCCTCGGGTGAGCTGGGCGACTTCCACGCCGAGGTCGACTTCGCCAAGCTCGCATCCCGCGTTCGCGACGACATGCGCGACCAGCCCGGCGGCGTCCCCACCACCGGGCCGATGAACCGCCTGCTTTCGAGCCGCTTCAAGACGGGCGAGGGCGCCGACTACCCCGGGAGCTGCGGCGGGGTGGAGGACTGCGACGGCCAGCTCCACGGGCGCCTTCAGCCCTACTCGATCTACGTCCCGGCCGAGGGCCGCCCGCCCGGCGGCTACGGCATGACGCTGCTGCTGCACTCCCTCGCCGCCAACTACAACCAGTTCGCAGACTCCAACAACCAGTCCCAGTACGGCGATCGGGGGCGCGGCTCGATCGTGATCACGCCGGGCGGGCGCGGGCCCGACGGCTGGTACTACGGCAAGTCGGGCGCCGACACGTTCGAGGTCTGGGCCGACGTCGCCCGGCGCTACCGCCTCGACGCGGATTGGACGGCGATCGGCGGCTACTCGATGGGCGGCTACGGCACCTACAAGCTCGCCGCCCAGTACCCCGACCTGTTCGCGCGCGCCCACCCAACCGTCGGGCCGCCCTCGCTGGGCATCTGGGTTCCCCCGGCCCCGCCGAACGAGCCGACGAGCCAGACCTACGACATGCTCGAGTCCCTCCGCCACGTCCCGTTCCTGATCTGGGTCGGCGCGAACGACGAACTGGTGCCGGCGCCCGGACCGCTCGAGCAGTCCCAGCGCTTCGACGAGCTGGGCTACCGCTACCGCTACGACCTCTTCACGCCTCCGGCCGACCACTTCGCGCTCGCCGTCCACGACCAGTGGCAGCCCGCCGCAGACTTCCTCGGCACCCACGAGGTGGACCGCAATCCGGCGCACGTCTCCTACGTCCTCAACCCCACGATGGACTTCACGGGGCTCGGCACCAGGGCCGACCATGCCTACTGGCTGTCGGGGATGCGTCTGCGCGATCGCGCAGGCGAGGTGCCGCGCGCCGAGATCGACGCGATCTCGCACGGCTTCGGCGAGGGCGACCGGGCGCCGGGGTCGACGCAGTCATCCGCCGGGACCCTGGCTCCCGGCACGTTCGGCGCGATGCCCTTCGTGGAGACGAGCAAGGGCTGGGGCGCCGCGCCCTCGGCGCCCGCGAAGGACCGCCTGGAGCTCGACCTCGAGAACCTCAGGCGCGTGGTCGTGAACGTCGATCGCGCGCGCTTGAGTTGCCAGGCGAAGGTCGCCGCGACCAGCGACGGCCCCGCGAAGGTCGTCCTCGCCGGCTGCGGGCGCACCGTCGACGTGCCGTAGCCTGCGCCGGCCATGGACCTCTTCGAGGCAAGCTGCCAGGGACTGGGCCTCGCGCTCGCCATCGGCATGTTCGGCGGCGCGCTCGCCGGCATCGCGCAGGGGAAGCTCGACGACGGCCGTGCGCTCACCGGCTTGCTGCTGATCCTCGCCGCGGTCGGCGGCGGGATCGCCTTCGGCGCCTCGCTGCGCGTGGAGGACCACCCGGCGTGGCCGGGGTGGATCGCAGGCGCCGTGGTGGCCGGGTTCGCGCTGCTCGTGGCGGGCAGCGTGGTCGCCGCGGCCTCCGAGCGCGCGGGGGACGGCGGCTCGGCCGCCTTCATAGCGGCGATCACGGCCGCCGCCGCGCTCGTACTGGCGGCGCTTAGCCTCACGTTCGCCGCGCCGATCTCGCTCGTCGGGCTCGCGGCCCTCGCCTTCATCGCGATCAACCGCCGCCGCCGCGCGGCGCAGAAGTACGAAGGCCTGCGGATCCTCCGCGGCTAGCGAGCCTCGCCGGCCAAGGTTTGTCAGATCGTGTGCGGGATCCGCACACGATCCCGCAACCCTCCCCGTCGTTAACCCCTAGCGCAGACCGCGCGAGCCGCAGCGCTTAAACCACGGCAGCGTGCCCAGCGGAGCCTCGACGAACTGACTCGCCGGGCCCGTGAAGCGCTCGGGCGAGGCGGCCCGCTTCCAGCAGCCGGCCGGGAAGTAGACGTCGCGCCCGCTCGCGCCCTCGCTCACCACCGGCGCCACCAGCACGTTGCGCCCCAGCATCCACTCCTGGTCCTGCTCCGCGGCGGCCTCGTCGCCCGGATAGGCCAGCCATAGCGGCCGCGTGGGCGGGACGCCGGTGCGCACCGCCCGGCGCCACAGCCGCTTGATCAGCGGGCGCGCTCGCAGGTGAAGGCGCGAAAGGCGCTTGTAGATCCGCACGGTCTCGCGGTCGTAGGTCCAGGGCGCGTGGGTGCCGGCGTTGATCGAGCCATGCAGGCGGAACACCGGGGAGAGCGCCGACCACTCGGCCCAGCGGATGAACAGCTCCTTGGTCGTGGGCGGCGTGTGAAAGTCGAAGTAGCCGCCGATGTCCGCGCCGAAGCCGTAGGCGCCGCCAATCGCCCGGTTAAGCATGTCGGTGGTGAGCGAGGCGAGCCCGGAGGAGCGGCTCCAGTCGGTGGTCTCGTCGCCGGGGAAGTTGGAGCCCTCATAGGCCGCCGAGCCCGGCGTGCCCGAGTAGCCGGAGCGGGTGAACCACCAGATCCGCCGGTCGCGCTTTCGCTCGAACCTGCGCACCACCGACGCGGTCGTCTTGTGGAAGAGGACCGGGTAGCGGTTGTGCATCGTCGCGCCGGTCTCGCCGTTGTCGAAGTGCATGCCGTTCTGAACCTGCTCGCCGAAGTCCTGCATGAACCCGTCGGCCCCCAGGCGCAGGGCACGCCTCACGCGCCCGCGCCACCACTTTCGCGCCGCCGGGTCGGTGAAGTCGATCTGGGCCGTGAGGTTGTTGAAGTTGCCGACGTAGATGTAGGGGTCGCCGGTCGCCGTCTCCGCCACGTAGTCGTTCGCGATCGCCTCGTCGTAGTAGCGCGGAAGGTCGGTGCCGATCTCGTCCTTGCCGACGAACGGGCGGAAGTACAAGAGCGCCTTGATCCCGCGCCGGTGAAGCCGGCGGATCACCTTGCGCAGGAAGGGCGTCTCCAGCCACGCCCACGCCTCGATCCGGTAGGCGCGGATGGGAAGGCGGTAGCGGCGGAGGTCCTTCAGGTCCTGCTTTACCGAGGCCTTGTAGGTCGCCGCCGTCTCGCCGGTGAACTTGGTGAGGCGGTCGAACTGCGGCGCGAGCGCCCAGCTCGGCGGCGTTCGGTGGCGCCCGGTCAGTGCCGTGAGCTTGCGCATGGCCACGCGCGGCGCCCCTGGCGCGACCAGGTAGTCGAGGCCGGCCGCCGCGGCGCTCACCTGCCAGGCGTCGTCGCGGTCCGAGGCCATCCGCCACCCGGAGAGCTCGTCGCGGTCCAGCAGGAAGCCGTACCCCTGGGACGAGACGAACTGCGATTGCACGTAGTAGGCGCCGGTCGGCCCGTTGGGGAAGAGGTAGGTCGGCCCCCCGGTTCCCGGGCCGGGCTCGGTGCCGGGGGCGAACGGCCCCGCGCCCGTGTTCTGCTGCTCGACCCAGTTGTAGAAGTCGTTGCCGCGCTGGTCGAGCGCGTTGTGGCGCCCGCCGAACCCCCGAAACGCCTCTTCCGCTTCGCTCGCGAACGAGTCGCCGATCGACACCACCCCGCTCGCCGGCTGCGCGTCGGCCGAGATCGCGATCCCGCCGTCGCGCGCCGTCATCTCGACGACCAGCAGCCGCCCCGTGGGGTCGTTCGTCGAGAGCTCCATCCGTACGCCACGCTTGATCTCCACCGCCGACTCCACCCGTCGCGCGGAGAACTGAAGGCCCGCCTCCAGCCCGGTGAACCGGTTGCCCACCCAGGGCGTGGATGGGTACTGGAGGTCGGTTGCGGCGCCGACCGTGAAGACGAGCGGCGAGTAGGTAGTGGGCCCGTCGACCACGTCGCTGCCGAGCGGCGGCGGGTCGGGGACCGGCGGGATGAGCGTCGGGCCGGGGAGGCCGTTCGGCGTGTGCGAGAGGACCTTGCGGCCGTCGTTGTCGTAGAAGTCGATCGCGAACGGGTCGCGGGTGACGGTGGCGCTGGAGGCGTCGCTGGCGACCGTGATCAGGTCGGGGTCGATGACCACCTGGATGCGCGCGCTCGCCGGGGCCGCCGCCGCGAGGGCGAGCATGCACCCAACGGTTCCGGCCAGCCAGGAGGTTCGCCCGCGCATTGGACCGAGCCTAGCCCGCGCCGCGGCCACCCGCGCCGCCACGCGGCACGCGGCCGCCGCGCGGCTCAGCGCACTTCGAACTTGCGCTTGGAGGCGTCGCCAGGGATCTGCTCACGAGAGACGGCCCGCACGTAGACCCTGTGGTTGCCCTCCGACAGGCCGCCGTAGGTCTTGCCGGTCACGCACGGCTTCCAGTCGTTGTCGTCGAGGTGGCACTCGGTCCGCGAGAACGGGTCGCTGCGCTTGAACCGCAGCGTCACCTTCTTGCCGTGCAGCTTCGGCTTGCGGAGTACCACCGAGGGTGGCGCCCACCACAAGCCCCGGTAGGAGAAGTTGCCCGCGATCTGCCAGCCGGTGAGCGCACGGGTGTAGCCGCCGTTTCCAACGTGGGTGACGATGTCGCTCTCGATGCCCGCGAGGTTCCGCACCCCCGAGGCCGCGTAGGGCCCGGTGAGCTTCTCGTACCACGTCGCGGCGAAGCGGACCGCCCCGTCTTCCACATGGCTCTCCACCCAGGCCAGGCTGCGCCCGGCCGCGGCGTTGTCGTCGAAGGCCTGCTGGAAGTTCGCCTGCGTGAGCCCGGCGTGGACGCTGTAGGTGCCCACCTTCGCCCGCTCGTAGACGGTCGTGATGTAGGCGATGTCGTTGGCCTCGGTTACCGAGATCATCGCCGGGAAGCTCCCGCCCGAGGTCAGGTCGGAGTAGGTGACGCCCCACTCGGCTGCCGTCTGGGCGACCTCGGTGAACTGCTCGGGCCCGAACGGGTCGTTGACGAGGATGAGGGCGAAGCGCACCGCGCTCCCCACCCGGTAGGACTCGAGCTCGAGCACGCGCTTGGGCGATCCGAAGATCAGCGTCCGCGCCTGCTCCTCGGTGATCCCGTAATAGAACTCGGTCCCGGGGGCCTCCTCGGCCCGGCGCCAGACCGTCGTCCACGAGCGCGCGTCGGCGGTCTCGGTCACGTCGATGTGGACGAGCCGCATCCCCTTGTAGCTCATCGTGTTGTAGACGTCAGGGAAGCAGCGGCTGGGGACCTCCAGGCGCACCTCCTCCTCATCGTCGGGCGGGTTCTCGAGCTGGCGGCAGGGGTCTCCCTGGATGTGGGTGTGGTAGGGAAGCACCGCGGCAGGGTCGAGCGGGTTGGCATTAGCGTCGTCCCACGCCTGCGTGTTTGGGTAGACCCTCGCGTTGAAGAACGGGATCGGCCGCCCGTCGGCAGGGCGCTTCCCCTCGGTGTAGTCGCTTCCCCAGGCGGCGGGGAGCCCCCGCTGCGCGTGGATATGGGTGTGCGGATGGCTTGACGCACCGGTCGTCCCGACCTCGCCCAGGAACTGGCCGGCCTCCACCTCGTACTGCTTGTCGGATGGCAGGTCCTTCGTCGGGTTCGCGAGCCGGTGAAGGGCCTCCGAGTCCTGTGGGCAGAGGCCCTCGGGGATCGAATCTTCCTGGAGATGCGCATAGACCCAGAGCTCGTTGCCCGTGCGAACCCAGATGTGGTTGCCGCCGCCGAACTTGCCGGGGGTGTCGTTGGGCGTGGCGTTGTTGCACTGGATCGCCTCGCCGTCTGCCATCGCATACAGCGGCTCCCCGTAGACGAGGTAGTCCTGTGGTGAGTACGGCGCGGTGGCGCCGGCTCGCTTATCGGTCCATTCCGACCCGGTCCAGCGGTCCACGCCCAGGTCGAGCGCCCAGCGCTGCTGGTTGTTGGTGGGGTGGTAGCCCTGGCCCCAGTACTGCCCCTCGGGCAGGTCGGAGTCGCGGAAGGGCGCGAAGTAACCGCCGCGAGGGGCGCGGAACTCCGCGACCGGGAAGGCCTCGTCGATCGTGATGACGTCCGAGCCGCCGATCTCGCCGAGCACGAGGAAGATCCGGACCTTCGCCGGCAGCGGATACGGGAATTGGCCCTGCTCGGCATCGCCGTCCTCCTGCGCAGGTTCGCGGACGCGGAGATACCCGGCTTCGTAGTTGAGCGGGTTGGCCACCGTGTCGCCCTGCACCACCGGGAAGCGCGTTCGGATGATCTGCCCCTGCGCGTCCAGGTGGTCGAGCCGGATCGAGAGGACCTTGTAGTTCGAGGAGTAGAAGGAGAGGCACGGCCAGATGTCGAGGTGCATCTGCCACTCGTCGGGCTCGGCGGCGGTGCTGCCGGCGATGCGCGCGACCTTGACGACGCCGTTGTCCACCGGCTGCAGCTCGAGGATGCCGCCCAGCCCCGGGGCGTTGTACTGCGAGCACGGGTTGGCGACGCGCTCGGCACTCGCAGACATGGGCAGCGCCAGCAGCACCACCACGATCGCGCCAAACGCCCCGCTCAATCCGCGTCTCACTTCAACCCCCAGCCTCGTCATCACCCCAACGCCCCAAACGCTAGCGGATGCCCGGCCACTCGGGCGCAGTTCGCCCCGTCGCTAGCCTCCGCCGCCGTGGCCCGCAAGCTCTGCCTGATCGTCGTCGACTCGCTGCGGATGGACATGCTCGAGCGAACGATCGCGGCGGGCGAGGCCCCCAACTTCGCCGCGCTCGTGGAGCGGGGTGAGCTGACGGCCGATTGCGTCTCGTCGTTTCCGACGGTCACGCCGGTCTGCAACGCCGAGATCGCGACCGGGACCGGCCCGGGCTTGGCGGCGGACGGTTCGCCGGGGCACGGGATCATGGGGATGAACTGGTACCACCGGGTCGAGGAGCGCTACGTCGAGTACGGCAACTCGCTTGAGGCGACCCGGGCGTTCGGCCTCTTCCGAAGCCTCTACGACATCGTCTACAACCTCAACATGTCCCATCTCTCGGGCGAGGTGGAGACCCTGTTCGAGCGCCTGGGCGACGCGGGCGTGCGCAGCGCCTGCACCCCCTTCCTCGTCTACCGCGGGCGCACCCGCCACGACGTCGGGCTCGAGGGCGTGCTGCGCAAGGTCGCGGTCGCGGCCAACTTCCGCCATGCCACGTGGGGCCCGGACGAGCTCTTTTGGGGCGAGCTCTACGCCTCGCGGCGGGTGCCCTGCAAGCCGACGCTCGCCCGGCCGGGCACTCGCGACGAGTACTCCGGCTGCGTAGGCCGCGAGCTCCTGCGCGACGACGCCTATGACTTCCTCCTCTTCAGCCTCCCCGACAACGACTACTACTCGCACAAGGAGGGCCCGGGGGGCCAGCCCTCCTCGATCGCCCTGGCCGATGCGGCGTTCGGCGAGGTCGTGGACGAGGCCGGCGGGATCGACGCCTTCTGCGACTCGCACGCGGTGATCCTCACCGCCGACCACGCCCAGAGCGAGGTCGCCGCCGGCTACGACCTGGCCGGGCTCCTGGGCGCCGAGTGGCGGGTGCTCCAGCCCAACGACCTCAACCCAGACGCCGCCGAGCTGGCGGTCAGCCCCACGGCGCGAGCCGGGGCCGTGTACGTGCTGGCCGAGGGGAAGCGGCGCCTGCGCGCGCACGCCGACGTGCGCGAGCGCATCGCCCGCAGCGCCGAGGCCGACGTGCTCTGCTGGCTGGCGGGTCCGGACGGCCGGCCCCTGGAGCGCGCCGGCGTTGGGACCCCCGGCCTGGACGGGGTTGAGGCGGTGGTCGAGTCGGGCGCCGGCGCCGTCGCGGGTGTAGGCGAGCTTCGGTTTCGGCCAGGCTCCGGCGACGCGGACCTCCATGGCGGCGCCTGGGAGCTCGATGGCGAGCTCGCCGTTTTGGGCCTCGAGCGCTCCGAGGGCTCCGTGCGAAGCGCCACCCACCCGGACGCCCTCGCGCGCCTGTGGTCGGCGCTCACCTGCGCCCACGCGGGCGACGTGCTGGTCTCACTCGCGCCCGGCTACGAGACGGTTGACTGGGGTGGGATGACCCACGTCGGCGGGGGCAGCCACGGCGCCCTGCTGGCGGAGGACTCGCTGGTGCCGCTCCTCACCGTGGGCACGCAGGGCACGGCGATCGCCGCCCGCGAGCAGTGGCGGATCGCCGACACGGCCGATCTCGTCCTCGAGCAGTTCGGCGCGCTCGTGTCATCCTGACCGGGTGAGCGATACGGCGGAGACCGTCGCGGCGGGCTCGCCCGAGCGCGGCACGTGGGCGAGCGCCGCCCACTGGACGTGGGGCCTGCTCAGAAGGATCCGCCTCGGCACCAACGAGCTTGCCAACTGGGTCGAGCTGTTCAAGTTCGGCGCCGTCGGCGCGTCCGGCTACGCGGTCAACCTGGCCGTCTTCGCGGCGCTGGTGGAGGGGCTGGGCGCACACCACATCGCCGGCGCGATCGGGGCGTTCGCGGTCGCGGTCACCAACAACTTCCTCTGGAACCGGCACTGGACCTTCGACGCCGCCGGCGGCCGGGCGGGCGAGCAGGCGTGGCGCTTTTTCGCCGTCAGCGTCCTCGGGCTCGGGATCAACCTCGGGGTCCTCTACCTGCTCGTGGACGTCGCCGGGCTCTCCGAGCTGCCCGGTCAGGCGATCGCGGTCGCGGTCGCGATGCCCGCCAACTTCCTCGGCAACAAGCTGTGGACCTTCTCGCTCGGCGAGCGCTCGCGCGTGCGGTAAGGCGCGGCCTCAGTCGAAGCTGACCACGCCCGTCACCACCAGCAGCACCACCGTCACCGCGGCCGACAGCAGCAGCGAGCCGACGCAGCCCAGGTTGTTCGAGAAGAACAGGAACATGGGCCCGCTGCTGCCCGCTGCCGGGGTCCGCTAAGCGCGCGGCCGGCTCGGTGCGCCGCGGAGCGCGTCGCGGCCGGTAGGAGCGCCGACCGCCCCGCGGCGCACCAGCTCGCCCCACTCGGAGTCGGGGATCTCGGCCGGCTCGGTCTCGTCGAGCCACTCGCCCAGGATCCTGGCGACTCCCGCCGGGTCCTCGATGTGCGGGAAGTGCGCGGCGTCCGGCAGCGTCTCGAAGCGCGAGCCCGGGATCGCCGCGTGCGCCTCGCGCCCGTGCTCGATCGGGATCGTCCGGTCGCGCTCGCCCCAGGCGATCAGCATCGGGAAGTCGGCGACCAGGTGCAGGCGATCGCGCGCGCTCACGTGCTGGCCGCGGGCGTCGATCACCGCCCGCAGCGTCTCCAGGAACGCCTTGCGCGCACCCGGCTCGGCCAGTGGCGCCATCGCCCGCGCAACCGCCTCCACGTAGACGCCGTTGCGCCGGCCCCGCTCGCGCATCCCGGCGCCGATCCCGTCGAGCGCCGCGATCACGCGCGGGTGCGCGGCGGCCCAGACCACGGCGCCGGCGCCCGGCAGCGCTGCGGCGCGGAGCATCGGCGAGACCTCCTGGCCCAGGCCGCCGCTTGAGATCAGCGCCAGCCGCTGGGTGCGCTGGGGGAATTGGTAGAAGAACACCATCGCGACGCCCCCGCCCAGGGAGTGGCCGACGATCGAGGCGCGCTCGATCCCGATCGACGTCATCAGGTCGCGGATCGACGCCGCGTGTGCGCCCAGCGAGTAGTCGCCGCGCACCGCCGCGGTGTCGCCGTGGCCCAGCAGGTCGGGCGCGATCACGGTGTAGCGGTCGGCCAGCGCCAGGGCGACGCGCTCCCAGTGGCGCGAGGAGTTCACCATCCCGTGGATCAGCACCACCGGGGGCCCGGACCCGCAGGTGCGGTAGATCATCCGGTGGCCGTGAAGCAGGGCCTCGTGCGCTTCGAAGCTCGGCGGCGCACCTCCGTTCGTCTGGGCAGGACCGGGCATCAGACCACGTTAGCCGGGCGGCCTATCTGCCGGGAAGCAGGTGAAGCGCTGGGCGGTGGGCCGGGCGCACAACGGAGAAGTGACGGTGGTCGAGGGTTGCCACCTTGGGCTCGTCCAGGCGCTCGGCGAGCGCGATGATTGATGCGTCAACGATCCCGAGGTCGAGGTCGGTGTACTCGGCCTCCAGCTCACGGCAGCGCTGGAGGTCGATCGGGGAGGGGGCCACAACCGTGTACACGCCCGCGAGCAGGTCGTCGAGGAAAACGAGCCAGGCCTCCGGCGTGAGTTGCCTGCGGCAGAAGTAGTCGAGCTCCGCCAGGACGAGCATCGGCACGAGAAGATCCTCCTCGGCAGACGCGATCAGGGTGGCGCACGCCTCATGATCGGGATCGCCGCCGTCCAGGCCGGCGAAGAGCGGGCCGGTGTCGAGGATCAGGGCCAACGGGGAGGTGCAGCGCTCAGCGGAAGTCCTCTGCTACGGGTTCCGAAGCCAGCTCCCGCGCGGACCTCCCGTCGGTTGACCGTGCCACGCCGAGCCGCGGCTTTCGCGACCGTCGGATGGCGGCCGCCTTCTCGGTCACGGCCGCCACCAGGACAGCATTGAGCGAGGTCTCGAGACGCTCCGCCTCCGCTTCGAGGGTCGCGAGGACGTCACGCGGCGCAGTGATCGTGGTCCGCTTCTGCATCATGATGTATGATGTTAGCATCAGATCGTGGCCCTGGCTCACGTTCCCGAGCATGGACGGGATCCGCGCGCGTAGGGCGCGCGGATCGCCAAGCCTCCGTCGCTGAAGCGGCTCAGTCCTCGCGCACCGCGTCGCCGCGGGGCGGCCCGTCCTCGGAGCCCGGCTCCCCGACCTCGTCGAGCACGCCCAGCAGCTCGCCCACCCGGCAGACCAGCAGGCGCTCCTCGTCGACCTCGACCCAGGCGCCGGCCGAGGCCGGGAAGACGACGTGGTCGCCGGGGCGGACCGGCATCTTCACGCCGACCGATTCCCACCAGTCGAGACCCTTTCCCACCGACAGCACGATCCCGTGCTGGGGCGGGCTCTCCTGGGTGCCCGCCGGTACCACCAGGCCCGAGCTGCGCATCCGGTCGGGCTCCAGCTCCTTGATCACGACGCGGTCGAAGAGGGGGCGCATGTGGTGGCGCGGCATGCGCTCAGGGTACGCGAGCCGGCGCCGGATTTCGAGCATGCCAGGCAAGCGCGTACTCCTCGACGACCGCGCAAGACGTCGATCGGCACCGATGTGTCGAGCAGGTGCCGCCTCGCGCCGGGCACGCCGCTCTCGGCAACAACTTATCCACGCGGCCCGGGCTGGAGTGGCCTAGGGTGGACCCCTTGAGACGATATGTCTTCCTTGTCACGATCGTGCTCGGAGTCGTTGGCAGCGGCATCGTGCTGGCGTCCCTGTCGCACGAGGAGGGACGAATCGGCCCCGACACGGGCATCCAACCGAGCGGCCGCAAGCTCAACCCGGTCGGCGAGCTGACCCGGCTCGGCAACCTGCCGGCGGGAGGCGCGCTGACGGCGAACGGCCGCTTCGCGTGGTCACTCTCGGCTGGCCGCGGCAAGAACGACATCCGCATCATCCGCGTCCGGTCAAGCTGCGGCAAGGCGGACAGCCCTCGGCGCTGTCGGCGCCGGCAACCGGTGGGGGAGGTGGTCCAGAAGATCCTCATGCCCGGCGTCAGCGGGGGGATCGCGATGGCCGCCGACGGCACGACCGCTTACGTCTCCGGCACGCCGGAGTCGCAGCATGACGGCTACCAGGTCCCCGACGACGTCCCCGGCCAGGAGGGCGACGTGGTCCATGTCTTCGACTACGACAAGCGCACCGGCGAGGCCACGCGCGACGGGGTGATCGAGGTTCCTCCCCCACCGGGAACGCCGCCGCCGCAGAACTTCCCGCCCATCAACACCGAGCCGCTGTCGTGGCCGCGCGATCTCGCGATCTCCCCGGATGGGACCACGTTGCTGGCCGCGCTCAACCTCGCCGACTCGGCCGCGGTCATCGACACCCAAACCCGCGAGGTGGAGTACGTCGCCACCGGTCGCTATCCGTACGGCGCGGCGATCACCGCGGACGGGCAGCGGGGCCTGATCTCGAACGAGGCGGACGGGACGGTGTCCGTGATCGACCTCGCCGGCGCCTCGGAGCTGGAGGAGATCACCGTCGGGCCTCATCTGTCCCATCCGGAGGGGATCGCCGTCGACCCGAGGAAGCCGCGTGCCTACGTTGCCGTGACCCATCAGGACCTGATCGCGGTCATCAACACCGAGTCGCTCCAGGTCGAGCGCATGCTCTCGGTGGAGCGGCCCCAGGGCATCGGCACGGCGCCGACCCACCTCAGCGTCACCGTGGACGGCTGCCGGCTCCTCTCCTCCGACTCGGGGGAGGACGCGGTCGCGATCTTCTCGCTCTCCAGCCGGCCTCGCTGCGGCCGGGCCCGCGGCACGCGGGCGGCGGCTGTCGCGGAGCGGGTCCTCCAGCACGAGGCGCGAGAGGGGGTGGAGCTGGCCGAGTCCGAGGCCGAGGAACGGGCCGAGCTGCTCGGAGAGGAGGCCGAGGAGAAGGCCGAGGAGGCGGTGGCCGAGCAGCCCGCCGTGAAACGTGGCGAAAAGTTCCAGCTCCTCGGCCGCGTGCCGGTCGCGTCATATCCGGTTGCGGCGATGGCGACCCCGCAGCCGGCAAAGCGCCGCAAGCTGGTTTGGCTCACCGCCAAGGGGCTTGGCGTGGGCCCGAACGATCCCGAGCCCGGGCAGGAGATCCCGCCTGATCCCGGCTCGGCGACGGGAGGTGCGCCGGCCAGCTACCGGTTCGAGTACCTGCCATCGCACGTGTTCGGGATGTCCGGCATCACGCGCTTCCCCGGCGAGCGCCGGCTGCGGCGCCTGACCCCGCGCGCTTCGAAGCAGATCCTGCCGGTGAACCGCCAGAAGCGGCCGGAGGGCAACCCGATCTACCCGGGCGGACCGATCGAGCACGTCTTCTACATCGTCCGTGAGAACCGCACCTACGACCAGATTCTCGGCGACGACCCCCGCGGCGACGGAGATCCGAAGCTGACCCTCTTCTGCGGCAACGATCCACCGCCGAGCTGCGCCGGCATGGAGGGCGTGACGCCCAACGCCCACGCGCTCGCCGAGCGGTTCCCGCTGCTCGATCACGTTTACGCGAACTCCGAGGCCTCGATCGACGGGCACTTCTGGACATCGGCGGCGGCCGTCTCCGACTACGTGGTCAAGAACTGGCACCAGAACTACGGCAACCGAAAACGCCCCTACGACTTCGGCGTCTACGCCGTCACCTGGCCGTCGCAGCTGTTCCTCTTCGACCAGGCGGAGGAGGAGGGCATCTCGTGGTTCAACTACGGAGAGGCGGTCGCGGGCACGGTGCCGCTCAACGATCTCGACCGGACCCCTGCCGAAAACGCGCAGGTGGCGGCGAAGTTCGCGAAGTCCGACCTCGGTCCCCTCAACCCCGGCCCGCAGCTCCCGCCGCCCTCTCCCTGCTTCTCCAACGACGCGTCGTCGGGGGGAACGAACGTGATCACCCAGCAGGAGGTCTTCGACTCGAGCCGGCCCGCGGGCGCGGACCCGTTGACGACCGAGAGCCGCTTCCAGTGCTTCTCGCAGCGCTTCCAGCAGCAGCTGGTGTCGGACTCCGTCCCCACCTTCAACTACATCACCCTGCCCAACGACCACACCGCGGGGACGACGCCCGGCCGGCGCACGCCGCGGGCGATGATCGCCGAGAACGACCTCGCGCTGGGCGAGGTCGTCGAAGAGATCTCGAACTCGCCGATCTGGGAAAAGTCGCTGATCCTGGTGATCGAGGACGATTCCCAGGACGGGGCCGACCACGTCGATGCTCACAGGATCCCGGCGTTCGCGATCAGCCCCTACGCGCGGCGCGGGGCCGTGGTCCACACCCGCTATGACTTCCTCTCGTTCATCCGCACCCTGGAGCGGGTGATCGGCATGAAGCCCCTCAACCTCTTCGACGCCACCGCGGTGCCTATGTACGACGCCTTCGACTCGGACCTCAGCGACAACGCCGAGCCCTACGAGGCGATCATCCCCGAGGTTGACCTCTTGGAGCGCAACACTGCCGCCTCTCCGAACGCGAAGCAGTCGAGCCGCCTGCCCCTGGACTTCACGGACCGAACCCCGCAGGGCGTCCTCGACCAGATCCTGTGGCAGTACGTCCACGGCGAGGGCTCGACGCCGCCCCCGCCGGGCCCCAACGCCTCCGGTCTCGACGAGCAGCGATGGCGACAGGAGGGCCTGGTCACTCCCGAGGAGGCGCGACGCGAGCTGCTCGAGCAGGCGAAGCAGTGGCCCGGCTACGAGCGACGGGGGCGATGAGCCACCGTCGAGCATCCGGCCCCGGCGAGGGAGGTAGCCGGCGCGAGTTCATGCGCACCGGGCTGGTCGCGGCCGGAGCGCTTGCCTTCGGCCCGGCATTCTGGAGCGAGGCGGTAGCCCGACCGGCGCGCAGGGGGCTCAGCCCCTACGGGCGCCTCGGTCCCGCCGACGCCAACGGGCTGCGCCTTCCGGACGGCTTCAGCTCGCGCATCGTCGCTCGCGGCGGCACCCCCGTGGAGGGGACGAGCTACGACTGGCACATCTTCTCCGACGGCGCCTCGACCTTCCGCCGCCGCAACGGCGGGTGGATCCTGGTCTCGAACTCGGAGCTGCCGACCCCGGTTGACCTGCCACTCGACCCGCCGATCGGAAATGCGGGTGACGGCGGAGCCAGCGCGATCCGCTTCGGCCCGGACGGCACCATTGAGGACGCCTACCGCATCCTCAGCGATACAAGCTCCAACTGCGCGGGCGGAGCGACACCCTGGGGCACCTGGCTCTCCTGCGAGGAAACCGACACGGGGCAGGTGTGGGAGTGCGACCCGCGCGGCGTTGATCAGGCGAAGGCCCGGCCCGCGCTTGGCGTCTTCTCCCACGAGGCCGTGTGCGTCGACCCGCGCCGCGGGCATGTCTACCTCTCCGAGGATGACGGCGAGGGCGGCCTTTACCGCTTCACCCCTGAACGCGTGGGCGACCTCCGCAGCGGGCGCCTCGAGATCGCGAAGGTGCACCGGAACGGGGGCGTCGAGTGGCGGCGGGTTCCAGACCCATCCGCCGCGACCGTTCCCACCCGCCAGCAGGTCCAGGGCGCCACGCAGTTCCGCCGAGGCGAGGGGATCTGGTTCGACTCCGACCACGTCTACCTGGCGACCACGAGCGACTCCAAGATCTGGTCCTACAACGTGCGCCAGCGGCGCATTCGGACGATCTATGACCCGGCTCTGCTCAGGCGGCCACCTCTGACCGACGTCGACAACATCACGGTCTCGCGCTCGGGCGACCTCTTCGTCTGCGAGGACAACGGCGGCGACGACCCGTTCGACATCGCCATCATCACGCCGGCCCCGAAGCGGAGAGTCGCACGCTTCCTCAAGCTCACGGGCCCCCAGCACGGCGACTCCTCGAGCGAGGCCGTGAGCGAGGTTGCGGGCGTCTGCTTCAACCCCCGCGGCGATCGGATGTACCTCGCTTCGCAGCGGGCCTTCACGGTCGGCGTCGTGTACGAGGTCAGCGGTCCCTTCCGGGGCGCCCGCTAGCGCGAGCCGGCTCGGGATCGACTACTGGTTCTACCCGTATCTGCCGTGGTTTGCCGGGCTACTCCTGGTCGCCCTCACCAGCACGGGACGAGCCACCGAACCCCGATTAAAACAAGGCCTCTGGCCGACCAGGCTTATTATGCAGCCGCCCCCTTCGCCATAATATGGCTCCATGTCCAGGCCTCAGGTGACAGGTGGCTTCAACAAGGATGAGGAGGGCGCTCCGGCCCGCGCCGGGACGCTTCGGCCTGAAGGCTCGTATCGGGCCTTCATCCCAGCGCCGCTTCCACCGGATCCACCGCTCGCAATCGACGAGGCCATGCTCGCCGCCCTTTCGGATGCGGACCAGGCTCTCGGTCGGCTCGATGGCGTGATCCAGACAATCCCGAATCCCGACCTGTTCGTGGCCATGTATGTCAGACGTGAGGCGGTGCTCTCATCACAGATCGAGGGCACTCAAAGCACGCTCGAGGACCTTCTCGTAGCCGAGCTGGAGCCCGCGACTCCCGGCCTTCCCGACGACGTCGAGGAGGTCGTCAACTACGTCCGTGCGATGAACTACGGCATCGACAGGCTGGCCACGCTGCCGCTGTCCAAGCGACTCATCCGCGAGATCCACGCCGAGCTCCTTCGCAGTGGCCGGGGAGCCCACCGACGGCCGGGCGAGTTCCGACGGGATCAGAACTGGATCGGGCCGGACAACGCGCCAATCGAGCGTGCGACCTTCGTGCCGCCGCCGGTCCCTGAGATGAACGCGGCGCTGGACGACCTCGAACGCTTCCTCCACGACGAGCGCGACCTGCCGCTGCTCGTGCACGTTGGCCTGACCCACGCCCAGTTTGAAACCGTCCATCCGTTCAGCGACGGGAATGGCCGCGTCGGGCGCCTCCTGATCACCTTCCAGCTCGTGCATCGAGGGGTTTTGCACCGGCCTTTGCTCTACCTGAGTCACTACCTGAAGCGCAACCGCGCCGAGTACTACGACCGCCTCATGGCGATTCGCGTTCGCGGCGATTGGGAGGGCTGGATGCGATTTTTCCTCGCCGGCGTCGCGGAAACCGCCACCGAGGCGACCGAGACCGCGCGAACGATTCTCGCTCTACGCACGGTGGACGGCGCGCTGATTCAGAGCCAAGGCGGATTGAACGGCATGCGACTGCATGACCTCCTGTTCGACCGGCCGCTCGTAAACGTGAAACTGGTCAAGGAGCGCTTGCAGGTCTCGTTCGCCACCGCCAACAACATCGTCCGGGACTTCGAAGCCGCGGGACTCCTACGAGAGATCACCGGAGGTCGCCGCAACAGGGTGTTTGCGTACGACCGCTATCTGGATCTCCTGAAAGATCGGGGATCGGAGTAGTCAGCGCATCTCGAGGGTGACCACCGGGCCGAGGCCGACCCGACTTGTCCGGTGTGCATCGGTGAAGCCCACCGGGCAGGAGGAGGGCCGACATAGACTCGGCCGCTTGATTCGCCGCATCTGCCTATGCGTGGCCTTCGTGAGCTGGGGGCTCGCAGTCGCCGCGCCGGCCGCCACCCTCGCCCAGGACGAAGGAACGATCGGCTCGCAGCCCGGGTCCGCCCCCGACCCGGTCGTAGGCGGTTCGCTGCCGGAGCGTCCTGCCGACTACCGGATGTCCCCCCGCGAGGCGATCGAGCTCGCCGACACCGACCCGAAGGTCATCACCACCTCCGCCGAGCGTGGCCGCCTTCGCTCCTACGCGGAGGCCAAGCCGCCCACGACCTGGCAGATCGGCTACTACGACGGCGACGAGGAGGTCGTCCAGGTCCTGGTCGACGACCCCTCCCGCACGATCCGCGAGTCGTGGACCGGCTACCAGGTCGCCTGGCAGATGGCCCGCGGCTACGAGAGCCAGTTCGGCCACCTCCTGAACGCGCCCTACGTCTGGATCCCCCTGGCGCTGCTCTTCTTCTTCGGCCTCTTTGACTTTCGCCGCTGGAGGCGGATGGTGCACCTCGACCTGCTGGTGTTGCTCTCGTTCGGGATCAGCCAGCTCTTCTTCGACCGCGGCGACATCGGCATCTCGGTGCCGCTCGTCTACCCCCCGCTCATCTACCTGCTCTGCCGCATGCTGTGGATCGGCTTCAAGGGCCAGCGCGGCGGCCTCAACCCGTCGGCCCCGCTCACCTGGCTCGCGATCACAACGATGTTTTTGATCGGCTTCCGAGTCGCGCTCAACATCGCCGACTCGGGCGTGATCGATGTCGGCTACGCCGGCGTGATCGGAGCCGACAAGACGACCCATGGCGACCCCATCTACGCCGAGGAGGGCGCGAACTTCGCCGAGGACAACGCCTTCGGCGACACCTACGGCCCGGTCAACTACTACGCCTACGTCCCGTTCGAGCTCGCGATGCCGTGGGACGGCGAGTGGGACGAGCTCCCCGCGGCCCACGGCGCCGCCATCTTCTTCGACCTCGCGACGATCGTCGGGCTCTTCTTCCTCGGCAGGCACCTCGGCCGCGCGCCGCCGGACGCCTCCGAGGAGCAGCGCACCACGGCACGCCGCGAGGGCAACGGCCTCGGGGTGATCCTTGTCTTCGCCTGGTGCGCCTACCCGTACACGACCTACGCGTTGCAGTCGAACTCGAACGACTCGCTGGTGGCGGCACTCATCGTATGGGCGTTCGTGGCGTTCGCCTCGCCGGCGGGAAAGGGGGCGCTGCTCGGGCTGGCGAGCATCGCGAAGTTCGCGCCGGTGGTGCTGGCGCCGCTGTTTGCGGTGGGGGAGCGGGGGTTGGTGGAGCGGTTCCGGCGGGATGGGGAGGGGTTCGGATTGGGAGGCGTGCTGCTCTTCACGGTTGCCTTCCTCACCACGTGCGTCGTCGTGATGCTGCCGACGATTCTCGACCCCGGCCTGTCCGCCTTCTACGACCGAACGCTGGAGAAGCAGCTGAACAGGGAGAGCCCTTTCAGCATCTGGGGGCAAGAGGCGAGTCTGGAGTGGCTGCAGACCGTGGTGCGATTCGGGGCGGTCGGACTGGCACTGCTGCTGGCCTTCGTGCCGCGCCGGCGGTCGCCCACGCACGTCGCTGGGCTCGCGGCGGCGGTGCTAATCGCGAGCCAGCTCGGGGTCGACCATTGGTTCTACCTCTACATCCCGTGGTTCTTTGGGGTCGCCATGGTCGGTCTTACCGGCCCCAGGCAGACATCGCCGGGCTCATAACCCGGAGGTCGCAGGTTCAAATCCTGCCGGGTATACGTCTGCCGCTGCGACGCACGACTCATGCGTGCGACTTCCGCCCTTCGCGCTAACCAGGAGTGCGGCGTTAGCTCGTCCGAGTCCCAGCGCGATAGCACGTCGGCGACTCGCGTTTCGAGGGGCACCGAATATCGGCTTTAGCGCCGCCAGGCGGGCCTCGTATTCTTCGCGCAGAACCTTGAGGGCACCCTCAACGACTTCCTCGACCCGCTTGGCGGCTAGCTCTTCTGCGCGTCGGGTGATGGCTGCCACGATCTGATCGAGGCGTTCAGCGCCGAAGGCTTCCGAAAGCAACGCGTACAGGTCCTCCCAGGCAGGGACCGTCTTTCGGCGGGAAACCCGCACGTTCGTTAGGCCCCGTCTGTCAGTCGCTCCACATCGCAGTTCAGGAGCATCCCGCCCACACGTGCGGCGAGCTCGTCAGCGCACACGATCCGCTCGACGTCCGGGTGGACGTCTGCGCCTGCGAGGATCAGGGCGTCCGGCATCTTCAGCGCCGGCGTATCGCCGCGGAGCTCAGCGGCCCGCTCAGCCGCTTCGAGCTCGATCGGCATCACCTCACTGATTAGCTCCCGAAAGAACCCGCGAACCACGTCCTCGTCGTGATGGCCGAGCCTTGCGCCGGTAAGGACCTCGGCGTACGTGATGGTCGACGCGACGAGATTCTCGCCGCCGTCCAGGAGCTGGCGAACCCTGACATCCGAGGCTTCGTGGAGGGCGTCTCCCCGATCGAGGAAACCGATGACGACATTCGAGTCGAGGGCTATCGCCACTCGTCGCGCAGCGTTTCGACCTGATCGCGGAGCGCCCCGCCGGTGTCAAGGGCACCGGAATAGCGGTCAACGAGCTCGGTGACCCGGGTAAGAACGATGCGTCCCGCGCCGCGTGCCTCGGCATGCAAGGTGTCGCCCGCTTCAAGAGCGGCACCGTTGAATGCCTTTACCGGGATCGTCACCTGGTGCTTAGTGGAGATGCGGGTGGTGGCTAGCGCGCTCTCGCCGTTCCGGCGGCGGGTCGCAGCGGCCTTCTGGCCCGTGGCCCGCCGCTTGCGCGTTGCGGCTGCCTTCCGTGCCGCCGCCCGGCGCTTCCGCGTCTTCGCGGCTTTCTGGCCG
The DNA here is from genome assembly GCA_051004675.1 of Solirubrobacterales bacterium. Taxonomy (GTDB): domain Bacteria; phylum Actinomycetota; class Thermoleophilia; order Solirubrobacterales; family 70-9; genus JBDTSW01. Next base: position 46,955 of record JBPCKC010000096.1, read on the forward strand.
GGTGTGAGGGGCTGGGGCGGGTCAGGCATGCGTTTTTCCCGTGTCTTAAGCGTTCTTTACTTCTCAGACAATAGGTAAAGACTATCACGCCTCCGGCGGCGCCACGATCACGCAAAGGACCAAATAGACGAAGACGCAAAACCAGAGGAACATGGCTAGCCCGGCGAGCCCGTAGGCGAGCACGCTCAGGAGCCGGAGCGCCGCGCTAACCATGGTCGAGCCCGTCCAACGCCCGCCGGTCGTCGCTGGCGAGGTAGAAGCGCGCCCCCCGGGTGGCCCGAAGATCGCTCAGAGGCCCGGCCTCCTCGAAGCCGTAGTAGGTGAGCGTGCGAGCGCTCACTCCGCGCCCTCCTGGATTCCGAGCATCTCCGCCCAAACCCGCATGTAGACGCGCTCGCGATCGATCCCCTGGCGCTCGGCCACCGCGCTCTTGAAGTTCGGGTAGTCGATGCCGGCGGCGAGGATCGCGACCGCGGCGACCCACTTCTCGTGGTCGACGACCGCGCGGTAGCGGTAGTCCGCTTCGGCGTCCTCGAAGATCCGAAGCGAGGGGATCTGGTTCTTCAGCGCTTCGAGGTCCTCGCGGGCCCGGGCCCGGACGATCACCTTCGCCGCGTCGTTGCGGTGGGCGACGACGCTGTAGAAGCCCTGGGTGGTGAAGAGCCACATGGTTCAGGTCTCCTCGGCGGCCATGAGGCCGAGGATCAGGCCGAGGAGTACCGAGCCCTTTGCCGGCTTCGTGCCACGGATCTCGTCGAGGCGCTCGCGGAGGAGTATCCGCTCGTCCTCGGTGATCCCGACCGACTCCTGCAGCAGGCTGACCGCCTCCGCGAGCTCGTCACAGCTTGCGCCGGCCTGAACGGCCTGGAAGTCCGCCACGCGGTCGAAGGCCGTCGCCAGGCTTTCGTTGATCTCGCTCACGCCCTTGGAGTCGCGTGCAGCCGGGAAGTCCTGACGCCCCACGGCGAACCCTTCGAGAGCGACCGCGATCCTGAAGGTCGACTCCGCGTGATCGGCCAGGCACGTGGCCGGCGGCTACGGGTTGTGCTGGCGCTTGACTCCTCGAGCCTGGTCGTTACCGTGCACGAGAGGAGAATGTGATGCGCGCTCTCTATGACAGCCAGGCCGACGCTCTCTCGATCGACCTGATCGATGCGGATCGCTGGGACTCGAGCGAAGTGATCGATCCGGACTACTGCACCATCGCCCTGGCCGCTGGGCGTCCTGCCAACGTGGAGCTCCTCGCGCCGCGAGAGCACCTGAGTCTGCTCGAGCGAGCCGCAACGAGTCACGGCCTGGACTCGGTCGCCCTCACTGCCGCCGCTCAGTCCGCGCTGGCAGCGCCCGATCGCCAAGTCAGCCTGGACGTTTCAGCGCCGGCGTAGGCGTTAGAGCGCGGCGAGCAGCCGCCAGTAGAAGCCCTGGGTGGTGAAGAGCCAGCCGCCTGCAGCTCCCCGGCGTCGGCTCCGGCCTGCACATAGTCAGACTAGTCATACTGGTATAGTCAGTAAGGATATGACGGTGGGAATAGCCGAGCTCAAGGCACGACTCAGCGAACACCTGGCGAAGGTGCGCGCCGGCGAGGTGATCGTGGTCACCGACCGGGGGCACCCGATCGCGCGGATCGCGCCCGCGAGCGCGGTCGAGGATGAGCACCTGGCGGAGCTGGAGCGGGCCGGGGTCGTCAAGCTCGGAACCGGGAACTTCGACGATTTTCTGAACGCGCCAAGGCCTCGGGCAGTCGGGGAAGGCTCGCTGCTCGAGGCGCTGCTCGAGGAGCGGCGGGAGGGCCGCTGAGCAGTGCCTTTCTGGGACGCCTCAGCGGTCGTGCCGCTGCTGATGGAGGAGGCCTGGTCGCGTGAACTGAGCGAACGGGTCGAGCTGGACGAAGAGCTCTCGGTCTGGTGGGGCACCAGGGTCGAGGCCGTCTCGGCGATCCGCCGGCGTGAGCGGGTCGGGGAGGTGGACGCCGATGGCGCCCGCGAGTCTTTGAAACTGCTCGACCGGCTCGCGACCGCCTGGGTCGAGCTACAGCCCTCCGCCGCCGTTCGCACCACCGCTGAACGGTTGCTCGCGGTCCACCCCCTGCGCGCAGCCGACGCCTTCCAGCTAGCGGCCGCGATGGCATGGCGGCGAGATCCCCTTCGGCCCGCCGGCTTCGTCTGCTTTGACGAGCGTCTGCGCGACGCCGCCGCGCGGGAAGGATTTCAGCTCTCGCCCGAAGCAATCGGCTGAGGCGCTTGCTGGTCGTCTCCTACCGTCACCGGCGAGGGGGCCGCGTACGGCGGCGTCAGCTCAGATGTCGTCGAGGCCGGGGATCGGGTCGATTGGCAGCTCCCCGTGGATCTCCTGCAGGCGCTCCAGGTCGAGCCGGTCCTGCGGACGATCGGCGAGCCGCTTGAAGCCGACGATGCTGCGGAGGCCCGCGACACGGAAAGTCGCGGCGCCGTAGTCGGCCTCGATAGCGCGCTCAGCGACGGTTGCGAAGTCGAGCGGCGGCGCTCCGCCGCGGAAGACGTCGATCAAGCCCGCGCGGGTGACCGCACGAAGGTGGTCGACCGCGAGAATGTGCGAGTCGGCCAGCGGCTGCTGGTCGCGCTGGCGAACACCATCCAGGGCGCGGAGCGCTGCAATCAGGTGCCGGTCGTTTGCTGGATCGTCGGGGACGAGCAGGTCGATGTCCTCGGTAGCCCGCACGAACCGGTTCGCGATGACCGCGAAGCCACCGACGACCACGAAGTCGGCCTTAGCGGCGACCAGTGCCCCGACGACGACGTCCAGCTCAGGATCGGGAGCGCTCATCGGCCCGCTCAACCGCTCGGCGGAGCCGCATGGCCTGAGCCGATAGCGCCTGACCGCGTCGCAACAGCTCGGAGACCGGTGCGTCGGCGGCGCGGTGGAGGAGCTCTCGCTTCTCGGCGTTGAGCCGCGTCCACTCCACTTCGTGGCCGGGCTCGAGCAGGGTCGGCGATCGCCGGGTCATGTCCGAAATGTTACGGGGCGCCAGGGCGCCGGAGTCGCGGGTCGATGTCCGTCATGGGCAACATGCCTCACAGCGCCGTGTGCAGCCGCTTCCCCATCGCAGCTCCAGACGCCTTGAAGATCTTGCACATCGCGTCGTGGCGCTTGCCGCAGCGCTCCCAGTAGGTCTTCATCAGCTCGCGGGGCATGAGTAAGGAGGCGGCGAAGATCGATGCCTCCTCCTCGATGTCGGGGGCGTCGTCGGGAGTCGCCTCCTCTTCTTGCACCACCTTCTTGCGACAGAACAGCGGCTGCTGGCCGCGGTGCATGACGTGGTGGCCGATCTCGTGGGCGATCGTGAAGCGGCGGCGGGGCGGCCACTTCTCGGCCTCGTCGGCGTTCACCCAGATCTCCCCGAGGCTGGGGAGGAGCAGGCCGGAGAGGGTGTCGCCGGGGCCCAGCTCGGGCGCCCCCGGTGCCTCGCGCATCTCCTGCGGCGAGCGTTCGCAGACGTGGAGGCCGAAGTAGGAGTCGGCGATGTCGTCGATCGGGATCGGCGGCTTGTTCTCGGCCCACAGGTACGCGGGGAGGGCGGCCAGGACGCGCTCGGCCCGCTCTTCGATCGGCTCCCTGTCGATCGCCGCCACTGCCTCCGCCCTAGTCGCGTCCCTGGCCGTGCCCGAGCAGGCGCACCAGGGCGCCGAGCGCGCGCAGGGCGCCGAGCGATCGGGGCGCGCCCGAGCTGTGGGCGCCGTGCAGCTCGCGCTCGAGGGTTGGGCGAAGGCTCATGTCTCTCCCGAGCGGCCCCGCGAGCAGGCCGGCCAGGGGCCAGTCCTGTTCCTTGAGGGCGAAGCGGAAGAGCATGATCGGGTCTCGAAGCTGATTGGTCATGGGTGAGGGGTCGGGGCGGAGTGCTCCTGGCTGACCGAGGCGCTCAGCCGCCGCGGAAGAGCTGGTCGACCTCGTCCCAGTCCGCCGGTTCCGCGGTGCGGCCCGCGCTCGGAGCGGCGGTCGCCGCGGGCTCGTCGCCCTCGATTGCGCCCTTGACGACTCGGGTGAATGCCGGATCTGCCCGCTCGGCCATCACGGTGCCACCGGCCAGGTTCTGCCCGGCCCTCCTGAGGCTCTCCGCGCTGGCGCCGACGATCCCGGCGAGGGCATCGAGCACGCGGCCCGAGACCCCCTCGGCCTCGAGCGTGCCCTGCTCCATCTCGTGGTAGTAGCCGGCGACCTTCTCGGTGCTCTCGCCGACGCCGAGGCCGGCGGCGAGTTTCTCCACCAGCTCGGCGCGCTTTATCTGCGCCCGCTCGCGCAGGCGCGGCAGCAGCACCGGCCACAGGCCGGCTTGGCCGGAGAGCGACTTGGCCAGCGACTCGGTCAGCCGCTCGGCGCTCGAGCCCTGGTAGGCCTCGGCGTCCCACTCGCGCCCGGGGGCCTGCTGCAGGTAGCCGTCGAGTAGCACCGCGAGCTCCTCGCGATCGATCCCCTCGAGCTGGTCAAGGTAGGCGACCGGGTCGGCCTGGCCGGCGGCGCGGTGTTCAGTGATGTATTCGCTTAGAAGTCGTTCGACGTCGCTCATGGCGGTTGGCCTTCAGGCCTACTCAGGGATTATCGGGGTCCTCGTCGTCGGGGTAGGCGTCGCGGGGCCGTCCGTTGCCGCGATCGCCGGGCGCGGGCTCGTCGGCCTCGTTCAGGAGCTCGCGCACGCGCTCGCGGAATCGCCTCACGATCTGGGCGACGTTGTCGACGCTCATCGGCGGATCCTCGTCGGGGAACTCACCGTTCACCGTCTCGGCGGTGCCCTTGCCGTCGAGGTCCTCGAAGACGAAGAGGCGGACCACGCGCCGGTGCCGTTCGCTGAGCTCATCGAGGGCGACGTCGATGAGCTCCTGGACCTCGACGGCGCCGGTCTCGGCCTCCTCGCTCGGGACCTCGCCCCAGATCCGCTCGTCGTCGAGGTGCTCGTCCGGGAGCTCGGTCGTCTCGACCCCCGGCTTGCGGTGATAGTCGGCGATCCGCCGCGAGATGATCCGCTTGAGCCAGGTCCGGAACTCGCCGATCGAGCGGCCGTCGAGGCTGGAGCGGATCGCGCTCACGACGACCTCCTTGGCGACATCCTCGACGTCGGCCCTGGGCACCTTGATCGCGACCCGCGGCACGATGACGCTGTCGTAGTAGCGGAAGGTGAGGATCGCGAGCGCGCGCTGGGCATGCTCGGGATGCCCCGCCTTGTATGCGAGCGCGATGGACGCGAGGAGTTTCTCGTCGCTGAGCCGTGAGAGCTCGTCGTCATTTCTTGGTCGGAATTTCGCCACGTAGGTAGTGCCTGATGGTCGGGAGTCGGGACGCGCGCCACGTTCCTGACAAGCCCCCATCTCGGGTCGGCCAAGGCGGGACGCGAAATGGAGTTTGTATCACGCGTGTCTAGCCGGTCGGAGCCCTTCGCGCGCACGTGTCAGGAGGACCGCGGATCCTCCGACTTCAGCCCGGATGAGTCTTCCTGGTCCCTCCCGAACCATCATCGTCGAGCCGATTGAGGCGCCCGAGCCGATGCCGGGTCCGATCCCCTCCGAGGAGCCTGCCGAGCCGCTGCCGGATCGGACCCCCGATCGGGAGCCCGCTCCGGTAGGACCGCCGGAAGAGGACTGAGCGCGGTGGCGATGGGAGCGCCAGCCGAGCCTCCACTAATAGCCGGCACGATCCACGGCGTTCGCACCTGGTCGCTGGCGATTCACGCTGGAGAGCCCACGCTCACCGGCCGCTACAAGCACGTTCCGTGGCGGCCCGCAGGCGCCACCACGAGCGCCGAGTGCCACGAGGCTCACCATGGTCCGAACGAGCTTCCGATGCCCGACTGCGGATGCGGCCTCTACGGGCTGCACCTCCGCGAGGACGCATTCCAGGAGGTTCTCTCAGATCTGACCCGGACTGAGCCCGCGGACGCGTGCGCCGGCCTGATCGAGGCGTGGGGGCGCGTCGAGGTCCACCGGTCGGGGTTCCGCGCCCAGTACGCGCGCCCCGCGGCGCTCTTCCTTCCCGCCCCCGCGCTCGGCAGCGGCTACGAGTCGACCGTCCGGCGGCTCGCCGATGCCTACGGCGCCGACATCGTGGTCGTCCGCGACGCGGACGACCTTGCGCGCCACTGCGCCGGGCACGAGCTGGGGCTGAGCCGCGGAGCGGTGGATGATCTTCTAGGGCGCGAGGAGGCCGCCGAGCCGGAGTCGTCCGGCGGTTTGCCACGACCTCCGCGTCGAAGGGAACGGGTTCTCAACGCTTTGGGATTGGCGCTCGCCGGGGTCTGGTACCTGTTCGTCGCGGCAATGGTCGGCGCTGTGGCGGTCGGGGTCGTCGGAGCGATCCTCGACGGCGAGGATCCCCCACCGCCCGCGGCCCCTGGCCCTCCGCTCGAGGTCCTCGACACGCGGATCGGCACCGTGAACGGCGGTGTCCTCTACGTGACCCGGGTTCGAAACGAAAGCCGGGCCCGCGCTGCGCTGGACGTCGGCCTCACGGGGCGCCTGGTCGATGCCACGGGTGAGCGAATCGCCGGACTGCAGGCACCTCGCACCAAGCAGCCCCGGCTGGCGATCCTGCCAGGCGCCACCGCAGTCGTGGTGGGCTGGGTCGAGCGCACGCCTGGCCGCGCGGCGCGGATGAGGGCGGGCGTCGGCGGCCTGGCGCTTCGCGGTGCGGTGGCGCGCGCGGGAGCGTCCGAACCGGCGCCCGGCGCGCCCCGGATCGTGCTGGGTGAGGCCGGATTCGACCGCGAGTCCTGCACGCTCACCGCCAGGGTTCGCAGCTCCGAGCCGGTGCGCTCAGCGCGGGTTCAGGCGGTGCGCTTCGAGGTCGGACGGCCGGCCGGGTTCATCTACGGCCAGGCCGGGCCCCTCGGCCCGAAGCCGGCCGAGCGGGCGCTGGTTCGGCTGCTCCCCGGCGACTGCCGGGCGGCCTACGCCGAGGACTTCATCGAGGTCTATCCGAGCCTGCGTTCGGCGGAGATCGCGAATGCGGTGCCCGCCGTCAGATAGCTCCCGCCCGCGGCGACTATCCTCCACGTATCCCATCAAGAGCGGCTGAGGGATCCGGCCCAGTGACGCCGCAGCAACCGACCGACACCCCTGGGTGAAGGAGCGGTGCTACCGCCGGGACCGATGGAGGTCCAGATGGAAATGGCCAGCTATTACTGGGTGCTCGGGGCGCCAGGCGACTGCCTGATGCACTTCAAGCAGGACGGGGACGGTACGCACGCGCGGGTTACCGCCGACTTCAAGACCGAGGATGCCGCGGGCGCGGCCGCCCACGGGAATGTGGAGGGTGCCGCGCTCTTGGGAGCGCGCCTTCAGGTCTATTGCACGCTGCCGGAAGAGGCGGAGCGGGTTCGCCGCGTGCTGCGCCGGGAGGCGTGCCAGGTTGATGTCGAGGCGGGCGAGGTGTCGTTTCTGATGCTGGCCCCGACCGGGCTGCTCGAGCAGCAGCCACCGGAGGGCGCGAGCGGCACCATGGACGTGATCGCCAGCTTCGGGTCGTGCCTTCCCGCTGCTACCGCAACCTACGCAGGTGCGCGGTTTGCGGCGGCATGCGCGGCCGGGTGAACGTGATGCCCGGTGGCGGCATCGATCTGGACACCAGGGAGCTGAGCTGCGCCTGCGCCACGGTCCCGTGCCGCTACTGCCGCGTCGGGGCGGTGCGCCGACCCCTTACCGAGTGGGCCGTCCCGAGCCAGGCGGGCAGGCATGCGCCCTGGTTCCGTTACCTCCTGCCGTGCGAGGACTGCCAGGCGCGGGGGCTGGGACCGCGAGTCAACTAGCGGAACCGCTCAGCCAGAGATCCCCAGGAACGGGCGACTTCCGCCCTACACCCGCCGCCACGCGCGACTTTCGGCACACCCTCGGCGGGGAGTTGGCTCAATGCGAGAACCATCCGTATTCGGCCGTTCGCAAGGCTTCAGGGATGCTGAAACCGTCGGGCCATGCCACTCCGCTCGACGCCGAGCACCGTTTCCGGACCCTTCTCTGTGAGGAGGGGTACGCGCAGCCGGATCGGGTGGCATACGACCCGGAGCCCGGCGAGCTCACCTTCATCTGGCACGAGCCGAAAATCGCCATCGTCATCGAGCTCTCCGACGACGGGCCCACCGACGTCCGCCTGGGGTCCGACGACTCAAGTGCTACATTATGACGCACAATGATGGTCGTCGGTGTTCGGGAGTTACGGCAGAACCTCAGCAAGTATCTCGCGCGGGTGAAGGATGGCGAGAGCCTGCGGGTGACCGAGCGCGGCCGCGAGGTCGCGATCCTCGTCCCGTCAGGGGTGCAAGTGGAGCCGTATCTGAGCCTCGCGGCGCTGCGAGGGGCGAGTGTGCCGACGAGCCGGCTTGAGCAAGTGGCCGCCCGGTTGAGCAAGCGCGTGGGCGCCGCCGGGACCACCGACGAGTTCCTCGAAGAGAGCCGCGGCAGGGGTTGAGCTCGGGCGCGCTCTACATCGACACGAGCGCGCTGGGCCGGGTACTACTGGGCGAGCCGGACTCGCGCGCCGTTCTGGACGCTCTCGCCGGGTACGACCAGCACGTCTCGAGCCGGATCCTGGGCCTCGAGCTGCGCCGGCTGGCACTGCGCCACGACGTGCTCGCCGACGCGGAGCAGCTGCTCTCGGCGGTGGCGCTTATCCCACTCACCGATTCGCTGATGGCAGCGGCCGAGGCGGTCGCTCCGCCGTCGGTCGCAGCGCTTGACGCGATCCACCTGGCCACCGCTCTCGACCTCTCGCAGTCGATCCAGCTGGCCGCGATTCTCACGTACGACCAGCGTCTGGCGGACGGGGCAGCCCACCACGGCATCCAGGCCCTGGCGCCTGCAGGGTGAGCCCCCGTACGCGCGCATGGTCGGGCGCCTCGCCGCCGCGCACGGTGCAGAGGTGGCCCGTAGCAGGTCGGGCAACGCGGGATATAACGGATATACTATGACCGTGGCCAAGGTGCTGATCTCCCTTCCGGACGATGTCCTCGAGGAGCTTGATGCCCGTGCGGGAGAACTTGGGGCGACCCGCAGCGGGTTCCTGCGTGAGCTGATCGAGCGGGAGCTGGACTCGGCCCAAGGGGTCCGCACGGCGCGCGTTCGGGCGCTGCTCGCGCGCCCCGGACGCGAGGGCGGCGACGCCACCACGGCGGTGCGCGCGGCGCGTCGCTCCCGGTGAGCGGCTTTCTGCTCGACGCCGGCGTCTGGCTCGCGGCGCGCGACCGCGACGATCGCTTCCACGAGGACGCTCGCGCCCTGATCGGGGGCGGTACACCGCTTACGGCGCTCGATCTCACGCTCTATGAGGTCGCCAACGTCGCCGCAGTCCGGTGGAGGTCCGCGGCGAAGGCGAGGCGGCTGGTCGAACTCGTCCTGGCTGCAGCCGCTCCGCTCGTCCTGGCCGATGCCGAGTTGCTCGCGGAGGCTTCGGCGGCCGCGGCGCAACACGACATCACGGTCTACGACGCCGCATACGTCGCGGCGGCGGGGCGTGGTGGGTCCACGCTCGTGAGCACCGACGTCCGTGATCTCGTGCGGCCGGGCCTGGCGATCTCACCGGCCGAAGCAACGGCCTGAGCGTCCGGGCCCATTCCAGTGGCTTTACCCCTGTTCGGCGCGGCGAGGGAGGTGGTCGGTGAAAGCGCGGGCGGGTAGCCGCTTGCGAGCCTCGTCGCGGGTGATCGGCATGAACGAGTTGTAGTCCTGCTCAGACGGCACGATCGCGATCCAGCGCCCGTCCTTGTAGAGCCACGTGCGGCCCTCGGACTCGCGGTAGACGCCGGCGGCGCGATCGCCGCGGATCCTGAAGTAGCGCGGATCGACCGCGTCGTGCATCTGGTCTTCCATTCGATCCCCGAGATTGCTCACGGCCGCCGTTTCCGGCTTGGCTCAGCGGCCTTACGGGTCGGCGTCGCGCTCTGCACCGACCGATGCTCTCGGTTGAGCATCGGGTCCGAGTTCCGGGGCCACGTGAACCAGTAGGCGTACTCGCCGAGGTACAGGTAACGGTTGGTCATGGGCTTGCCTCCCCAACGGCGGACCCACTCGGCGGGTGGGGTCCAGATCTCCTCTTGGCCCCTGGCCTTCACCAGTTCTGCGAAGGCCCAGAACTCCTCCACCGTGATGTCGTCGCGATCCCAGCCCTTGACGACGTACTGATGTGGCGCGACGTCCTCAGTCGTCTTGGCCGAAGTCCAGGCGGCCCTCTCGATGAAGGACGACGCCTCTGGCGGGCTCATGAGGTGGGGGTGAGCGTGGTCCATGTCAAGGAGGTCGGACACCGCTTCCCCGGTCTGACGCCGGGCGAGCGCCCGATGTCGTGAGACTCGAACGGGTGCTCATGGGGCGAAGCCCTCGCGTCACGGACGTCAGATCCGAGGGGCCGGACCCGACTTCACAGTTGAACGAGGAAGGGAGCCGAGGTGGCAGAGCACGTCGCGTACTACGCGTTCGATCGAGACGGGGATGTGACCTGTCGGCACTGCGAGGCGCAGGCGAAGGCCGGCGATTGGATGGAGCCCTACGACGAGCTCTTCGACATCACCTGCGGCAAGTGCGAGGTGATGCTCTACATCGTCAGCTACCCGACCTTCGACGAAGTGCGCGAATGGGCGGCACGAGGTCATCCGGCGGCGATCGCCGACCTCCCGGATCTCGACGAGCGCGAGGCGTTTTTCGCCCGAGCTCACGCTTCTCAACCGTCGAAGGCCGAGGAGTTACCCGAGCAAGAGGGCGAACGACTCGATTTCACGTGGGACTTTCTGCCTGACGCGGGTGAGGACGGCGATCACGTCACGGTCATCCTCCTGGGCGGGCGTGAACTTTGGCGCGAGGTTGCCTTCTGGGAGGGGTTCGATCGCTTCGAACAGGTGAAGGCCCTCCTCAAGGAGCGCTACGGAAGCCGTTTCGGGTCGCTCACCCCGACCGCCGGGAGTGAGCTCTACCTGCTCGGCGACAAGCGGCACACGATCACCACCGACTGAGCCGCCTACCGCGAGTCGAAGACGTAGGCGGAGCCCTGCGAGAGGTTGCCGTCGATCTTGTCGTCGGAGGCGCCGGCCGCGGCCGCGTTGGCCGACACCGCGACGGATATCCCGAAGCGGTCACCGGCGCGACCGTCGGACGCGAGCAGCTCTTGCGACTCCGTCCGCGGCACGGCACTCTGCCAGCCCGCCACCGGCTTCACGTACAGGTACGCGGCGCCCTGGTCTTGTTTGCCGTCGACGTCGTGGCCCGAGCTGCCGAGCACGATGGCGTCGCCGTGGATGGCAGTCGAGAATCCGAGTCGGTCAAAGGCGCCGCCGTCGGAGGCGAGCAGCTTCGTGCTCTCGATCCCGCTGGAATCAGGCCAGCCCGCACCAGGTCGCTCGAAGACGTACGCCGAGCCCTGCACGTTGTTCAAGCCCACGTCGTCCTGCATCGCACCCGCCACGATCGTGGGCCCGGAGATCGCGACGGAGAACCCGAGGAAGTCGCCTTCCGCGCCCTCGGAGGCGACCAGGGTCGCGCTCGCGGTGTCGTCGTTGATCCAGGTATTCGGGCCCGACGGGGCCACGAAGACGTAGACCATGCCCCGGTTCGGTGTGTTCCCGGCGACGTTCCGGCCCGGCGCGCCGATCGCGGCCGTATCGCCGGAGATGGCGACCGAGCGGCCGAAGTAATCGCTCGCCGCGCCGGTCGCATCGAACAGCCTCGCGGTCTCGTTCGCGTTGACCCAGCCTGCGGGCGGCCTGACGAACGCGAACGCGGCTCCCTGCTCCCCGTGTCCGTTGATGGTGCTCAGCTCAGCCCCGACCAGCGCGGAGTCGCCGGAGACCGCGACGGAGCCGGCCGAAGTCGAACGTGTTTGCCGCAGCGGGCGTCAGCTTGGCGTTCTCCGTCGCGTTCTGCCATCCGCCCGTCGGTCGCTCGTAGACGTACGCCGCGCCGCTGGTGCCGGCGAAGGGGGCGCCGACAACGATGCTGTCCCCGGAGATCGCCACGGAGGCGCCGAAGGCCGTGTTGTCGGCGGCATCCGATGCCTTCAGCTTCGCGGTCTGCGTCGCGTTCGCTCAGCCGTTGGCCGCCCGCCGGAAGACGTAGACCATCCCTTTCCCGTGGCCGGGGGCGGCCGCGACCATCGTCTTGCCCGAGATCGCCACGGCAGTCCCGAGCAGGTCCTCGGCGCCCCCGTTCGACGCCTTCAGCTTGGCCTTTTGAGAGACCGGTGGAGCGAGCGCCGCCGCTGCGACCCCGGCCGTCAGAGCGAGGGCGAACGCCAGCCCTATCACGATGCGCCGCCTGTGTCCCTGCAGCCGCCTCACCTGATGAACTGTACGCCTTGGGTCGCCGGCTCCGATGACCCGCAGCCGGGGGAAGCTCTCGGATCTCTTCGGCGTCTCGTAGCCGCGGGGGCTGCCCGCCCGGCGACCGCTCGAGCGCAGCCGCCGTAGGCTAAGAACATGGAGCAGGTCGCCGTTCCCTCGGAGCACGGTGAGCCACGCGAGGATCGCGGGCTCGACCGGCTCGCCTTCAGCGCCACCCTTCACTGCCTCACGGGCTGTGCGCTCGGTGAGGTCACGGGCATGGCGATTGCCACCGCGCTGGGGTGGAGCGCCGTGGCCTCGATCGGGCTTGCGGTGGGCCTCGCCTACCTCTTCGGCTTCGCCCTGACATCGATTCCGCTCAGGAAGGGAGGCCTTGCGTTCGGGGCGGTGATCTGGACCGCGGTGACCGCCGACACCGTCTCGATCACGATCATGGAGGCGATCGACAACGGCTTCGTCGCGCTCGTGCCGGGTGCGCTCGATGCGGGCATCGGCGATCCGCTCCTGTGGGCGAGCGTCGCCGGCGGCTTCGTGATCGCGTTTCCGTTCGCCTTCCTGGCGAACCGCTACATGGTCGCGCGAGGCAAGGGCTGCGCGATGGCGCGCCAGCCCGGCGAGTGAGCTCGCTGCTGCGCTTCGGCTAGGCGGCTGCCGGCACCTGGCCCTCGTGCTTGACGAAGGCCATGGAGCTGTGGCTGTCCGTGTGCTCGAAGTCGAGCTCCTCGCCGCCGCGGACCCGAAGCGAGGTCGCGAGTGCCGTCTCGGCGTCGTTGTTCTCGCCGGTGTACTCGAAGCCGCCCGGGATCTTGACCAGGATCCGGTAGGGATCCGGCGGGTCGATCCCGCGCAGGGTCTCGACCTCGGTCTCGATCACGTCGCCCGCCTTGAGGCGTCCGCTGCGGTTTTCGATGTCGAACTCGAAATCGATCGGGGCGAAGATCGGCTCGCGAACGTGCGGGCAGACCGCGGCGAAGATCTCGAACAGCGTCCCGCCGGCCTGGCCGCTCATGATCGTCAACAGGGCGTTTCGCTGATCCTCGTCGGCCGCCTCGTCGATGATCGGCGCGATGTGGCCGTCGCCCTCATCGATGCGGCCGGGCCACCAGACGGCGCTGACGAACTTGAGCCCATCCAGGGTCACGTCGCCGAAGTGGCCGCTGTCGATGCGCATACCGGTCATGCCCTCGCACTGGCCGTGGGTCGGAGCCTGGTTGAAATCACATGGACATCCGGGATCGCAGTTGCAGTTCTTGAACCACGCTCCCTCGAGCGACCAGGTGTCCGTCATCAGGCTTCCTCCTTAGTGCGAACTTGTGGGGCAACCCTAGTCGGGATAGGCTCGAAATGCATTGGAGGCCGCCGCCGACACCCGCGACCATCGTGCGCCGGGTCTCGACGGGCTGCAGCTCGGGCTCGTCGCGGCCCTGCTGGCACTCGCCGCCGGCGCCTGGGCGCTGACCGACGGGACGATGCAGGGCATGGACCTGGGGCCGGGCAGCGACCTCGGCTCGCTCTCCTTTTACGTCGGCGCCTGGGTCGTGATGATGGCCGCGATGATGTTCCCGTCGATCTCGCCGATGGTCCGCACCTACGCGCTGGTCCAGCGCAGCCGCTATGCCCGCCGAGGGCTCGGTGAGCCCGCCGCGGCGATCGCGGCCTTCGTCGCCGGCTACCTCGTCACCTGGACCCTCTTCGGGATCGCGGCCTTCGGGTTCTTCCACCTCCTGCAAGGCCTTGAGATCGAGGCCTTCTCATGGGACCGGGGCGGGCCCTATCTGGCCGGCGGGGTGGTCCTCGCCGCCGCCGTGTATCAGCTCACGCCGCTCAAGGATGCCTGTCTCAGCCGCTGCCGCAGCCCGCTCGATTTCCTGACCGAGCGCTGGCGCGACGGCGTCGGGGGCGCAACCGTGCTCGGGCTCGAGCACGGCGCCTGGTGCGTCGGCTGCTGCTGGGCACTGATGGCGGCCCTGTTCGCACTCGGGGTGATGAGCGTCGCGTGGATGGTTTTCATCGCCGCCCTGATCGCCGCCGAGAAGCTGTTTCCGTCGAAGCGGTTTGCGAACCGGGGCATCGCCGTCCTGCTCGCCGTCCTCGGGCTTGCGGTCGCCTTCGTTCCGGGCTCCGTGCCGGGATTGACGATGCCCGGCGCTGCGGCGGCGGGAATGGACCACGAGTCGGACAGGGTGGACCACGGTGCAATGGGCCCCGAGCCGGCGGGGATGGACCACGGCCCGATGATGAAAGACGGTTGAGCGGCGAGAGGGGAGGGCGAGGAGATGCCTGATCACACGACGGGCACGCGCGAGGAATGGCAAGCGGCCCGCGACGAGCTGGCGAAGCTCGAGGCCGCGCAGGCGGAGCGAAACGCGGAGATCAAGCAAAAGCGGCTGGAGCTGCCGTGGGTAGCCGTGGAGAAGCCCTACGAGTTCGACACCGAGGACGGCAAGAAGACCCTGGCCGAGCTCTTCGACGGCCGCTCGCAGCTCCTCGCCTACAACATCATGTTCGGCCCTGACTATGAAGTCGGTGCCTGCCCCGGCTGCACCAACGTGGGCGACGGACTCGACGGCACGCTCGTGCATCTCAACCACCGCGACGTGACGCTGATCTGCTTCTCGCGGGCGCCGATCGACCGGCTGGTCGCCTACAAGGAGCGGATGGGCTGGCAGTTCCCCTACGTCTCGACCTACGAGACGGACTTCCCCTTCGACTTCGGCCTCGCGATGACCGAGGAACAGGCACAGCAGATCCCCGAGGTGAAGGAGATGATCGACGACCCGCCGGACTGGCTCGAGGAGTGGTCGGGCCAGGTCGGCGTGAAGCTCGAGGACGGCCTGCGCGAGGGCCCCGGCTGGATCGCGTTCGCGCGTGAGAACGGGACCGTCTACCACACCTACACGGTGATGGCGCCCGACCCGTTCGTCGCCCCGTACCACAGCCTCCTGCTCGACCGCACCCCGAAGCCCCAGGCCGCGGAGCCTCGCGCCTGGCGCAAGGACGAGTACCCGGCCCGGTAGAGCTCACCGCATGCTGGACGAGGTGATGATCAGGGCGCTCCACGTGGAGACCTGACCTTCGCGGTCGAGGGGGTGGAGTAGCGACGCCGTTCTTCGGGTACCTCTGGCGGTTCAACCGAGACAACCAGGAGGAAACGATGGCTCGTACCAAGGCAGACCGTCAGGCGGCGGCCAAGAAGGGCGCCGCAACCCGAAAGCGCAATCAGGTGAAGGCGAAGGCCCGGTCCCGCGGCAAGAAGGCCAGCGCCAGCCGGCAGCGAAACGAGGCGGCGAGCGCCCTCGACCAGGCGAAGCAGGCCGCTGGGAGCGCTGCCTCGAGCGCGGCATCCGCGGCGAAGTCCGCCGGCGAAGCGGCCAAGAAGGCCGGGAAGTCGGTTGCCAGCCGAGCGGGCGCGCGGAAGGGCTAGGGGACCTCACGCGGCGTCCAAGGGCGCCGCGAAGTATCGATCGGTCGCGCCCAACCGCTGAAGGGGGGGGTCAGGTTCACCCCTGGGGTCCCTTCCCGAAACGCCCTCGAGGGCCGAGCATCTTGGGACACACGTACCCAAACCAAGGAGATACCAGTGTCCACAAGAAAGACCCGCACCCTGCTCGCCACGCTCGCAACCGCCGTCGCGGTCGCTGTCGTGCCGGCGAGCTCTCATGCGCTGAAGGCGCAGTCCACCGGCGATCGCGCCCTCGACGATTACTGCAGCAAGGCCGCCGCGCTGATCGACAGGGCGCTCTCGGAGAGCAACCTCGCGCTGATCAACGGCGACGACGCCGAGTCCGCCGCGTGGGACCGGCTCGCCATCGACATGATCCGGGGAGCGCAGGCGCGCGGATGCACGTTCATCAGCGGGCGAAGGGTCACGCGGCTGCTGTGGGAGTACCCACGCGTGGGTTCCCGACAGACCACGTCCGAGCCCTCCGTCGGCACCTCGCCGGACCGCTCCTCAGGGGGCAGCACGACGACGTCGCCGGACAGCGGTGCGCCGCCGGTGAGGCGCAGCATGGCGTCCTGACGCCGTAGCCCTGACACCCGACCGACGCGAGAGCCCCCACCACCGCCGGGGCTCTCGCACGCCGGGGACGAGGGGTGGGAACCCCAGCTGCGGCGACCGCGCTGTCGTGCTGACTGTGGGCTTGATTTCCGCGTCA
>JBPCKC010000097.1:0-25876 GCA_051004675.1 Solirubrobacterales bacterium
CCTGCCCCCGCGGGGGGGGGGCGGCCCAGGACGCTTGCCGGCGGGGGGCTAAGCTGGCCCGCGAGCGCCCGTAGCTCAGCTGGATAGAGCGCATCCCTCCGGAGGATGAGGCCGCAGGTTCGAATCCTGCCGGGCGTGCTTCAGCAGGCGCGGGCGGTGAGGCGCGTGGTCACGCCCCGCGCCTTGGCCCGCACCCGCAGCGCCCGCGTCGCGGCGCCGTAACTCCAGGCGACCGCGTCGAGCGCCTCGCCGTCCAGGCTGACCTCGCAGACCTCGAACGGGTCGCGAAGGCTCGCCATCGATGCCTGGATCCGGTAGCGGGTGCCGGCGTTGCCGTCCAGGCGAAGGCGCCAGAGGCCGTCCCCCTCGGTCGAGCGCAGGCGCGTGCGACCGGCGCCGCGGGCGGACGAGCGCCCGCGCGGGAACGCGAGGACCTCCCGCCGGCGACGGGCATCGCCCAGGTGCACGAGGCCGGGCTCGTCCCCGTACGGGGCCAGCGTGTCGACGTCGGGCGGGAGCAGCGGGAGGAGGGTCCCGGCCTTGGCGAAGAGAGGGATCTCCTCCAGCGGCGCGGGCACGGTGGTCTCGGCCCCGCCGCCGATGAGCTCGGCGCCGCGCAGGCGCAGCCTGCCGCCTGCCTCCCGGTAGGACACCGCTCGCCACAGGTCGATCCACTTGCCCGCGGGGAGGTACGCGGTCCGCTCGGTAGCGCCTCCCTCGAGCACGGGCGCGGCCAGCAGATCCGGCCCCACCATGAACTCGTCCTCGCGGGAGACCGCCTCGGGGTCATCCGGGTGGGTGAGCGCCAGATGTCGCATCAGCGGCATGCCGGTTCGCCGGTAGGCACGATCGGCCGCTCGCAGGTACGGGTAGAGCTGGGTGCGCAGCTTCGCGTAGCGCCGCCACGTGGGCAGCACGTCGGGGTCGGTGATCTGCGGCCTGTCGCGAGGGGGCAGCCCGACGCCGTTTGCCTCGGTGCGCATCACGCCGGAGACCGCGCCCAGCTCGATCCAGCGGGTGAGCAGCTCGGGGCTCAGCTTGTTGAAGCCCAGGGCGAAGAACCCGCCGATGTCCGAGCCCCAGCGCGAGATGCCCGACGTGCCGATCGACAGCGCCTGGGTAACCGCGGAGCGCAGGCCGTCGAAGCCGAAGCTCGTGGTCGGGTCGCCACCCCAGACGAGCTGCGCGTAGCGGTGCACGCCTGTCCAGCCGGAACGGATGAAGCCGGCGATCGGCCGCTCCTGCCCCTTCGCGTACTCCCAGCTCGCCCGGTGGTAGAGCACCGGGTAGCGGTTGTGCATGGTCGCGCCGGTGGTGTCGCCGTGCGAGCGCGAGTCCGGCGGCGTGTACTCCCCGAAGTCCTCCATCCACCCGTCGTAGCCGTGCCCCACGGCCTCGTCGAGGAGGCCGCCGTAGAACTCGCGCGCCTCCGGGTTGGCGAAGTCGAACTGTCCGACGAGGAAGAGGTCGTCGGTGTTGGCCGAGTAGCGGTAGTTGTAGGGGTCGCCGGCAGCGTTCTCAGTCAGGAGCCCGGCCGCCTCCGCCTGCTCGTACACCGGCGAGTAGTCCGCACACACCATCGGGTTGAAGTACGTGGTCACGGCGTACCCGGCGGCGTGGAACCCGGCGGCGCGCTCCACCTGTGCGGCCTCGGCTCCCTGCTGGTCACCACAGGGCAGGTAGTGGGTGTACGTGTTGGCGACGGAGCCCGGGACGTCGCCCTCGCGCAGCGCCGCGGCCTGGGCGTGCTCGTCCCCTCCGTCATGCGGCTGGTACCAGGGCCCGAAGAACCACGGCGCGCGCGCCCGCGGCTGGCGGCCGGTGTGCCTGGTGAGCCGTCGCAGGACGTCGGCAGGGTCGGGGCCTGCAAAGACGCGGAACGCGAGCCGCGGGGCGTTGGCCTCGAGGCTCCACGCCGACGCGGTGTCGCTGCCGAGCCGGAAAGTGCTCTCCTCGGCGTTCTCGACCAGGACGCCCCAGCCGGCGCTTGAGAGCAGCCACGGCATCGGGAAGTAGGTGGAGTCCTCACGCGCCCGCAGTCCCCAGGGCGGCACGAAGGTGTTCAGGAACGGGTACTCCTCGCTCTGGTACGGCCCATCGGAGACGTAGTTCTGTACCTCTCCCCCGCGCTGGTCCACGGCGTTCGATCGCTCGCCGAAGCCGAGGTAACGATCGCCGTCGCCGGCGGCGAACCCGATGCCGGTCGCCTCGACGTCGGCCGTCAGGGGGCCCTTCACCTCCGCCGCAACCCGGATCACCCCCTTCGAGTCGGGCTCGACCCGCACTTCGATGGTGCGACCGAGCGGGTCCGTCGTAGCGAGGGTGCCGATGAGCGCCGCACCATCGTGCTCGAGGGATGTGGCCGAGGTCGCGTGAAACCAGCCCAGCTCCGTGCTGAAACCGAGCGTTCCCGACGGGCCCGAGCCGGTCGCCGCCAGTTCCTCGAGGAACGCTCCTTCCCCCGGCTGGGAGAACGTCATCCCCCACGGTTCGCCTTCGACATCAGCCGCCAGGCGTCCCGACTCGATCGTCTCGGCCGCCGCCGGCGCGGCGTGTGCGCTCAAGATCGCGAGCGCGATGGTCAGGACCCGGCGTGCCATCCACCCAGACTAGATCGCCCGGGCACGACCGCGTCGCAGTTGGCGGCTAGGCGTTGGGAGCCGCCGGGCGAGCCTCCGGATGCTCGCGGTACCACTCGAGCGTTCGCTCGAGTCCCTCCTCCAGGTCCACCGCCGGGGTCCACCCGCAGCGCTCGCGTAGCTTCGTGGAGTCCACCCACTGGCGGTCGATCTCGCCCTCGGGATTGCCCTCGCCCTGCACCTCGGGCTCGATCTCGCGGCCGGACAGCCGCGTCATGGTCTCCACGATCTCCCGCACCGAGTGCGGCTTGCCGCCGCCGGCGTTGAACGCCTCGCCGCGAACGTCGTCGCGGGCGAGGTTGGAGGCGATCGCCAGGTAGGCCGAGGACGCGTCCTCCACGTAGAGGAGGTCGCGCTCCGGCGAGCCGTCGGAGCGCAGCACCGGCGCCCGGCCGTCCGCGACCGCGCACGCGAGCTCGGGGATGAGGCGCGAGAAGTTGAGGTCACCGCCCCCGTAGATGTTCGCGAAGCGGGTGACCGCGACCGGGAGGCCGTAGGAATGCCAGTAGCTGCGCGAGATGATGTCCGCCGCGGCCTTGGAGGCCTCGTAGGGCGCCGTCGCCTGGAGCGCGTAGTCCTCGCGGTAGGGAAGCTCGTCGTGCGCTCCATAGGCCTTGTCCGAGGAGGCGACGACCACCCGCTCGACACCGGTGCGCCGGCAGGCATCGAGCAGGGTCCACGTGCCGCGCACGTTGGTCTCGAACCCGCGAACGGGCGAAGCCTGAACCGTGCCCACGATCGTCTCCGCGGCGAGGTGGAAGACCGAGTCGACCCGGTGCTCGCGCAGCAACCGCTCGATCAGCTCGCCGTCGTTCAGGTCTCCCGAGATGTCCTCCACCCGGTCCTCGATCCCGAGAAGGCGGAGCGTCGATACCGCCCGCTCCCTCCTCCCCTTGTCCAGCGAGACGACCTTGCGGCCCTCCTCGAGCAGCTTCTTCGCGAGCCAGGCACCGGCGAAGCCCCGGGCGCCGGTGACCAGGGCGACCTCAGCCGCCATTGGGGCCCCCGACCGGCTCGCGTTCCCAGACCGCCCACGGCGGGGAGCCGCTCTCCCACAGGTCGTTGAGGATGACGGCGTCCTTGTAGGTATCCATGCAGTCCCAAAAGCCCGTGTGGCGGTACGCGTTCAACTCACCTTCCGCGGCGACGCGCCGGAGGGGCTCCTGCTCGAGCACGCTGGCCTCCTCCACATAGTCGAGGAACTGCGGCTGGAGGCACAAAAAGCCGCCGTTGATCCAGTAGTCGAGCCTGGGCTTCTCCTCGAAGCCGGTGACGCGCTCGGACCCGTCGATGACCGCGACTCCCCACTGACTGTAGGGCCGGACGACGGTCATGGTCGCGATCCGGCCCTGGCGGCGATGCGACGCGAGCAGGGCGTCGAGGTCGATGTCCGCAACCCCATCGGCATAGGTCAAGCAAAACGGCTCCGGGCGCAGGTGCTCGGCTGCCAGGGCCACCCGCCCGCCCGTGGGGGTCTCGAGGCCGGTGTCCACGCATTGCACCTCGACGTCCTCGGGCCACTCCGCGGAGCCGACGAAAGCCTCGATCATCTCGCCCAAATAGCCCGTCAGCAGGATGAAGCGCCGCAGCCCCTGCGCGGCGTAGATCCGCATCACGTGCCAGAGGATCGGGCGACCGCCGATCTCCACCAGGGCCTTCGGGATCGCGTGCGTGCGCTCCTGCAGGCGGGTGCCCCGTCCGCCGCACAGAATCGCGACGGGCGGCGGTGCCCCGTCCCAGCTCAACCGCCGGCCACCGCCGGGAGAATGGTCACCTCGTCGCCGTCGGACAGCTCGGTGTCGAGGCCGTCCTGGAAGCGGATGTCCTCGCCGGAGACGTAGACGTTCACGAAGCGGCGCAGGGTGCCGTCCTCGGTGATCCGGGCCCGAAGGTCCTCATGCTCGTCGAAGGCGGCGTCGAGGGCCTCGCCGACGGTTGCCCCCTCGACCTGGACCTCGCCCTCGCCGTTGGTGACTCCGCGGAGCTGCGCCGGGATCTTGACCGTGATTGCCATCGGCCAGAAATGTAATGCAGCGCCCTAGGCGGCGGCAGGCGCCGGGAGCGCGGTCTGGGCCTCGAAGGACTCGAGCGTCGGCTCGATCTCCGTGATCTCGAACCCTTCGCGCACGGCATCGAGCGTCTTCAGCCCCTCGCCGGTGATCACCGCGACGACGCACTCGGTGGGATCGATGCGGCCCGCCTGCGCGAGCTTGCGGAGCGTTGCGATGGTCACGCCGCCCGCCGTCTCGGTGAAGATCCCTGTGGTCTCCGCCAGCAGGCGGATCCCGCTGCGGATCTCGTCGTCCTCCACGGCCTCGACCTCACCGCCCGTGCGGCGTGCCAGCTCCAGCGCGTACGGCCCGTCGGCCGGGTCGCCGATCGCAAGGCTCTTCGCGATCGTGTCCGGTCGCGTGGGCTTGCAGATCTCCCAGCCCTCGCCGTAGGCCTCGGCGACGGGCCCGCAGCCCGTGGCCTGAGCGCCGGTGAACTTGGGAAGCTCGCCCTCGAGGAGCCCGACCTCCAGCCACTCCTCAAAGCCGCGGCCGATGCGCGTGAACAGCGAGCCGGAGGCGATCGGGCACACGACGCGGTCCGGCAGGCTCCAGCCCAGCTGCTCGGCGATCTCGTAGGCGACGGTCTTCGAGCCCTCCGAGTAGTAGGGACGCAGGTTGACGTTCGCGAAGGCCCAGGGCCGCTCCTCGCACAGCTGCGTGCACAGGCGGTTGACGTCGTCGTAGTTGCCGTTGACGCCCACGAGCCGGGTTCCGTAGACACCCGTTGCGAGCAGCTTCTGCTCCTCGAGGTCGCGGGGGACGAAGACGTAGGAGTCGAGCCCGGCGGCGGCGGCGTGCGCGGCGACGGCGTTCGCGAGGTTGCCCGTGGAGGCGCAGGCCAGCGTCTGGAACCCCAGCTCGCGCGCCTTGGCGACGGCGACGGCGACCACCCGGTCCTTGAAGGAGTGCGTGGGGTTTGCCGCGTCGTTCTTGATCCAGAGCTCGCCGAGCCCCAGCTGAGCGGCCAGGCGGTCGGCCCGCACCAGCGGGGTCAGCCCGGGCTCGAGCGTGGTGCGCGTGGCCGGGGGGCCGCCCTCGAAGGGCAGGAAGTCCGCGTAGCGCCAGATGCTGGAGCTCCCGGCCTGGATCTTGCGCCGCGCCTCCTCGGCGTCGAGTCCCGAGTGGTCGTAGGCGACCTCGAGGGGGCCGAAGCACTCCTCGCACACGTACCGCGCGTCCAGCGGGTACTGCGTCCCGCACTCCTTGCACCGAAGCCCTTCTACGGCCATCTGTTCCTCAGCTCCTTATGTCCCGTTCGCTCATCTACGAAAAAACCTCCACCCGGTGCGAGTAGAGGTCCTTGCGGGACTTACTCACATCTGTCAGGCGATCCACCTGCTGGAATTGGCACCTTCCTCAAAGCTCTCGCTTCGAGTGGTTGCCGGGGTTTCGACGGGCCAGTCCCTCCACCCCTCTAGATGTGGCGGTTATGTGCCGCGAACCCTAGCAGGGGATTTCCCGCGCCACAAGGGGGCCGGGGGGTAGATTTGGAGATGCCATGGGAACCCGAGCGAGCGAATCGAGTCAAGCCGATGCCGAGCCTTCCGAAGCCGAGGCTGCGCCGGGGCGCCCGCTCCTCGCAGCTCACCCCGCCGGCTGAGCCGCAGCGGGAGCGGACTCCGAACGTCGAGACGATCGACGGTGAGGGCCTGCGCTGGGTCAACATCGAGCGGCCCTCCCAGCTGGAGATGGGGTGGCTCGAGCAGCACTTCGACTTCCACCCGCTCGACCTCGAGGACGTACTGTCGCGCAACCAGCGCCCGAAGATCGACGAGTACGACGACTACCTCTTCATCGTCCTGCACTTTCCCGTCTTCGACCGCTCCGTCGGGCGGCTGAACGCCGGCGAGCTGGACATCTTCGTCGGCCGCGACTACCTGGTGACGATCCCCAACCAGACGCTTCAGCCCGTGGAGTACCTCTTCGAGCGCTGCCGCTCGAAGGAGGAGTTGCGCGAGCAGCACTTCTCCAAGGGCTCCGGCTACCTGCTCTACAGGATCGTCGACGACTCCTTCGACTACTGCTTTCCCATGCTGCGCAAGATCGGGAACAAGCTGGATGCGGTCGAGGACGAGATCTTCGAGGGCCGCTCGGAGGAGATCGTGCGCGACATCTCCAACGTCAAGCAGGAGATCATCAACTTCCGCAAGGTGGTGAGGCCGCAGCGCACCGTACTCAGCGACCTCGAGAACTCCAAGCAGGCCTTCCTCGCCCCGACCGAGGGCGAGCTGGAGGTCTACTTCGCCGACATCGGCGACGCCCACGAGCGCATCTGGGACATCCTCGAGAACTACAAGGAGGTCGTCGAGGCCCTCGAGGACACGAACGAGTCGGTCATCTCGCACCGGGTCAACGACATCCTGCGCTTCCTCACCGCGATCAGCGTGATCGTGCTGCCGTTGACCCTGATCGCGAGCATCTGGGGCATGAACGTCGGCGTCCCCGGGGAGGGCGATCCCGAGGACTTCTTCATCGTGGTCGGCGCGATGGCGACGCTGCTGATCGCGATGGTCGCCTACTTCCGCCGCCGCGGCTGGCTGTAGGCGGTTGACAGCGGCCTGCAGGCTCGCCCCCATCCTCGCCTGGGCGGTCGCCACCGGGTTCGCCATCTGGGCCGTCGTGCGCTGGCTTGGGCTCGAGGCCGGCTACCCGCTAGTTCCCCTCCTCGCGTTCACCCCCTACGTCGCCGCCCTCGCCGCCTTGGCCGCCGTCGCGCTTGTGGCGCTGCGCCGGTTCGGCCCCGGCGCCCTCACGGCCGTAGCCGCGGCGCTCCTCATCGGGCTGGTCCTGCCGCGAGCCGTGGGCGACGGCGAACGCGGCGAGGCCTCCCTTCGGGTGATGACCGCGAACATGAAGCTCGGCGAGGGCGATGCCCAGGCGCTTACCGAGCTGGTTCGCGAGCACGACGTGGATGTCCTCGCCGTCCAGGAGCTCACCGCGCCACTCGCCGCGCGGCTGGAGAGGGCCGGGCTCGACCATGAGCTCCACCACTCCGTGCTCGCACCCACGTCTGGCTCCGCCGGCGGCGGGATCTGGAGCGTCCGGCCGATTCTCGAGGAGGTCTCCGACGCCCCGGACTCCATCGCCGGCTCGCAGCCCGCGGTGCGGGTAAGGACGCCCGAGGCCCACGAGGTCATCGTCTACTCCGTCCACGCTCCTGCTCCCACCGGCGCGTCACCGGCAAGCAAGTGGGCGGCGAACCTCGCAACGATCCCGCCGGCTTCCCTCGAGGGCCCGGTCCGGATCGTGGCCGGGGACTTCAACGCCACCCTCGATCACGACGCGCTGCGCGACGTCATCGGCCGGGGCTATCGCGATGCTGCCGAGGCGGCCGGCGTGGGACTCGAGCCCACCTGGCCGAACGGGCGCCTCTTCCCCCCGCAGGTGACCATCGACCACGTCCTCGTGGACGAGCGCGCGGCTGTGGCCGGCGCGGATGTCCTCGAGCTGCCCGGCAGCGACCACCGGGCCGTTCTGGCCGAGGTGCTGCTGCTCCCGCCGCGTTAGCGCACGTCGACCCCCGACCCCAACGAGGCCCACGCCGAGAGCATCCATCGCGCCGGGTGTGCCGCTTCGTATGCGGTATCCGCATGCGATCCGACACGCCTGGCGCCGTGGCAGGCGCGTCGAGGCCGGGCGCCTCGCCCAGGGGCAAGCGGAGTCACGATTTCGGCGGTGGGCGCCTGGCTAGGATGCGGCCGTGTGGCCTCCGAACGCATCTGGGCGCCCTGGCGCCTCGCCTACGTGAAGGACGCGTCGAAGGACTCGGCCGACGAGTGCATCTTCTGCGTGAAACCGGCGGCCGAGGATGACGAGGACAACCTGATCGTCCACCGCGGCGAGCGGTGCTTCGTGATCCTCAACCTCTACCCGTACACGAACGGGCACCTGATGGTGGCCCCCTACGAGCACATCGCCAGCCTCCCGGAGCTGGGCGCGGACACGATCGCCGAGATGATGGCGCTCGCCCAGCGCGCCATGCGCCTGCTCGAGTCCACCTACGAGCCGCACGGCTACAACGTTGGCTTCAACCAAGGTCGGGTCGCGGGCGCGGGCGTCGAGCACCACATCCACATGCACGTCGTTCCGCGCTGGGGAGGCGATACGAACTTCATGCCCGTCCTCGCCGACGTCCGGGTGATGCCCCAGACGCTCGAGGGGACCTACGAGGCGCTGCGCGGCGGGTTCGATGACTAGCCCGGCCACCCTGCCGCCCGGGATCTTCAAGGCCTACGACATCCGCGGGCTCTACGGGTCCGAGATGGACGGCGACGCCGCCTACGCGGTGGGCCGGGCCTTCGCCCGCGTGCTCGCCGGGATGCGAGGCAAGGAGCCCTCGGAGCTACGGGTCGGACTCGGCCGCGACATGCGGATCGAGGCGCCTGAGATGGCCGGCCGTCTACGCGAGGGGCTCACCGACGAGGGCTGCGCGGTGCTTGACGCCGGAATGGTGGGCACGGAGATGCTCTATTTCCTCGTCGGCTCGCGCCAGCTGGACGGCGGGGCGATGGTCACCGCCTCGCACAACCCCAAGGCGTACACCGGGGTGAAGCTGGTCCGCGAGGGGGCGCTGGCACTCTCCGGCGACGCCGGCATCGACGAGATCCGGGCCCTGATCGAGGCCGGGCTTCCGGATGCGCCCGGCGGTGGCTCGGTGGAGGCCCTCGATGTCTACGACGAGTTCCACCAGCACGTGCTCTCGTTCATCGACACCCACGCGGTGCGCCCACTCCGCGTCGTGCTCGACGGGGGCAACGGGATGGCCGGGCCGATGGCGGGCCCCGCGCTCGAACGCCTGGGACTCGACCTGGTGACCACGTACTGGACGCCCGACGGCGAGTTCCCGGACCACGAGCCAAACCCGCTGCTCGAGGAAAACCGGCAGTTCATCGTCGACCGGGTACTCAAAGAGCAGGCCGACCTCGGGGTCGCCTGGGACGGCGACGCCGACCGTTGCTTCTTCATCGACGACACCGGCGCGTTCGTCGACGGCGACTTCCTCACGGCGCTCCTCGCGCGGCAGGTGCTGGAGAGGGAGCCCGGCGCCACCGTTCTCTACGACGTGCGCGCCAGCCGGGCCGTCGCCGACACCGTTCGCGAGCTCGGCGGGACCTCCTACGTCAACCGGGTCGGGCATGCCTTCTTCAAGGCGGCGCTCCGCGAGCGGACGGCGGCCTTCGGCGGCGAGGTCTCCGGCCACTATTACTTCCGGGACTTCTGGTGCGCCGACTCGGGCACGATCCCGGCGCTCTTGGTGCTCGAGCTGCTCTCGACCCAGAAGCGGTCCCTCTCCGAACTGGTGGGCCACCTCCGCGAGAAGTATTTCATCTCCGGCGAGATCAACTCCGAGGTGGAGGACGCCGACGCCAAGATGAAGGAGATCGCCGAGCGCCACGAGGGCGCCGAGGTGAGCTGGCTGGATGGCGTCTCCGTCGACTACCCCGACTGGCACTTCAACGTCCGGCCGTCGAACACCGAGCCGCTCCTGCGCCTGAACCTCGAGTCCCTCGTCTCGCGCGAGGACATGGAGCGCCGGCGCGACGAGATCCTGGCGCTGATTCGGAGCTGAGCCGCTTGGCAGCGTGCGGCGCATGACCCCCGAGGAGGCGCTGGCCGCGGCCGCCGCCGAGGGAATCCACCGGCTCGCCATCCCCACGCCCTTCGCCGTGGGCCGGGTGAACTGCTGGCTGGTCGAGGACGACCCCCTCACCCTGGTCGATACGGGCCCGAACTCGGGCAAGGCTCTCGACGAGCTCGAGCGCCAGCTCGCCGCCCGCGGGCACCGCATCGAGGATCTCGAGCTCGTCATCATCACCCACCAGCACATCGACCACCTGGGCCTGATCGAGATCGTCGCCAACCGCTCGAAGGCGAACGTCGCCGCGATCGACGTCTCCGCCGAGCGGTTGCGGAACTTCACCGAGGACGCCGAGCGCGACGACGAGTTCGCCGCCGGCCTGATGCGCCGGTACGGCATCCCCGAGGACGTCGTCACGGCCCTGCGAACCGT
Source organism: Solirubrobacterales bacterium (assembly GCA_051004675.1). Taxonomy (GTDB): domain Bacteria; phylum Actinomycetota; class Thermoleophilia; order Solirubrobacterales; family 70-9; genus JBDTSW01. Next base: position 10,704 of record JBPCKC010000097.1, read on the forward strand.
GTCGGCCAGCTTCCGCGCCTGGGGAGCCCGGGCCGAGGTGACCCGGCCCCTGCGCGACGGCGAGACGCTCGAGCTTCGGGATCGGGCACTGGAGGTACAGCACCGGCCCGGACACAGCCCCTCCGACACCGTGTTCTGGGACGCCCGGCGGCGCATCCTGCTCGCGGCCGACCACCTGCTCGCCCACATCTCCTCGAATCCGCTCATGGCCCGGCCACTGGACGGCTCGAGCGGCCGGCCGCGGGCGCTGGTGGACTACATCGCTTCGATGCGCCGCACGCGCGAGCTGGACGCGCAGATCGTTCTTCCGGGCCATGGCGAGCCGATCACGAACCACCGTGACCTGATCGACGATCGCCTGGCGATGCATCGCCGGCGGGCGGGCAAGCTGCTCCGCCTGATCTCGAATGGTCCGCGATCCCCATATGAGCTGGCCCAGGAGATGTGGGGCAACGTGGCGGTCACGCAGGCGTTCCTCACCCTCTCCGAGGTGGTCGGCCACTCCGATCTGCTGGTTGCGAGCGGCCTCGTCGCGGAGGTCGAGGGTCCCGACGGGGTCGTCCGCTTCGAGGCGACCGGCGCGGACGGCGACGTGATGCTCGGCGGCGACGTAGTCTCGGCGCGCGAGTAACTGCATGAGCACACGGGGTATGAGACTGAGATGAGCACCGCGACGGTCACATCACCGCCGCGGGTCGAGGCGCGCCCCGATCCCGCGAAGCCGCCGCGCCGGGCCGCGAAGAAGCGCATGCTCGTGATCGTCAACCCGTACGCGACGACGGTCTCGGACCGGCGGAAGAACCTCGTCGTCTACGCGCTCCAGGGCCGCGACGAGGTCGAGGCCGTCTCCACCCAGGCGCAAAACCACGCGACCCAGATCTGCCGCGAGGCCCGGGAGGAGGGCTACGACGTGGTCGTCGCCTTCGGCGGCGACGGAACCCTGAACGAGGTCGCCAACGGCCTCGCGGGGACCGATGTGCCGGTCTCGGTCCTGCCGGGCGGCTCCACCAACGTGGTCTGCCGCACGCTCGGCATCCCCAACGATGTCGTCGACGCCACCGAGCACCTCCTCGGCCTGGCCGACCGCTTCACGCCGCGGAGGGTTGACCTCGGGCTGGCCAACGGTCGGTATTTCGTCTTCTCCTGCGGCGCGGGCCTCGACGCCACATCCGCCCGGCGGGTCGACGCCAACCCCCGCCTGAAGGCACGCGCGGGCCGGTGGTTCTACACCTACACGGCGGTTTCGAGCTTTTACACGCAGTATCTGCGGGATCCGGTCCGGATCAAGGTGGCGATCGGCGGCGGCGGCGAATCGGAGGGGGTGACGGCGCTCGCTCAGAACTCGGACCCATTCACGTATTTCGGGAAGCTTCCCCTTTATCTGTGCGATAACGCCGCGATCGACAACGGCACGCTCGCGATGGCCGTGCTGCGCCGCGCGACCCAGCGCGACGTCCCCACCGTCGCCGCGCGGATGCTCGCCGGCGGCCTGCGACTGGCCGACCACCGGCACATCGACCAGTTCACCGGGTTCACCGAAGCCCGGCTCGAGTCGGTCTCGCTGGACCGCGAGGAGCGCATCCGCGGCTTCCCGGTCCAGGTGGACGGCGACTACATCGGCGACCACGGCGAGCTCGACCTCGGAATCGCCCCCGGCGCGCTGACCGTCGTTGCCTGACGGCGACTGTCCCTTCTGCGCGATCGCCACGGGCGAGGCCGAGGCGCACGTCGTGTTCTCCGACTCGGTCTCGGTTGCGTTCCTCGACATCCGCCCGCTCTTTGAGGGCCACACGCTGCTGATTCCCCGCGATCACCACGAGACGATCTGGGACCTGCCCGATGAGCTGGTCGCGCCCTACTTCGCGAACGCGCGCCGGCTGACCGCTGCCGTGCGTGAGGCGATGGAGGCCCAGGGCGCGTTCGTCGCCATCAACAACATCGTGAGCCAGTCGGTCCCCCACCTGCACACGCACATCGTGCCGCGCACCCGCAAGGACGGCCTGCGCGGCTTCTTCTGGCCACGCGGAAAGTACGCGGACGGGGCCGCCGCCGAGGCCGCGGCGCGCCGGATCGCGGCGGCCCTCGCCGCCGGTTAGCTTCGGCGCGGCCCTAGAGTCCCACTCGGATGGATGAGCTCGGCATCGCACAGGTCGCGGAGATGTATCCGGTCGACGGCCTGGACTGGGTCGAGCTGATGGTCGATCCGGGCGCTTTTCGACGGTATCGCGAGCGGGTGGAGCCGCTGCTCGCAGAGGACTTCGAGGTGCTCCCCGTCCAGCCGGCCGGCGAGCTCAGCACCGTCATCGTCGGGGTCGAGGCCTACCTCGCCGGTATGCGCGTCGTGATGGAGGCGTTCGAGCGCTTCTGCATCACGCCGGAGCGCTTTGTGCCGATCGACGGAGGGATCCTCGTGTTCGCCAGGCTCGAGGGCATGACGATCGAGGGCCCGCACCGGTTCGAAGGAGAGGGCGGCGCCATCTTCGAACTGCGAGACGGCCTCATCGCCAGGCTCCGCGAGTTCGACGACCGCGAGCGGCTGCTCGACGCGGGCGGGCTCACCGCCCAGGAAGCCGAGCGGCTAGGGACGCCGGCCCACGTCCTGCGCACCGCCTAGAGGAATCCCGCCGCTCAGCTCGCGGTGTTCGGAAGCCGCCAGCCGACATTGTGGGCGACCAGCCCGACGCCGTCGATCAGCCGAAACGTGGCCTGCTCGCGGTTACCGGCCAGCGCCAGGCGCACCGCGTCAGCCCCCGCCCGCGAGAGCTCGACCGGTGAGAGCGGCCAGCGGGTCGAGACCCCCGGGTAGCGCTCGCTGAGCCAGCGCGAGCCCGAGCCGTAGCGGGCGAAGGTGCGCAGCAGGCCGGCGACGGTCTCGCGATGTCGGTGGCGCACGAGGGCGCGCGGGCGAAATGACAGCTCCCAGCCCGCGTCCTGGAGGCGCAGGCAAAAATCGACGTCGCCGCCGGAACGGATGCCCTCGACAAACCCCCCCAGCTCCTCGAAGGCCCGGCGGCGCACCATGAGGTTGCCGGTGGCGGCGACGGTGCGCCCGCGCCCGTAGAGGCCGTCGGTCTGGCTCAGCACCTTGCGGTCGCGCGCGTAGCGGGCGGCGAGGGCGCGTTGATCGGGCTCGCCCAGGATCTCCCCCGCCACCGCCCCGGCTCGCCCGTCCGGCGAGCGGACGAAGTAGCCGTCGAGCAGGTCGCGTTGCGGGGTGCAATCCGCGTCCATGAACAGGATCCACTCGCTGAGCGCTGCGGCCGCCCCGACGTTGCGGGCATGGTAGGACGAGCGCTCGCCCGTCGCTCGCACGACCCTGGCGCCGCCCGCCGGCTCCACCACGCCGCCGGCGGTGTTGTCGGCGACGATCAGCTCATCGCCCGGTCGCAGCTCGAGCCCGCGCAGCGCCCTGAGCAGGCGTAGCGCCTCCTCCCGGTCGCCAGCGAACGGAACGACGACGCTCACCGCAGGCCTCGCCGCACGCGGCTCAGGCACTGCGGCGGATCACTGCTCGTCGATCCAGAGGGTGCCGACGAGCAGGCAGCGGATGTTGTTGTTGCCGACGCCCCCGGCCGGCAGCTCGTACGGGGTCAGCGCCCCGGTCACGACCGTGGAGCCGGAGGCGCCGGTGGCGTCGCCGTTCTGGTCGGCGTAGGTGAAGGTCACCTGATCGCGGTCGTCGGCCTCGAAGGTGAACAGGTCGCTCCCCCCGGGGCCGAAGTTGTCGTCGGAGTGCTCCGCGGTGGTGTTGTCGCCGGTGACCGTGCCCTCCTGGATCACGGCGTTGCTCTCGTCGGTGAGGGCGAAGATCGTCGCATCGGGCCCCGTGCCGCAGGCGAACTGAAGCTGCAGGCCGCCACCGTCGGCCGGGGTGAGGAAGTCGGCGTTGATGCCGGTGGTGCGCGTCTCGAAGACCTTGCGCACGCTGTAGCCGTCGACCGCATCGGCCTCCGCCACGCTGCCGCCGATGTCGCCGCCCGAGAGCGAGCCGTCGAGCACATCGGCCCCGGTGAGGCTGCCGTCGACGATATCTGCCGTCTTCACCGCCTTGTCGTCCTTGAGGTCGGCACTGCGCAGCGAGTTGTCAACGACATCGGCGGAGTTGATCGTCGCCGCCGCGTAGCCGACGCCGCCGACGGCGACGAAGAAGGCCAGGGTCGACATCACGTTCGCATATGTGAGGCGCTCGCGGATCATTCGGTTGGCGTCACACGATACGCGTCGAAGACGGACTCGACGTTGCGCAGCCGCCCGATGCACTGGCGCAGCTGCTCGGTGTCGCCCACCTCCACCACGAAGGCGTTCTTGACCATCGGGTGCTTGGTCAAGCACTTGGCTTCGAGGATGTTCACGCCGGCCTCCGAGAAGGCTCGGGAGAGGTCCTCGAGCAGGCGGGTGCGATCCCAGGCGTCCACCTGCAGCTCCACCCGGTAAGAGGTGGAGTTGTCCCCCGCCCACGCCACATCGGTGAACCGCTCCGGAGCCCTCTGCAGCGCCACGACGTTCTTGCAGTCCTCGCGGTGGATCGTGATCCCGCGCCCCAGCGAGACGTAGCCGACGATGTCGTCGCCGGGGACGGGGCGACAGCACTTGGCGAGGCGAACCATGACGTCCTCGACTCCCTTCACCTCGATCCCGTAGTCGCTGGCGTCCTGGGTGCGGCGCTGGCGTTCGTCGCGGCCCTCCAGGACGCCGGCCAGCCGAGCCTCGGTCTCGTCCCCCGCCACGGCCTCGCCCTGCTTGAGGCGCTGGAAGACCTTGGTGGTCACGGTCTTCGAGGAGATCTTGCCTTGCCCAAGCGCGACGTAGAAGTCGTCGCCCTTGCGAAACCCCATCTCGCGGATGACGTCGGTCAGAAGCGGCGAACCGGCGACTCGCTGCATCGGCAGCCCACGCTTCTTCAAGGCGCTCTGGAGCTCCTCACGCCCGAGGCGCTCCGCGTCCTCACGGCGCTCCCGGGTGAGGAAGGCGCGGATCTTGTTGCGCGCGCGGTTCGTGCGCACCAGCGCCAGCCAGTCGCGCGACGGCCCGCGCTCCTGCTTCGCGGTGAGGATCTCGACGATGTCCCCGCTGCGAAGCTGGTAGTGCAGGGGGACGATCTTCCCGTTCACCTTCGCGCCCACGCACCGGTGGCCGACATCGGTGTGGACCGCGTAGGCGAAGTCCAGCGGTGTCGATCCGGCTGAGAGGTTCTTCACCTCGCCGCGCGGCGTGAACACGAAGACCTCGTCCTCGAACAGGTCCACTTTGAGAGCCTCGAGAAACTCGGCCGGCTCCCTCTCACCCTCGGCCTCGAGGAGCTGGCGCAGCCAGACCATCTTGCTGTCGGCGTCCCCCTTCTGCCTCGGGTCCTCCTTGTAGATCACGTGCGCGGCGATCCCGTACTCGGCCAGCTCGTGCATGTCGGGTGTGCGTAGCTGGATCTCGAGCGGCCGGCCCTCCGGTCCGATCACCGTGGTGTGGAGCGCGGAGTAGAGGTTGAGCTTCGGCGTCGCGACGAAGTCCTTGAAGCGGCCGGGCAGTGGCTTCCAGATCGAGTGGATGATCCCGATCGCCCCGTAGCAGTCCTTGACCGAGCCCACGATCACGCGCATCGCGGTGAGGTCGTAGATCTCGTTGAACTCACGCCCCTTCTTCGCCATCTTCGAGTAGATCGAGTAGAAGTGCTTGGCGCGGCCGGAGATCTCGGCGGTGATCCCCACCTTCGCGAGTTCGCTCTCCAGGAACTCGCCGGCCTCCGTGACGTAGGCCTCCCGCTCCTCACGCTGCTGCGCGACGAGCTTCTTGATCTCGTCGTACTTGCGGGGGTGCAGCCGCGCGAACGCAAGATCCTCCAGCTCCCACTTGATCGCGTGGATCCCGAGCCGGTGCGCCAGCGGGGCGTAGATCTCGAGCGTCTCACGGGCCTTGTCGAGCTGCTTTTGCTTGGGGAGCGCCTCGAGGGTGCGCATGTTGTGGAGGCGGTCGGCGAGCTTGATCAGGATGACCCGGACGTCCGTGGCCATCGCGACCATCATCTTCCGGTAGTTCTCGGCCTGGTGCTCGTCGCGGCTTTGGAAGGTAATGCCGGTGAGCTTCGTCACGCCGTCGACGAGCTGGGCGATCGACTCCCCGAACGCGGCGTCTACCTCCTCCAAGCTGGCCGAGGTGTCCTCGACCGTGTCGTGGAGCAGCGCGGCGCACAGCGTCTCCGTGTCCAGGCGCAGCCCCGCGCAGATCTTTGCCACCTCGACCGGGTGGGTGATGAAGTCCTCGCCCGAGCGACGGCGCTGGTCGGCATGGTGATCGCAGGCGAAGGCGAAGGCGCTCTCCACTGCCCGGCGATCCAGCGCGCCCGATCCGTCCTCGGCGTGCTCCGCGACGACCGCCAGCAGATCCCCCAGGAGGTCCCGCTCAGAGGCGGCGAGCTCCTCGGTGATCTCATCGACAGGAGCGGCGCCGTGAGTACCGCTCTGCCCCACCCGCGTGTGGCCGCGGTGGGGCTCCACCACGTCTTGGTCTAGCTCGGTTGTCTTCGCCTGCTCAGGTATCGGCGGCCTTCCTCACATCGCGCGCGGTAGGCGGCAAAAGCCTGCGATCGCGCAAGGTCGGTGCCCTTCGAGGATACGACGCGAAGCGACCCTGCATGGCCGCCACCGTCGCTTCCTGGGACGACCAGCCCCAGTTCGGCCAGCACCCGCAGGCAGCGGCCGGCCACCTCCGGGGTGCGGGCATGGTGGCCGTCGCCGCCCAGGGCCGCGCGCGCGCCGGCCGCTTCCAGCTCACCGGAAGGCCCCGCCGGCTCGCCGAGGCGCCGATAGAGGCCGCCGAGCACCGGGCGCGAGGGCCACTGGGCCTCCCAGGCCCGGATCGCGAACTCGACCTCGGCCGGGCCCCAGGCGAGATGAAGGAAGCCGCCCGACTGGCAGCGGTCGGCCACCGCCTCCAGCTCGGCCGAAGGCGGGGGGTCGATCAGCACCACGTGCTCGAATGGGTCGGGGAGGCTCGGCTCGCGCTCCAGCCGCTGCCAATCGGTGAGGACGACGCCCCCCGACGCGAGGATGTCGGCGTTCGCGGCCGCCGGGCCATCTCCGCCGGACGCGCCGGCCAGCGCGACCGCCCCGCCTCCGAACCTGGCGGGCACCGCCGCCCGCTCCACCAGAGCCCGCCTGCGGATGGCGTCCGCGCACACGACGAGGACGGCCTCTCCGCTGGAGGCGAGCGCCGCAACGGTCGCCACCCCCGAGCGCCCACGGCGATCCACCGGCGCCCGCCGGGAGTCCTGGGCGGGCGGGATGCCAGGCCCCTCGAGGGGCCCCTCCACCTGGGCCGCGACCCGGCGCCACCACTCCTCGTCCGGCAGCGCGCCGGCCGACGCGGCCGGTGAGCCGCCCTCCTCGGCGTAGAGCTCCCCCAGGACAACCCTGGGCTCCACAGCGCCGTTCCAGTGATTGACCTCGAGCGCGACGGAGATGTCGAGGGCCCCGGCCTCGGCCGCCTTGGCCAGCGACCCGTTGACGCCGAAGGCCACGCCCCGGGCCCGTCCCGCCGCCCCCTCCAGGCTGAAGCGGGCGTGCCGCTCGCCGGCGCCCATCGGCCGCACGTCGCGCAGCCTCGCGCCGGGGACGATCAGCCGCACCGGGGGGTTCCCCTTGCCGAAAGGCCCAAGCCGGGCCAGCCCGCGCGCCACGTCCAGCCCGAGCTCGTCGGCGCCGACGACGGCGTCGATCTCCTCCACCGGCGGCGCCGATCCATCGCCGAGGGCCTCGGCGGCGTGGGCGGCGAAGGCCTCGCGAAGGGCGGGGATGTTCTCGGCGGGCAGCTCCAGCCCGGCGGCGGCGCGATGGCCGCCGAAGCGATCGAGATGCTCCGCGCACGCGGTGAGCCCCGCGAGCAGGTCGTAGCCGGGGACGCTTCGCCCCGATCCCCGCGCGCGCCCGTCCTCGCTCGTCGCGATCAACAGCACGGGGCGCCCTGTCTGCTCGACCATCCGGGATGCGCAGATCCCCACGACGCCCGGATGCCAGCCCTCGCCGGCTATCACCAGGCCCGCGGCCTGCGCCCCGTCGCCGGGCAGCTCGCGCAGCGCCGCCTGGGCGGCGGCGACGACCTCGCGCTCGGTCCCTCGCCGCTCGTGGTTGGCGCGGTCGAGCTCGGCGGCGATCTCTGCGGCGCGCGCCTCGTCGGAGGTGAGCATCAGCTCCACCCCCGCGTCGGCCCGGTACAGGCGCCCTGCGGCGTTGATCCTGGGGGCCAGCCGGAAGGAGAGGTCGCCCTCGTCGAGGCGTTCGGGCTCGACCTTCGCGGCCGCCATCAGCGCGCGCAAGCCGGGGCGCGCGCCGCGCCGTGCCCGCTCGAGCCCACGGCGCACGAGGGCGCGGTTCTCGCCGCGCAGGGGCACCATGTCGGCGACCGTCGCGAGCGCGACCAGGTCGAGATCGGCGTCGGCGTCCGCCCCGCGGAGCGCCGCCGAGACCTTGTACGCCACACCCGTGGCGCACAGATCCGGGCATGGGTAGCCACTGACCTCGGGATGGACGATCGTGCAATCCGGAAGCTCCCCCGAGGGCTGGTGGTGGTCGGTAACGATCACGTCCATGCCGTGGCCGCGCGCGAGCGCAACCTCCGCGGCGCAGGTGATGCCGCAGTCGGTGGTGATCAGCAGGCCGGTGCCGCGTTCGCGCAGACGCTCGACGCCCTGGGCGGTGAGCCCGTAGCCGTCGCCCAGCCGATCCGGGATGTACCAGTCGCACTCGGCGCCGATCGCGCGCAGCGCCCCCACCAGGATCGCCGTCGAGCAGACCCCGTCGGCGTCATAGTCGCCATGAACGGTGATCGCCCGCCCTGCATCGACCGCGGCGCGGATCCGTTCGAGCGCCTCGCCCATGCCCGCGAAGAGCATGGGGTCATGCGACTCGTCCGCGTCGAGGAACGCCCGGGCCTGCGCGACCGTGCGATACCCACGCCGGACGAGGGCCGTCGCCACCGGCTCGGGCACGTCGAGCTCGCGCACCAGCGTCCGCGCCTCGGCGAACGCGAAGGGCGCGAGCGTGAACCCTGGGCCGGGCACGACTGGATCTGGCGCGGATGCCGCCACGGTGCGACCGTAGGGGCGGGCGAGGACGGAACCGGTTGTAGGGTGCCTGCATGGACTTGCGCGAGATGCAGCGACCCCTGAAGGAGCGCTACCGCGAGGATCCCGCCACCTCGAGGATCACCCTTCACGCCAAGGCGAGCGAGCAGGACGCGCCCACGGCGTGCGCCGTCGACACCGGGCGCGCGATCCAGGAGGCTCAAGCTCACACCGGCGTCGGAGGCCCTGGGACGGCCGCCTGCTCAGGCGATCTGCTGCTCGGCGCTCTTGCGGCGTGCGCGCAGATCACGTGCCAGATGGTGGCGGCAGCCATGGGCATCGAGACCGAGCGGATCGAGGTGCTGGTAGACGGGGATCTGGACCTCGCCGGAACCCTGGGCGTCAACCGCGAGGCCAGCGTGGGCTTCGATTCGATCCGCCTGCGCTTCGAGGTCGACGCGCCGAGCGCGAGCGCGGAGGAGATCGACTCCCTGATCGTCAAGACCGAGCGCTACTGCACCGTGCTCCAGACCCTGCGGCAGCCGCCTCCGATCACAGCGGCTTAGTGCGCGGGGCTGGTCCTCGCCGGCGATGGTCGAATTTTGCCCGCGTGGCGGGCTTTCCTCGACCATCGCTGGGGGACCGGCGGCGTTTGGGATCGCCTCCCTCACCGGCCCCGTTGCCGCTACGCCTCCGCCGCTTCCTCGGCCTCGCGCCGAGCGCCCACGAAGTACACGAGCGCCAGGCCCAGCGCGGTTCCCGGCACCGCCGCCAGCAGGGTTATGAGGTCCGTCTCGCCGATCCCGTCGCCGATCCCGATCTGGACAAGGGCACCGGTAACCATGGCGCCGGCGGTGGCGCCCAGGAACGCCCCGACGATCCCGCCCCAGAAGCGGTCGGGCACGAAGACGGTGAAGTGCCAGAGCGCGACGCCGACGGTGAACCACACCAGCGCTGCCATCAGCGAGGCCTCCCGTGCTTGCGCCGCTTCTGCTGGCGGCGCTTGCGCCGCGCCTCGCGCGCAGCTTCCTTCTCGGACCCGGCCTCGCTGCGGCCCTCCTCGGCCGTGGTCGCGAGCGGCCGTTCGGATCCCTGCGAGTCACGCGCGGGGCCGGTCGCCGCACCGGCGCCTGGCGTCGGCGGCGTCGCCCGCTCCACGGGTGCCTCGTCGTTGGCGACCCCTGCGCCTCCCCCAACCTCGGAAGGCGGAGCGGCGGCGCCCGGGGGCAGGGTCCCGCCCGTGGCGAGGGAGTGGCGCTCCGCCTCGTCGATCTTCGCGACGACGTTCTGCTCGGGGAAGGTCGGGACGTAGCCCATCGCCTCGATGATCCTCGCGCGCCGGCTGCGATAGGCGGGCTCGCGCTCCTTCCAGTGCGCCAGCACCGGCGAGGCGATCAGGATCGAGGAGTAGGTACCGGAGGCGACGCCGACCATCATCGCGAAGGCGAAGTCGCGCAGCGTCTCGCCGCCGAAGACGAGCAGCACGCCGATCAGGAAAACGGTCGAGAGCCCGGTGATGAGCGACCGGGTGAGGACCTCGTTCATCGAGCGGTTGACGATCTGGGAGAACGCCGCGCGCGGCATCCGCGGCACGTTCTCGCGGATGCGGTCAAGCACGATGATCGTGTCGTACATCGAGTAGCCGAGGATGGTCAGGAACGCGGCCACGGTCGCGCTCGTCACCTCCTGGCCCACGAGCGCATACACGCCCGCCGTGATCAGGATGTCGTGCACCAGGGCGATCAGCACCGGCACCGCGTACTTGCCCTCGAACCGGATCGCCACGTAGGCGCAGATGACCAGGAGGGAGAAGATGATCGCGACGACGGCGCTGCGCGCCACCTGCTCGCCGAAGGTGGGGCCGATCGACTGCGAGTCGAACCCCTGGTCGCCCCCCGTCAGGCCGAACTCGGCGTCCAGCGCCTCTTGCGCCACGCCCACCTGGTCGGGCGGGATCTTGGCCTGGATCTGCAGCACGTTCTCGCCGAAGTCCGCCCCCTCGGTCGAGTTGGTCTCCTGGATCTCGGCGGAGTCGGCGCCGTCCACGCCGCCGCGGGTGAGCGCCGTGCGGACCTCCTCGGCGCTCGCCTCCTCCTCCAGCGCGACGGTCAGCCGCGTGCCGGACTCGAAGTCGATCCCCAGGTTGAGTTGCTTCGTGGCGAAGGAGAAGGCGCCGACGAGCAGGATGATCCCCGACACCGAGAAGAACCAGCGGCTGGCGCCGATGAAGTCGAAGTGCCACCCCTCCCCATCGCCCGAGGCGCCGAGGGCGGCCGGCGAGCGCATGAAGCGAGCGCGGCCGAACGCGCCGAGGATCGCCTGGGTGAAGAGCACCGCGGTGAAGAGCGAGACGATCGTGCCGATGCCGAGCGTGAACGCGAACCCCTTGACGCCGGCGGACGCCAGCACGAACAGGATGAAGGCCGTGATCAAAGTGATCACGTTCGCGTCGATAATCGTCGCGATCCCCTTGCGATAGCCGGTTGCGATCGCCGAGGCGAGCGACTTGCCCGCGCGCACCTCCTCCTTTATTCGCTCGAAGATGACGACGTTGGCGTCCGCCGCGACGCCGATCGTCAGCACCAGGCCCGCCATGCCGGGCAGAGTGAGGGTGATCGGGATGATCTTGATCAGCGCCAGGAAGAAGACCGCGTAGACCAACAGCCCCAGCCCGGCGACGACCCCCAGGAGCCGGTAGTAGGCCAGCAGGAAGAGGAGGACCAGGACCAGGCCGGCGAGCCCGGCCTTCAGGCCCTGGTCGAGCGCCTGCTCGCCCAGCGTGGCGGAGACGGTGCTTTGGCTGACCAGGGTGAGGTCCACCGGCAAGGCGCCGATCTGCAGGAACTTCGCAAGGTCCTGGGCCTCGGTGATGGTGTCCAGCCCGGAGATCTGCGCGCCGGTTCGCCCGTCGATCCCATCCGGGTTCTCGCAGAAGTTGATGATCGGCCGCGAGACGATCTCGTTGTCCAGCACGACCGCGAACGAGTCCGAGAACTGATCACCGCCCTCGGGGCGACTGCACTCGCCCGGGGGCGCCTGGGCCGCGCCGCGCTGCGCGATCCGGCGAGTGACCTTCTGGAAGCTCTCCCGCCCCTGGTCGGTGAAGTCGAAGGTGACGTTCGGCGACCCGCCCTGATCGGTCTGCTGCTTGGGGTCCTCGATCTCGTCGCCGCTCAGCTCCGGGCGGTCCTTCAGCACGACGTACTCGGTGGGCGAGCTCGTCGCCTCGTCGACCTCCGTCGCCGGGTCGTCGGGCGGCGAGGGCGACTGGAGCACGACCGTTCCCTGCGGAACCTCGAGGATCTCGGTCCCCTCGGGCTGCGTGCCGTCGGCCGAGTCGAGGAAGAGGTCCTCCTCGGCCTCGGCCGGCCCGGCCAAGATCTCCAGCGTCTGCTCGTCGAAGAGGTAGTAGCGGGGGCCCTGCGAGGTGCAGAGGCCCTCGAAGCACTCCGCCTCGCGCTCCGCGGTGGCGGCGACCGCGTCGTAGATGCGCCCGTATTCCTGCTGGCTCGGAGCGAGGTCGGGGTTGCGGTCGAGAAGGTTGCGCTCGTAGTCGTAGAGGAAGAGCTGCGCCGTCGTGCCGACCTGCTCGATCGCCCGCTCGGCGTTCGAGACGTCGGGAAGGCCGACCTCGATCTGGTCGACCCCGATCCGGGCGATCTCAGGCTCGGAGACCCCCAGCTCGTCCGTGCGCTCGCGCAGGATGTCGATTGCGCGATCCATGTCGCTCGGATCGATATTCGGATTCTTGGCCGTCGGGTTCGCCTGGTAGACGAGCTCGGTGCCGCCGCGCAGATCGAGCCCAAGCACCGTCTTCTTGGCGGTGGTCGCGTATGCCGACGCGGCCGTCAGCAGCAGGACGAGCCCGAGGATTACGAGGTTTCGGCGCCGGGTTCCCATGTCTCAGGGGGTCGTGAGATCGCTCATCTAGCGGCCCGCCACGGTGGCCGGGCTCGGCGCCCTGAGGTTATCCGTCGCCACTATTCCGGCGTGAGCACGAGCAGGAGCCCGCCGTCGTCGTCGTAGGCGGGGAAGAGGTCGGCCACGGCCTCGGCGGACCGGTCGCCTTCCGCCGTCACCACGACCCGCTTGCCGAGGGAGCGGACTCCCCACTCCAGGGTCGTCTCGAGGGGATCGGTGGAGCCGTCGTCGTCGGTATCCGCCGCCTCACCCCCATCGCCCCCCGCGCGCCACTCGAGGCCCAGGACCTCGCGGACGGGGCGGCCGATTACCTGCTCGTCGGTGAGGCCGGTCAGCTCGTAGCCGCCCTTGCCGATGTCGATCAGCCTCCCCTCTCCGTCGCATGTGAAGAACGCAGCGCCAGGCGCCGGGTAGTAGTCGTCGAGCAGCTCGAAGAGGAAGCCAAAGCCGCATTTCGAGCACCCCTTCGGCCGGTTCGACAGCCCGGCGGTGCGCTCGCCGCTGAGCTCCCGGTTCCCGCAGTTCGGGCAGATGAAGAACGCCACGCCCACAGGCTAGCGACCACGCTCTAAGGGAAACCTCAGGCGCGCGGAGATATCAGAACAGGCTTGCGGCCTGCTCGGGAAGCTCGACCCCCAGGTGCTCGGCGCCACGCGAGGTGATCACCCGGCCGCGCTGCGTCTTCTTGATCAGTCCCTGCTGGAGCAGGTAGGGCTCGTAGACGTCCTCGATGGTGTCGGGTTCCTCGTCGACGACGGCCGCGAGCGTCGTCAGGCCGACGGGCCCGCCCGAGAACTTCACGGCGATCGCCTCGAGGATCGCGCGGTCGTGGCGGTCGAGGCCCAGCGGGTCGACCTCGAGCAGTCCCAGCGCCTCGGTCGCGACGTCGGCTGTCACGACCCCGCTCCTGCGGACCTCGGCGAAGTCGCGCACACGCTTGAGCAGCCGGTTCGCCACCCGTGGCGTGCCGCGCGAGCGCTCGGCGATCGCGGACGCCCCGTCGTGCTCGATCTCCACGCCGAGGATCCCGGCGCTGCGCAGGACGATCCGCGCGAGGTCGACGGCCTCGTAGTGCTCCAGGCGGTGGGACACGCCGAAGCGGTCGAAGAGCGGTTTGGACAGCAACCCCGCCCGCGTCGTGGCGCCGATGAGCGTGAACGCCGGCAGGTCGAGGCTGACCGTGCGAGCGCCGGCGCCCTGGCCCAGCACGATCGGAAGGCGCCTGTCCTCCATCGCCGGGTAGAGCGTTTCCTCCACGGCCGGGTTCAGGCGATGGACCTCGTCGATGAAGAAGACCGCGCCCGGCTCGAGCGCCGTGAGGAACGAGGCGATATCACCCTTGCGCTCCAGCGCCGGCCCGGCCGTCTGCACCAGTGGCGCGCCAAGCTCCGCGGCGACGATGTGGGCCAGGGAGGTCTTGCCCAGGCCCGGTGGTCCAGCCAGGAGCACGTGGTCGAGCGCCTCGTTCCGCCGGCGGGCCGCCTCGATGAAGACCTCGAGCTGTCCTGTGACCTGCTCCTGGTTTACGAACTCGTCGAGGCGCGGTGGGCGCAGCGAGCGGTCCAGCTCGTCGTCGGGGCCGGCGGCGCGAACCTCGGCCATGGGCTCGGGCTCGGGTGGCACGTCGGCGAAGTTGGGGTCGCGGGCGATGCTCACGAGCCCGTCCCGGCCCCGGCCCCGGCCTTGCGCAGGGCCGAGGAGATCAGGATCTCGGCCGACTCCCCGTCCACCCCGTCGAGCAGCTTGTCGGCCTCGCCGAGCGTGTATCCCAGATGCATGAGCCCGTCGCGGGCCAGCGAGCGGGGGTCGTCGGGGTCGCCGCCGGCCGCCGGCATGCTCTCCGCGAGCTGGCCCGTCACCTTCTCGCGTAGCTCGACGATCACGCGCTCCGACGTGCGCTTGCCGATCCCCGGCACGGCCTGAAAGCGCTTGGCGTCCCCGGCCGCGATCGCCCCGAGCAGCTCGCGGGGGGAGCCTCCCGAGAGGATCGCGATCGCCACCTTCGGCCCCACGCCGGAGACCGATGTGAGGCTGAGAAACAGGTCGCGCTCCTCCTCGCTCGCGAAGCCGTAGAGGTTGAGCGCGTCGTCGCGGGCCACGAGGTGCGCCTGGAGGGTGGCGTGCTTGCCCGTGGCGGGCACGGCCTTGAGGGTCTCGGCCGAGACCGCCAGGCGGTACCCGACGCCGGCGGCGTCGATCA
>JBPCKC010000098.1:0-22616 GCA_051004675.1 Solirubrobacterales bacterium
CGGTCGGGACGGAAACGACTCGGAGGGAAAAGAGGGCGGGGGGGGGACTGGCCCCCCTCGCAGACACCACCGGGGGGGGGTACGCCGGGCCTACTTCTCGGGCAGCGCGCCCGCGAACGCGACCGCCTCGGCCACCCAGCGCCGCAGGTCTTCCTCGGCGGCAAGCGACGCAGGCTTGGCCATCGCGAAAGCCCTCATCGGCCGCCCGGTGAAGTCCATCTGCTCCAACCCCTCGTCGGCGATCGCGCCCGGCACCCGGTCGCGGCCGAGCCGGAGGATCAGCTCGTCGCCGAGCACCCCGCAGCACATGTTCCCGCGGAGCATGAAGGCCAGGCCGCCGAACATCTTCTGCTCGGTCACACCGAATTCGTCGGAGAGGATCGCGCGCACGCGCTCGGCGAGCCGTTCGTCGTAAGCCATCGAGGCGGAAGCTATCCGCCCCGGCCGAAGCCCGCGCACCCCCCCGGCGCCACGCGACCAGCGTAGTCCTGACTGGGCGGCCTGTCAAGGGACAAGCGGCGCCCGCGCGGTGTTCGCGAACCCGGCGCCGGGAGGCAGGGAAGCTGGGCCGAGCCCGGCGCCGCCCCGTCGCCCCGTCGCGGCGCATCTGGCTGCGAAGCCGCCCTACGGGATCGAGCGCGTTAGCCGAAACGCCGCAGCGCCAGGCGCGCGAGCGCGCCGTAGGCGAGGGTCACGGCGGCCAGGTGGAGCAGGGGCACACCGATCGAGGGGCCGGTCTCGTCGAGCGCACCCGACATCGCGTCGAGCGCCGGGTCGAAGGGGAAAAGCGCTCGCACCACCTGGATCAGGTCGTAGACGCCGGCCCCCACGGTCCCCGAGGGCACCAGCGAGAGGAATGCGATCGGCAGCGAGACCATGAAGGCCAGCAGCGACGAGGCGCGGACCTCGCGCGCGGCGCCGCCGAGCGCGGCCCCGAAGGCGGCGAATGCCGCGCCGCCGGCGACGATCGCCACCGCGATGAGGCCGAAGCGCCCCCAGTCGACCGAGACGAACAGCGAGAGCCCGCCGAGCATGAGCAGCGTTACGACCAGCGAGGCGACGGCGCCCAGCAGGACCTTCTCGGCGAGCAGCGCACCGGGCGTCACCAACCCGCGCGTCAGGCGCGGGTAGGCGTTCTCCTCGCGCTCGAGCGCCAGCGACCCGGCGACCAGAAGCACGGTCACGAACATCAGGGTCACGGTGGCGGCCACCGAGATCGCGAACGCGTCCAGCGACGTGCCGTCTCCGGCCACGACCACCTTGTCGACCTCGATCGGCGAGGCGACCGCGCCCAGCAGGGGCAGCGCGAAGTCCAGGTTCTCGCCGGCGAGGTCGGCGAACCGGATCACGTCGTCGATCTGCCGCGCCGCCTCCGAGTTCGGCGGCAGCGCCTCCCGCGCCTCGGCCAGGATCTCGCCCGCGTTCTCGAGGCCGAGCACGTCGAAGGTGTCACCCAACAGCGGGATCTCGAAGCTCCCGCCCTCGACCAGCACGTTCAGGTACACCTCGGCCGACTCGGAGATCCGCTGCGCGAGGATGAGGTTGGCCTCGGTGATGAGCGCCTGGATCCTGTCGTCCACGAGCTGCGCCTTCACCGGGTCGTCCTCGTTCACCAGGACCTCCACGCTCGGCCGGTCGGGGTTCAGCGAGGTGAGCGACTCGAGCTTGTCGAGGATGTCCGGCGGCACGATCAGCGCGCCGAGGACCTCGCCGTCGGCGACCTTGCGCTCCGCCTCCTCCCGCGAAGAGACGTCCACGCACTCGACCCGCTTGCACAGCTCGCCGCGGGCGATGCCGCGGTCGAGCTCCGCCTCGCCGCCTCCGATCGCGAAGGCCTCGTCGGGGTCCACCTGGTTGAAGAACGCGACGCGGGGCTTGCCGCCCTCGTCGGAGAGCGCGAATCCGATCAGCACGGCGATGGCGATTGGATAGATAACGAGCAGCGCGCTCACAAGCGGGGAGCGCCGCAGGATCTGGAGATCTTTGAGGAGCAGGTGGCGCACCGTCTAGTGCCCTCGCTCGCGCAGGAAGGCCACGAACGCCTCCTCGAAGTCCCGTGCGGCGGATCCCGCCACCGCCTCGTGCAGCTCGCGCTGCGAGCCGTCGAAGACCCGCTCGCCGTCGGCGAGGACGAGCAGGCGGTCTCCGTAGCGCTCGGCCTCATGGATGTAGTGGGTGGAGTAGATGACGGTCGTCCCGCCGCCCGCGAGGCGGTTCACGAACTCCCACAGGCGCGCGCGCTGGCGCGGGTCGAGGCCCGACGAGGGCTCGTCGAGGAGCAGCACCGGTGGGCGGGCCAAGAGCCCGATGGCGATGTTCACCCGCTGCTGGTTGCCACCCGACAGCGTCGCGACCTGATCGTCGCGGCGCTCGGCCAGAGCGGTCTGCTCGAGCATCTCCTCGAGCGTTGCCTCCGGGTCGGGGACGCCCTCGAGCCGGGCGAAGAGCAGCAGGTTCTCGGCCACGGTCAGGCGCCGGTACAGCCCCGCCTGCTGGGGCACCCAGCCGATCTCGGCCGGTGCGCGGCTGACCTCACCCTCGTCCGGCGCGCGGATGCCGGCGAGGATGGACAGCAGGGTCGTCTTGCCGGCGCCGTTGGGCCCGATCACGGCCAGCAGCTCGCCGCGCCGGGCCTTGAAGCTCACGTCGCGGAGGGCCCAGCGATCGCCGAAGCGCTTCGAGAGGCCCCGGACCTCGATCACGGCCTGGTCGTCGGCTGCCACCGGGGGAAAGCTAGAGGGTCGGGTGCAACCGCTGGTCTAGGCTCGGCCGCATGCGCATCCTGTTCATCGGCGACGTCGTCGGCAAGCCGGGACGCGCGGGGCTGGAGCGCGCCATGCCGCAGCTTCGCGAGGAGCACTCCCCCGACCTCGTAATCGCCAATGGCGAGAACAGCGCCGGCGGGCTCGGCGTGACCGAGAAGACGGCCGCCGAGCTGCACGCGATGGGTGTGGACGCGATCACGCTCGGCAACCACGTCTATCGCCACCGCGACGTCTACGAGTACCTCGACCGCGACGAGCGGATCGTCCGGCCCGCCAACTACATGAAGTCGAGCCCCGGCCGCGGCGTCACCGTGATCGAGGCCGCCGGGCGCCGGGTCGGCGTGGTCAGCCTCTCCGGCCAGGTCCAGATGCGTGCCGCCCGCTCGCCGTTTCCCGAGGCCGACTCGATCGTCGACGGACTCGAGGACAGGGCGGACGTCGTCTTCGTGGACTTCCACGCCGAGGTCACCTCAGAGAAGGTCGCCATGGGCTGGCACCTGGACGGGCGGGTCGCCGCGGTCGTGGGCACGCACACGCACGTCCCCACCGCCGACGCCCGCGTCCTGCCGAAGGGCACCGCGTTCATCAGCGACGCGGGGATGACGGGCTCGCGCGACAGCGTCCTCGGCGTCCGCTGGGAGCAGGCGCTGCAGGGCTTTCGCACCCAGCTGCCCGTGCGCTTCACCACAGCGGAGGAGAACATCTGGGTGAACGCGGTGGTGGTGAGCGTCCGCGACGACGGCCTCGCCGAGTCGATCGAGCAGGTGCTGCTCCCGGCGCCGGACTAACGCTCGGCAGCTGTCCTGGATAGCACCCCTACTGTGGGTGTAGGGCAGGACAGCCCTAGGGGCGGATCGAGTTGGCCACCCCGAGCGCGGTCTGCTGCGCGAGGCCGAAGTCGGCCCCGCCTCCCGCCAGCACTCCCCAGCCTCCGCCCGACCCATCCTCGATTAGGTAGTCCACGCACGTGGTATCGGCGCACTCCGGGATCGCCCCGGAGTTCGAGAAGACGTATTCGGTCATGGTCCCGAAGAACGGATGCGCGACGGTGTCCTCCGAGTCGAAGACGCCGCCAAGCTGAGGGACCTCGAACGGGGTGCGGTCGACGATCACCAGCAGGCCGTCGGGCCCGCGAACCGTCGTCCGCAGGAGCTCGCCCGGCGTGAGCTCGTTCTCCACCGGCGGGCTGAACCCCTCGCCCTGGGGCACCTTGGCCCGGTAGGTGAACGTAGGGTCGGAGGGCGAGTAGGAGGTGAGGCTCGAGGCCGCGCGCGTCGAGCCGCCCGAGCCCGGGCGCGCACTGCCTTCATCGTCCCCGCCCGAGGATTCCTCGCCGCCCCCGGGTCCGTCCACCTTGATTACGTTGCGCGAGCCGTCGTCGTCCGAGCTCGCGATCAGGAAGCCGCCCACCGCTGCCGCGGCGGCGACCGCGATGACTGCGGCCGGCACCAGCCAGGCTGGTCGGCCGGAGGACGGCGTTGGCTCCGGCATTCTCGTCGTGGGCGCGGCGGGGGCCCGCGGGGGTGGGGGCGGAGCCACCGGCGGGGGCTCGACCGCCTGCGCCTCCTCTACCGTCGAGAGCTCCTGCGTCGCGTCCATGCCGACCGCCGCTGCCCCCGTGGCGATGCTTCCGATCTGCTCGGTGCGCTGTCCGCCGCGCGCGGCCGCGAGGGCGGCGCGGCCCAGGTCGCCCGCCGACTGGAAGCGGGCGTCGGGATCCTTCGCCAGCGCCTTGGCGACAATCCGATCGAGAACGGGATCTATCTCGGCGACGTGCGCGCTCACCGCCGGCACGTCCCGCGTCGTGTGGCCGAACATCTTCTCCGCCGGAGTGGCACCGGGGAACGGCACCGTGCCGGTGAGGGCGGAGAAGTACACCGCGCCGAGCGCGTACACGTCTGTCCGCGCATCCAGCGGAGCGCCCGAGAACTGCTCGGGTGCCATGTAATCGATCGACCCGACGAGGACTCCGGTGGCGGTGAAGCCGCTCTCCGAACTCACCGGCTTGGTGAGGCCGAAGTCAGTCGCGTAGCCGCGCAACCCCTCGGCTGTCTGCTCAACCAGGACGTTGGCCGGTTTGATGTCACGGTGCACCAGCCCACGCCCGTGAGCGGCGTCAAGCGCCTCGGCGACGTGCGCGAGCACGGTCGTCGCCTCGGCGGGCTCGAGGCGCCCGCGCTCGGAGATCAGCTCCGAGAGATCCCTTCCCGCGATGTGCTGCATGGAGATGTAGAGGACACCATCCACCTCACCGGTGTCGTGGATGGCGACGACGTGGGGGTGGCTCAGCGATGCCGCCGTTCTCGCCTCGCGCCGAAATCGCTCGCGGAACTCATCGTCGCGGGCCAGATGCGGCGCGATCACCTTCAGGGCGCGCGGGGCGTCCAGCGCGATGTGCGTTGCCCGGTACACGACGCCCATCCCGCCCCGGCCGAGGATGCCCTCGATCCGATGGCCGGCAAAGAAGGTGCCCTCGCCGAGCGTGCCGGAGGATTCCATTGCAGGGGCGAGCCTATTGCGGGTCGCAGCTCGCGCGCAGTGCCCGAGTCGCGCGGCTCAGCCTGCCTCGGCCTCGGCCACCCGCTTGAGGTTGTTCAGCGACTTGCGCGCGGCGCGGCGGGCGGGGGCGCCCGCGATCTTTCCGGCGATCAGCTTGATCGGCCCGCGCGGCAGGTCGAATTCGTTCTCGTATTGGAACCGCGTGCCGCCGTTGGCCGCCTCGAAGCGGTAGCGGACTTTCGCACCCGTTCCCTTCGGCCCGTCGGCATCCCATTCGGCTAGCTCGGGTGGATCCGAGCGGGTGAGCGTCCAGCGGACCTTCACCGGCTGGCCGCCGAGGCAGAGCACCTGGCGGAAGGAGTCGCCCTCATCGAGATCGCCGGACGGGGCGCCGGACGAGCTCGTGTGAGCCGAGACCCATTCCCCCAGGCGGTCGGGATCCATCGCGAGGTCCCACACCGCCTCGGGCGGGGCCTCGATCTCGATCTCCTCGCGAACCTCCGGCACGGCTTCGGGCGGCGCCTACCTGGCGCCGCCGGCCTCCCCCGGGCGGTCGTCGTGGCGGGCGCGCTTGCCGGTGCGTTCCGCGGCGTCGGCCTTCGCCCTGCCGGCGGCCTGCTTGGGCGTCTCGGTCGCCACCCTCTTCCCGGTCTTCGGCATCTCGGGCGTCGTCGCTCTCTCCTCGGTCCTCCGGGCCGCCGCCGTCGGCTTCTCGCCCTCGGAACCCGGGTCCTTGATCGCGGACGCCGCCGCCTTGGCCTTGTCGGAGAGGCTGCCCGTGCCCTTCACGATGTCCTTTAGCTCACCGGCATCCTCCTTGAGAGAGCCGGTGCCGCCGCGCTTGTCGACCAGATCCTTGGCCTTGTCGGTAAGGCTCTTGAAGTTGACCATCTCTAGCTCCTCCGAGCTTGGGTACCCGGAGCGTATTCCCCCTCGAGTGGCGATCAACCATGCGGCGAGGAGACGCCGCACGCGACACGCGGTGCTAGCTTCGAGGAATCTTGAGGCGCAGGGACTGGACGGTCGTGCTCGCGGCGGGGCTCGCCTCCGCCGCGATTCCCCCGGGGGCGACCGCCGCCGCACTTCAGGCGGACCGCGCCGTGGCTCGCGAGTGCGCGGCCGAGCGCCACGTCGGCGATGAGGGTGTCGGGGTCCGTGCCTGGCGCGCTCCCGCGACGGGCCTTCTCGACATCGAGCTCGCCGGAGGGCCTGGCGGCGACTGGGACCTCGCGGTGTTCCACCCGCGTGAGGAGCGGGCGGCCGGCGCCTCGAGCGCGTTCGGCTCCGACGAGCGAGTCACCACCTGGGTCACTCGCGGCGAGCGGCTCCTGATCCAGGGCTGCCGGCGTTCCGCGGATGGCCCGCGGTCGGTACCGCTCAGCTTCGACCTCTTTCCCCGCTCGAGCATCCCCCCGGTGAGCCACGAGCGGATCTCGCTCGAGTCGGTGGCCATCTTGGGCACCGATGACCTCGCGCGCCTCGAGGCGCTCGGCCTCGACCTGACCCACGACGTCTCGCCGGATGCGGCGACCGTCGCCACCTACTCCGACGCCGAGCGCGCACTGCTTGCGGCCAGCGGCTTCGCCGCTCGCACCCTCGTGGGCGACCTGGTCGCGGCCGGCGAGGCGGACCGCGCGCAGGAGGCCCGCCAGGCAAAGGCGCTGCGCCGGGGCGCGGGCCTGCCGAGTGGACGCACGGCCTACCGGGAGTACTCCGACTACACCACCGAGATGAAGGGCCTTGCCGAGGACAACCCCACCATCGCCCGCGAGGTCACGATCGGCAACACCTTCGAGAACCGCCCGATCCAGGGACTGGAGATAGCGGGCAACGTGAACGCCACCGGCGACGGCCGGCCGGTCTACCTCAACATGGGCGTCCACCACGCCCGCGAGTGGCCCTCGGGCGAGCTGCCGATGGAGTTCGCGATCGACCTCGTGAACGGGTACGGCTCGGACCCTCGGATCACCGGCCTGCTCGACGACGTGCGCGTCTTCGTCTTCCCGGTGGTGAACGTGGACGGCTTTTTGGCCTCGCGCTCGTACGGGTACACGGCGACCGACGACACGTCGGACGGCGGCATCCCCGACGCCTTCGCCGACCGCAACGCCTACAAGCGCAAGAACTGCCGGCCCACCGGCCCGGGGGACGCCCTTCTCCCGTGCAACATGCGCACGGGGTCGGGCGTCGACCTCAACCGCAACTACGGCGCCTACTGGGGCGGCTCGGGCTCCAGCGGCAACACGACATCGCAGGCCTACCGAGGGACCGCGCCCTACTCCGAGCCCGAGTCGGAGGCCGTGCACCAGTTCACCTCGGGCATCCACCCGACCGTCTTCATCACCAACCACACCTTCACCGACGACGGCAAGTGGCTGCGCCAGCCGGGTTTCGACGACGTGGTCCTGACGACGCCCGACGAGGGGGCGATGAAGGACCTCGGCGACGACATGGCCGCCGCGACCGGCTGGACCTCGGAACTGGGGTACGAGACCCTGGGTGACATCACCGGGGCGACCGAGGACTGGAACTACTTCTCCCAGGGCACCTACGGATACACGCCCGAGGTGCGGGGAGTGAACTTCCACTCCGCCTACGCGGACGCGGTCGTCGAGGAGTACGTGGGCGATGCTCAACATCCTGGGCAGGGCGTGCGCGAGGCGTACCTCGTCGCCGGCGAGCGGGCAGCCGTCGCCAGCCATCACTCGGTCATCTCGGGCGCCGCCCCGGCCGCCGCGACACTGCGGCTGCACAAGGAGTTCCAGACTCCCACGTGCGTCGGCGTCGGCGACAACCCCTGCCTGGCGCCGACCCTCTTTGTCGACGACGTGCTCGACACCATGCTCGACGTCCCGGCCTCAGGGACCTACGAGTGGCACACCAATCCCTCGGGACGCCCGTTCCATCAGTCGGAGACGTGGACGATGAGCTGCGAGTTGCCGGGAGAGGATCCGGTCACCACCGAGGTCTCGGTCGCGCGCGGCGCAGTCGAGACCGTCGACTGGGACGCCGCCTGCGCCACGGACGAGGACCCGCCGCCGCCGGTCACCTGCCAGGGCGAGGTGGTCACGATCCTCGGCACCGCGGGCGACGACCGCGGCCTGGCCAGGCTGATCGGCACGGCGGGCGAGGACGTAATCGCGGGCCTCGGCGGCAACGACACCATCCGCGCCGCGGAGTCCGGCGACGTGGTCTGCGGCGGGGCCGGTATGGACAGGCTGAAGGGGCAGGACGGCCGCGACCGCCTCTACGGCGAGGCCGATGACGACCGCCTGGTGGGCGGGGCCGGCGTCGATCAGCTCCGTGGCGGCAAGGGCCGCGACAGTTGCCGTGACGACGGCTCCGACTCGCTGCGCGGCTGCCAGCCCCGCGACTGACGCGAATCCCGGCAGGGCGGGCTCACAGGGAGTACGGTTATCCCACGCTCGAGACCGGAGGGGAAGATGCGGGCGCGCCGGAACAGTCAAGTCACAGGTTTCGTCATCGTCGCTGCGAGCCTCACGGGCCTGTGGCTCCCGTCCGCGGTGCTCGGCGCGCGCGGGGACTTCGACGACGACGGTCACCGGGACCTCGCGGTTGGGTCGCCGGGCGAGGACGTCGCCACCGGCGGCGACGACTCCGACGGCGCGATCAGCGTGCTCTACGGAACCCCGCTCCTCAGCTCCTTCCGCGGCAGCCAGTTCATCACCCAGGACTCGCCCGGAGTGAAAGGCGAGGCGGAGGCAATCGACCAGTTCGGCGGGGAGCTGGCGCAGGGAGATTTCGACCGTGACGGCCACGCCGACCTCGCTGTCGCCGC
The DNA here is from genome assembly GCA_051004675.1 of Solirubrobacterales bacterium. GTDB lineage: Bacteria > Actinomycetota > Thermoleophilia > Solirubrobacterales > 70-9 > JBDTSW01. The sequence continues at coordinate 9,064 of JBPCKC010000098.1, forward strand.
TCCCCGCGAAGACGTTCCCGAGGGTGCCAACGACCAGGACGGCAGCGTGCACCTCCTCTATGGGGCCACCGGGGCCCTGTCGGCCGACGGTGATCGCGTGCTCACGCAGGCGACGGATGGCTTGAAGGGCGGCGGCGCTCCCGAGCAGGCCGACCACTTCGGCTCGACGCTGGCGTCGGGCGACTTCGACGGCGATCGCTACGCGGACCTGGCGATCGGCGTCCCCGACGAGGGGATTGCCGCCGGCTCCCGTGCCGGCGGGGTCCACGTTCTGTACGGAAGCCCGCAAGGGCTCTCGACCGCGCGCGATCAGTTCTGGACCCAGGACACGGAAGGGCTTGCGGGCGACGGCTCGGAGGCCCAGGATCTGTTCGGGCAGAGGCTCGTGGTCGGCGACTTCAACGACGATCGCCGCGACGACCTGGTGGTGGCCGCCACGCTGGAGGACGTGGCGGCGGGGGCCGGCGACGACGATGGCGCCGTCCATGTGATCGATGGCGGCCCGGACGGCCTGACCACCCGCGGCGATCAGTTCCTGAGCCAGGCCACCTCGGGGGTCCCGGGCGACGGGGCACAGGCCGGCGACATCTTCGGCGCGGCGCTGGCGACCGGGGACCTCGACGGCGACGACCGGGAGGACCTCGTCGTGGGCGTGCCGTTCGAGGACCTGGCGTTGATTGGCGACAACGACCGCGAGGGGACCTTCAACGTCCTCTACGGAGACAGCCGGGGAATCGGGCTGACCCGCAACCAGTGGTTCACCCAGGAGACCGCAGGTGTCCCGGGCGACGAGATTGCCGAGGCGGGAGACCGCTTTGGCTTCACGCTGGAGACCGGCGATTTCAACGGCGACGACGTTGCGGACCTGGCGGTGACGGCCTTGTTCGAGCACGTCGGCGGGACCGGCAACGGCGAGCACGGTGCGGCTCACGTCTTGCTCGGCGGCGTCGGGATGAGCCCCGGAGCCAGCGGTGGCATCTACGTCAACCAGGCGATTACCGGAATCGAGGGTGAGATCGAGACCGGGGACCACTTCGGCGAGCGCCTGGCGGCGGGCGACTTCAGCGGCGACGGGCGTGCCGAGCTGGTCGTAGGGGTCCCGCACGAGGACATCGGCGTGAGCGGTGACGACGACGGCGCACTCCAGATCCTCCGCGGGAGCGCTACCGGCATCGTCGCCGCCAACGACGCCCTGTTCACCCAGGGCGCACCGCTAACGAGTGACGGGGTCGAAGCCGGGGACCTGTTCGGCGACGCCCTGCCCTGATCGGGTGAGGTCCGCAGAGCGGGGCCTCCCACCGAGCGCGGGCGCCAGCCGTCGCTGCCAGACTCCGGCGATGCGCGCGCTCGCGATCACCCACCAGCGCGACGCCGGCCCGGGCGTCTTCGCGGAGGCGATTGCCGCGCGGGGGGTCTCGCTCGACGAGTGGTTCATCGCCGAGACCGATCGCCCGCCCGGCGACCCCTTCACCTACGACGCGGTGCTCACCCTCGGCGCCGCCGCTCATCCCGACCAGGACTCGGCCAATCCCTGGATGCGGCGCGAGAAGAACCTGCTCGCCGAGCTCCTCCATCGGGAGGTGCCGATCCTGGGCGCCTGCCTGGGCTCGCAGCTCCTCGCGGACGCGGCCGGCTCGCCGGCGCGGCGCGCTCGCGAGCCCGAGATCGGCTGGTATGAGGTGGAGGTCACCGCCGAGGGCGCCGACGATCCGGTGATCGGGGCCCTGGCCCCGCGGTTCACCGCGTTCGAGTGGCATTCGTATGAGGCAGAGGTTCCCCCCGGCGCGGTCGCGCTCGCGCGAAGCCCGATCTGCGTGCAGGCCTACCGGGTGGGCGACATCGCCTGGGGAATCCAATTCCACGCCGAGGTCTCACGGGACGACGCGGCGAGCTGGATCAACGACCACCAGGTCGATCCGGATGCGGTGGCCATGGGCATCGACCCCGAGGCGCTCCGCGCGCAGACGTCCCCGCGGATCGCGGAGTGGAACGAACTGGGCCGCGGGCTGTGCGACCGCTTTCTCGGCGTCGTCGCTGCGCGGGCGAGGGCAAGGGCCCCCGCCTAGCGCGGGGTTCGGACCGCCGCCCCGGCGACGAGTGCGGCCGGCGCCTCGTCGACCAGCCGCCGCGCGGTCTCCTCGTCCTCGAGGCGCTCGATCTCCCGGCGCGCCGCGGTGAGGGTGGGCGGCTTGCGCGGCCCGTGCGCGTCGGAGGCGACGAGGTCCACCAGCCCCTCGGCGAGCCAGGCCTTTGCGGCGCGCCACGCGCCCTCGCCGTGGCGACCGAGGAGCGAGCCCGCGGTGATCTGCGTCAGCGCCCCGGCGGTGCGAAGCATCCGCAGGCTGGTGTGGCCTTCGGGAGTGCGAAAGAGCGGTGAGCGCTCGGGATGGGCGATCACCAGGCCGAAGCCGCGCCCGCGCAGGTGGGCCGCCCCCTCGAGGTAGTCGGCCCCGCGCTCCGACCACGGCGGCTCGTAGAGCAGCCAGCCGCGGGGCGCCCCCTCGCAGGCCCCCTGCGCCAGTCCTTCGAGCTGGGAGTCGCTCAGCTCGGCCGCGTCGATCTCGTCCAGCTCGCCGCCGACGTGGAGCTCCAGCCCGATCCCGCGATCCTCGAGCTCGTCGCGAAGCTCCTGGACGCGATCGGTCAGCTCGTCGAGGATCCCGATCACGAGGACGTCGCGAAGGTGCGGCGTGACCACCACGTCGGAGGTCCCGTCGGCGACCGCAAGCTCGGCCAGCTCGACCGCCTCAGCCATCGTGCGCGGCCCGTCGTCAATGCCCGGGAGAGCATGAAAATGAATATCGGCCCGCCGCCCACTCACCCCAACGAGGTTAGAACCCCCCCGGGGTCAGACCCCTCAACCACCCGCACGGGGTCAGACCCCTGTCACAACTTTGTGTCTTGTGCGGCCCGCGGGGGCTCGGAGAACCGCCGTCGGGGTTTCCAGACATGCATGGCACGGAAACCCAGGGAGAACGTCGAGGGAGGCGTCTACCACGTATACGCCCGGGGGAACGGCGGGGCGCCCGTGTACCTCGATGACGACGACCGTCGCTTCTACCTCCTTCGCCTTGGGCGCGTCACATCATCAGTGGGCTGGCGATGTCTGTCGTATTGCTTGATGAGCAATCACGTTCACCTGCTCCTCGAGACCCCCCACGCCAACCTGAGCAACGGAATGCAAAGGCTCCAAGGCGGCTACGCCCAGGCGTTCAACAAGCGGCGCGAACGCACCGGGCACCTCTTCGAAGGCCGCTACGGCGCGGTTCGCTCGGTGTCCGATGAACAACTCCTGGTGACAGCCGCCTATATCGCTCGAAACCCGGTTGACGCTGGCCTGTGCCGGGAGCCGGCGCAGTGGAGCTGGAGTAGCTACCGAGCGGTCCTCGCCGGGATCGGGCCACCCTGGCTTGACCAAAACCGGCTCCTCCGGTACTTCGGGGGCGGCGCGGAGGCACGGCAGCGGTACTCAGACTTCGTACACAGTTCCGTGGCAGGGGTCTGACCCCGGGGCGGGGGTGTGGGGGTCAGACCCCTAGTCGGGGGTGACGTAGGCGCCCGAGAGGCCGCCGTCGACCAGGAAGGTCGAGGCGTTTACGTAGGAGCTCTCGTCGCTGGCGAGGAAGAGCGCGCCTTGGGCGATCTCGCGCGGCTCGGCGAAGCGGCCCATCGGCAGGTGGATCAGACGGCGTTCCGCCTGGGCGCGGTCGGAGGCGAATAGCTCTTGCAGGAGCGGGGTGTCCACGGGGCCCGGGCAGAGCGCGTTCACCCGCACGCCGCGACGGGCAAACTCGACGCCCATCTCGCGCGACATCGCCACGACCGCCCCCTTCGAGGCGGTGTAGGAGATCTGTGACGTCGCGGCGCCCATCACAGCGACGAAAGAGGCGGTGTTGATGATCGATCCGCCTCCCGCCTTGAGGAGGTGGGGAATGCCGTGCTTGCAGCACAGGAAGATTCCGCGCAGGTTCACGTCCTGCACGCGCTGCCATGCCTCGATCGTGGTGTCCAGCACGTCGCCGTCGTCCGGGGGGTTGATCCCGGCGTTGTTGAACAACACGTCGATCCGCCCGAAGGCCTCGCGAGCCTCCGCGTACATCGCCTTCACCTGCTCGGAGTCGGTGACGTCGGCCACAATCGCGTGCTCGCCCACCGCGCCGGACTCCAGGTCCACTCCGACCACCTTCGCCCCTTCCTCGGCAAACAGGCGCGCCGACGCGGCGCCGATTCCCGACGCGGCACCTGTGATCACGCAGACCTTGTTCTCGAGCCTTCCCGGCATCAATACCTCACCCCTCCGTCGCGTAGAAGACGTTCTTGACCTCGGTGTAGTAATCGAGCGCGTGGGGGCCCAGCTCGCGTCCCACGCCCGACTGCTTGAAGCCGCCGAACGGTGTGGACACCCGGACCGAGAGGTTGGAGTTGATCGAGACCACGCCGGTCTCGATCGCCCGCGCCGTACGCAGTGCCTTGGCGCCGTCGCGAGTCCAGACCGACCCCGAGAGCCCGTACGGGGTGTCGTTGGCGATCGCGACCGCCTCCGCCTCACCCTCGAAGGGGATCACCGACGCGATCGGCCCGAAGATCTCCTCCCGCGCCTGCCGGTCGTCGTTGGCGACCGGGCAGAGCACCGTCGGGGCGAACCAGAACCCGGGCCCGTTGGGAGCCGAGCCGGTGAACGCGACGGGCGGGTCGTCCTCCAGGAACGAGGCGACGGTGTCGCGGTGGCTCGCGGAGATCAGCGGGCCCATCTGCGTCGCGTCGTCGAGCGGGTCGCCGACCTTGAGCGCCTTCACCGCGCCCTCCATGTGGCCCATGAACTCGTCGAGGGCCGAGCGCTCCACGAGGATCCGCGAGCGCGCGCAGCAGTCCTGCCCGGCGTTGCCGAAGACGGCGCCCGGGGCCGATGAGGCCGCCGCCTCGAGGTCGGCGTCGGCGTAGACGACGTTGGCTGACTTGCCGCCCAGCTCCAGCGTCACCCGTTTGATCGTCGCAGCGGCAGCCTCGGCGATGCCGCGGCCGACCTCGGTCGAGCCGGTGAAGGCGACCTTGGCGACGTCCGGATGCTCGACGAGCCGCTGGCCCGCGACCGAGCCCTTGCCGGCGACGACGTTCAGCACGCCCGCGGGCAGGCCGGCCTCGAGCGCCACCCGCTCCAGCTCGAGCGCCGTCAGCGGCGTCAGCTCGGCCGGCTTCAGCACCACGGTGTTGCCGGCCGCCAGGGCCGGCGCAACCTTCCAGGAGGAGATCACCAGGGGGAAGTTCCAGGGCACGATCATCCCGATGACCCCGAGCGGCTCGCGGAACGTCATATCCACCCCGCCCGTGACCGGGATCGTGTCTCCCAGCAGGCGCTGCGGCGCGGCGGCGTAGTAGCGGAAGCACTCGACCACCATCCCGATCTCGCCGCGGGCGTCGGAGATCGGCTTGCCGGCGTTGCGCGCCTCGAGGGTGGCCAGGTCCTCCTGGCGCTCCGCCAACCCGTCGGCGAGCGCGTGAAGCATGGCCGTGCGGTCCTCGGGCGTCACCCGCCGCCATCCCTCGAACGCCTCCCTGGCCCGGGCCACGGCCGCGTCGACCTCATCGGCGCCGGCGCGGTCGATCGCTGCCATCTCCTCGGCGGTGGCGGGCTCGATGACGCTGATCGTCCCAGCGCTCATCCCGCCGCCACCCCCGCGCGCGTAGCGGCGACGAAGGAGTGCAGCAGCGGGCTGTCCCGCTCCTCCTCGGCGTGCCAGATGACCCCCAGCGCGAAGGTCTTGCCAGGGATCTCGACCGCCTCCAGGACCCCGTCGGGGGCCCGGCCGGAGACCACCAGCCCCTCCCCCAGCCGGCCGAGGCCCTGGTGGTGGTGCGATCGGACCGAGATCCGCTCCGCGCCCGCCGCGCGCGCCGCCAGCGAGCCGGGCTCGAGCAGCACGTCGTGGTCGGTGAAGGTCCCCGGGGTGTGCAGGTGCGTGTCGGTGGTGTCCAGGTGCTGGACCAGGTCGCCCCCCAAGGCGACGTTCAGGACCTCCATCCCGCGGCAGACGCCCAGGAGCGGCAGGTCCCGCTCGAGCGCCGCGCGGGCCAGCGCCATCTCGAAGGCGTCGCGCTCAGGTCGGACGTTCGCGGTGTGCTCGCCGGCGCCGGCGCCGTAGGAGGCGGGGTCCACGTCGCCGCCCCCCGCGAGGATCAGCGCGTCCAGCAGGCCGATCACCTCCTCCGGCGAGGAGGTCATCTCCTCTGTCGCCGGCAGCAGGATCGGCTGTGCCCCCGCCGCCGCGACCTCGCGCGAGTACGTGCGCTGGGAGAGGTTGACCTCGACGTCCCAGGACCCCCAGCGCGCCTGCTCGATCGCGGCGCAGATGCCGACGACCGGGCGCCGGCTCACAGCCGTTCGAACCCGCGGAAGCGCTCCCAGTCGGTGACCGCCGCCTCGAACGCGTCGAGCTCGACCCGGGCGCGGTTGAGGTAGTGGTCGATGACCTCCTGCCCGAAGGCCTCCCGCGCCACCTCGCTGGAGGCGAAGAGGTCGCGCGCCGCGTACATGGTGTGCGGCACCGTCGGCTTGTCGGACTCGTAAGCGTTGCCCTCGAGGGCCGGCTCGAGCTCCAGCTCGTTGTCGATGCCGTGCAGGCCCGCGGCGATCATCGCGGCCAGCGCCAGGTAGGGATTGACGTCGGCGCCGGGCAGGCGGTTCTCGAGGCGCCGGGCGGGCCCCTCCCCCACAACCCGCAGCGAGCAGGTGCGGTTGTCCTTGCCCCAGGCGACCGCGGTCGGCGCGAACGAGCCCTTGACGAAGCGCTTGTAGGAGTTGATCTGCGGCGCGAACATGAGGGTCATCTCTTCCATGCAGGCGAGCTGGCCGGCGAGAAAGTGCCCGAAGAGCTCGTCGTCGGTGCCGAAGACGTTTTCACCGTCGGAGTCGGATAGCGAGCAGTGGATGTGGCACGAGTTGCCCTCCAGCTCGTTGTACTTGGCCATGAAGGTGATCGAACAACCCTCCTGAGCGGCGATCTCCTTCGCTCCGTTCTTGTAGATGACGTGGTCGTCGCAGGCGGCCAGCGCCTCGTCATAGCGGAAGTTGATCTCGTGCTGGCCGAAGTTGCACTCGCCCTTCGAGTTCTCGACCCGCATCTCCGCCCCCATCATCGAGTTGCGGATGCGCCGGATCAGCGGTTCGACCCGGGCGGTACCGAGCAACGAGTAGTCGACGTTGTAGAGGTTGGCCGGCTCGAGGTCGCGGTAGCCCTTGCGCCAAGCCTCCTCGTAGGTGTCGTTGACGACGATGAACTCGAGCTCGGTGCCGGCGAACGCCCTCCAGCCGCGCTCGGAGAGGCGGGCGAGCTGGCGCCGGAGGATCTGCCGAGGAGAGGCGAGCACGTCGGAGCCGTCGTGCCAGCGGATGTCCGCCATCAGCAGAACGGTCCCCTCGTGCCACGGGACGGGTCGCAAGGTGTCCAGGTCGGGCACCATCGCGAAGTCGCCGTAGCCGCGCGACCACGACGACATCTCATACCCCTCCACCGTCTCCATGTCGACATCGACGGCGAGCAGGTAGTTGCAGCCTTCGGCGCCGTGCTCGGCGACCTCGTCGAGGAAGTGGGCGGCGGTCAGGCGCTTGCCCTGGAGGCGTCCCTCCATGTCGGCGATGACGAGAAGCACGGTGTCGACCGTGCCGTCGTCGACCGCCTTCTGCAGGTCATCGAGCGTCATCCTGTTGCTGGTCGTTTACCCGCCGCGGGTGACCTCATCGTCCTCGAGGGTCCGGACCGGCCCTTGGTACTTGTTCTTGGCGGAGATCAGATACCAGCCGCCGAAGATCAGCGGCACCAGGATCGCCAGCGGGGTGTAGTTGACGACGCTCACGTCGAAGTCCTCGTGCCAAGGCAAGCCGGTCGGCGTGTAGGGCAGGTCAAGCGCGAACACGACCAGGATCACGAAGACGATCGCGAGCGTGTTGACGATCTTGTAACGGCCACCCAGGTTCCACGGGCCGGGTTCGAAGGCGTCCCCCTTGCGCAGCCTCAGGTACACCGGAATGATGTAGGCCAGGTACAGGCCGACGGTGCAGATCCCGGTGATCGCGAAGAACGCGAACGGGATGTCGTTCTTGCCGAAGAGCGCCGGAATCGCGATCACGAGCGAGAAGAACGAGACCGCGATCACGGCGTTGAACGGGACCCGATCGCGGTTGACCTTGCTGAAGATCGCCCAGCCCGGCATCCCGCGGTCGCGCGAGAATGCGTACCAGGTGCGGGAGGCGCTGGTGAGGCCCGCCGCCCCGCAGAAAAGCTGGCCGACGGTGGCGATCAGAATCACGAGCTTCGCCGCCCACGAGTCGAGGGCGCTGGTGAAGATCGAGCCCGAGAAGCCGGCGGCGTCGTTGATGGCCTTGACGTCGGTGGCCGCGAACAGGAAGGCGAGCAGCACGAACCATCCGATCAGGGCCGAGAAGAAGACCGAGCGCCAGACGCCCTGGGCAGCGGTGATCGCCGCTCCCCTCGTCTCCTCGGCCGTGTGCGCGGAGGCGTCGTAGCCCGTCTGGGTGTACATCGTCAACAGGAACCCGATCGGCAGTACCAAGAGCCAGAAGCCGAGGCTCGTCGTCGAGCCGTCGTGCAGTCCGGAGTTGTTGATGCGCTCGCCGAAGACGAAGCTGGCGCTCTGATGGTCGTCGGGGACGAACACGAGCAGCCCGATGATCACCGCGACGCCGAGGAGGTGCCAGCCGACCGAGATGTTGTTGGTGAGCGAGAGGGCTCGTTCGCCGAAGATGTTGAGAAGGGTGTAGAGGACGAGGATCAAGAAGAAGAGCAGCCAGGTCTCGGAGAGGACGTGCTTGCCGTCGGCGAAGTTGACGCCAAGGACGTCGACCGCGTAGAGCCCGAGCAGGGTGTAGAGGAAGAAGGCGGCGCCGTAGGCCACCGAGGCGACGATCCCGACCAGGCCGACGATGTTGAACCAACCCGTCATCCAGCTCCAGCCCTTGCCACCGAGGTCGTGGGCCCACCAGTAAGGGCCGCCGGCGGTGGGGTACTTCGAGGTCAGCTCCGCCATCGAGAAGGCGACCATGAGCACGAAGGCGCAGAGGATCGGCCACCCGATCGAGACCGCAATCGGGCCTCCGTTCTGCCAGGCGAAGGCGAACGTGGTGAAGGTCCCCGCGAGGACCGAGATGATCGTGAATGAGATAGCGAAGTTGGTGAACCCCGACAGGCCGCGCGAGAGGTCCTGCTTGTAGCCCATCTCGTGCAGGCGCTGCTCATCCTCGGTGCTCGACGCTGCCGGCGGCTGAGCCTGGTTCCCTGGGTCGGCCATCTCGTGCTCCTCCCTCTCACCCGCGTCCCCCGAAGGAGGGGGCGCAAAGCTGTGATAGTGAAACCTAATGGACGGCGCGAGACTATTGAGCTTGACGGATGCTTGTCAACCGCTGCCTTGTGACGATTTGGCGCAACCTCGCCGAGGGCGTTGGACAGGTGGACGCTGAGGTCGCCGTAGTCGGCGCCGGCGTGGTCGGCTCGGCGGTCGCTCTCGCCCTCGCCACGCGCGGTGTTTCGGTGGCTTTGGTCGAGGCGGAGTCGGAGCCCGGGCTCGCCGCCAGCGGCACGAACTCCGGCATTCTCCACACCGGCTTCGACTCGAAGCCCGGTGAGCTCGAGACCGCGTTGATCCTCCGGGCTGGCGCGATCCGCGATCCCGTGCTCGACGCGCTCGGCGTGCCCGTGAAGCGCTGCGGCGGGCTGCTGCGCCCACTCGACGGCGCCGGGGGCGACGCCGTCCGGGCGATCGCCGCCAACGCCGCCCGGAACGGGGTCGCGGTCGCCCCTCGCGACGACGGCGCGCTTGAGGTGCCCGGCGAGGCCGTGACCGACCCGGTGGCATTCACCCTGGCGATCGCGGGTGCCGCTCAGGCCCACGGGGCGAAGCTCCAGACCGGCGTCCGGGTCGAAGAGATCAGGCGTGACGGCGAGGTCCTTGCCCTCGCCGGCTCGGGATCCGGCGCGGTCAGGGCCGGGTTCGTGGTCAACTGCGCCGGGCTCGGCGCCGGGGAGGTCGCGAGCCTGATCGGGGACGAGAGCTTCGAGGTCTATCCGCGCAAGGGGGAGTTCCTCGTCTTCGACCCCCCGGACGGAAAAAAGCTCGATCGCATCCTGCTCCCGGTTCCCGAAAGGGGCACAAAGGGGGTGCTCGTCTTTCCGACGATCGACGACAAGATCGTCGCGGGACCGACGGCGCACGACCAGGAGGACCCGTCCGACTGGTCGGTGCGCGGCGAGGCTCGCGAGCTGATCATGCCCAGGGCGGTTGCGATGTTTCCCCCGCTCGAGGGCGCCGAGCCCATCGCCGCTTACGCCGGGCTTCGCCCCGCCGGGCGAGGCGTCAATTATCTGATCGAGGTCTCCGCGGCCTGCGGGCGCTTCGTGAACGTGGCCGCCATCCGCTCCACGGGTCTCACCGCCTCGCTGGCGATCGCGGAGCGGGTTTGTGAGCTGCTCGCCGGCGCCGGCCTGGAGCTGGGAGCCGAGGAGCCGCTTCGCCGCGGCAACACGGCCCCCGACCGGGGGGCGTGGTGGAGCCGGACGGCTCTCTACCGGGAGGCGCGGGCTCAGGCCGCGCCGGCGCGATGAGCCTCCTGCTGGGGATCGACGAGGGCACCTCGGCCGTGAAGGCCGTCCTCTATGACTCGGAGCTGCGGACGCTGGCCGAAGCGCGTCGTGAGAAACGCCTCCACCACCCCCGCCCTGGGTGGGTGGAGCAGGATGGCGAAGAAGTGCTCACGGCTGTTGCGGAGGCCGTGGCGGAAGTGCTCCAACACTCGCCCGGGGGTGAGATCGTGGCCTGCGGTCTCGATCATCAGGGCGAGTCGGTGCTCGCCTGGGACGCCGAGTCGGGCAAGCCCATTACCCCCATCGTCACCTGGCAGGACAAGCGCTCACAGGAGGTGCTCGACCGCCTCGAGGCCGAGGGCACCGCCGCCGAGGTCAAGGAACGGAGCGGGATGCCGCTGGATCCGTACTTCTCCGCAGGCAAGCTCACCTGGCTGCTCGAGCACGACGAAGCGGTGCAGCGCGCCCGCGACTCCGGGACGCTGCGGCTCGGCACCGTCGACTCCTTCATCTGCGACCGCCTCGGCGCCGGCTTCGCCACCGATCCCTCCACGGCCTCGCGCACCCAGCTCGGCTCCCCCGATTGGGATCCGAGGCTGCTCGAGATCTATGGCGTGCCCCGAGACACGCTGCCGAGGATCACCGACACCGCGGGCGAGCTGGGGACGCTGCGGCACGAGAGCTGGCCCGTCGAGCTGCCGCTGCGCGCGCGCTGCGTCGACCAGCAGGCGGCCCTCGCGGGCGCCGGCTGCGTCGTCCCCGGGCGCGTCAAGGCCACCTACGGCACCGGGGTCTTCGTCCTCGCCCACGCCGGGGCCGAGCGCCCTCATCCCGAGGGCGGCCTGGTGCCCACGGTCGCCTGGCGGATCGACGGTCGCGTCGAATGGGCGATCGACGGCGGCGTCTTCACCGCCGGGGCCCTGCTGGAGTGGCTCTCGCGCGATCTCGGCCTGGCCGCCGACCCGGCCGCGCTCGCCGCCGCCGCAGCGGAGGTCGAGGCTTCGGGCGGGGTGCGGGTGCTGCCGGCACTGGCCGGCCTTGGAGCGCCGTGGTGGCGCTCCGATGCGCGCGCGGTCGTCTCCGGTCTCACCGCGGGTACGCGCGCCGGCCATATCGGGCGGGCGGCGCTTGAGGCGATCGCCTGGCGCGTCGCGGACATCCTCGCCGCCGTCCGCGAGTCGGCGCCGGTCGAGGTACTGCGCGTCGACGGCGGGCTCACGCGCGACGCGAGCCTGCTTCAGCTCCAGGCCGACGCCACCGGGGTGCCGGTCCAGCGCGGCGCGGTCGACGCGACCGCCGCCGGGGCCGCCGCCCTGGCAGCGGTCGGCGCCGGGCTCTGGGAGTCCACGATCGCCATCGACGAGCGCATACCCGTCGGCGAGCGTGTGGAGCCCCGCCGCAACGAGGAATGGCGGCGGAGCGAGCACCGAAGCTGGCGCGAGTTCGTAGAGCGGGCTTCGGCCCTCTAGCCGTGGGCAGGTCGGCTAGCGCCGGCCTCCTACTCGCTGCGGTGCGCGCCCGAGGCTCGCTTCTTCGCCGGCGTGGAGAACTCGGAGGGCTTCGTCGGCACCTTCGGGTTCTCGATCTCGGAGAGGCGGCCGACCAGGCGCTTCCACTGCCTGGGCTTCAGGACGCGGGTGAGCCCGGTTCCCGGAGTCGCGGACCCGCCGCCGGCGTCGAGGGCCGAGTAGCCGACATGGACGTGATCGGCGTGGTCGCTCATCGCGAACGAGGGGCCGCCCAGGTCCATCAGCGAGATCAGCTCGTCGGGGACCATCGCGCCCTGGAGGTCGAGGACCTCGCGGACGACGGTCTCGGTGATCGAGCCGCGGCCCTGGTTGCCCAGCACCGGCAGCCCGTTGAGCGTGGCGATGTCCACGGCGCTGCCCGTCGAGTGGTTGGAGACGTTGCCCGAGGCAGTGAGCGTCGAGTGCCCGCACTGCAGCGAGGTCACGCCCAGGCGGAAGCCCGATGCCGAGAGATACCCCAGCAGCGCGAGGACTCGGCGGTCGATCTGGCCGGTTGCGACATCCTGGCGCCCGCACGGGTAGATGGCGACCTTGGGATCGTCGAGGACGCGGCGCACGAGCTGCTCCTTGGACATCAGGAGCACCTGGCCGGCGGAGGCTCTCGCGTCCTCGAAGGGGTCCTTGCCCGCCGCGCGGTAGATCGCCGTCGCCTCGAGGAGCTTCCAGCCGTCGAGGATCGGCTTGGGGTTGATCCGCGGGGCGCCACGTCCGGCGGGCCGGATCGCGAAGGCGACGTGCGGGGCCAGGCGGCCGCCTTCGTCGCCGATGCGGCCGAGCACCGTCCCCGCCACGACCTTCGATCCCTCCCGCAGCGGCTCGAGGTCCATCCTGTCGCGGTCGAAGCGCAGCATCCCGTCGTCGGAGAGACGCTCGTAGACGGCGAAGGCGTCGGCGCGCACCCCCTCCAGCCGGCTCGCCCCGTCGCGGGGGCCGGAGACCTCGGCGCGGTCGGGGTACGCCGCGACGCGCTCGCGCGCGTCCTCGGTGTTGGCCGGCCCTTCGGAGCGCCTCGCGGAACCCGGACCCGCGCTCGGCCGCTCGTCCTCGGGCGCCGCCTTCGCGTCGCGGCCGTGCTCGGGAACGGGATGGACGCTCGAGACCTCACCCAGGCCGGCGTAGGTGAAGCGGTTGCCGTAGGGGTCGCGCAGCACGACGTGCTCGCCCAGCCGGGCGTTGGAGCCGACGCGCTCGATGATGCCGTCGTTGACCGCGATCACGGGGGCGCCCCGGCGGGTGAAGATGTCGATCGAGCGGCCCATCGCTCCCTTGCCGTGCTCTCCCTCGGAGATGTCGTCGGCGTAACGCGCGTCGGCTGCGACCGGGAACCGCGCGCCCTCGGTGAGGCCGGTGAGCGAGCCGACCAGGTCGTCGGGCAGGTTGCCGTACTGCTTGGCGTAAAGGAGGACCTCGTCGACGTACCAGTCGGCGTGGT
>JBPCKC010000099.1:0-3786 GCA_051004675.1 Solirubrobacterales bacterium
GGGCCTGGCCGGGTCTTCAGGGCGGTGCGCCCGGCCGTCGCGCGCCGCGCGGGCGACGCGGCGACTCGGCGGGCGGCGGCGGTGGCGGGCATCAGGCCGCTCCCCCGGGGCGATCCTCGCGCGGGCCCCGCAGCTTTCGCGCCACCCGCAGCCGTGCGGAGCGCGCGCGCGGGTTCCGCTCGGCCTCCGCCGGGGACGCGGCGACGGCGCGACGCGTGATCAGCTCGGCCTCCGGCTCGCGCGAGCAGACGCACATGGGCAGCTCGGGCGGGCACACGCACTCGCGGGCGCGCTCGGCCAGGAAACGCTTCACGCGGCGATCCTCCAGCGAGTGAAAGGAGATCGCGCCGAGGCGCCCACCGTCGGCGAGAAGGCCCCAGGCGCCGGGGAGGGCGCGGTCGAGCGAGTCCAGCTCGCCGTTGACGGCGATGCGGATCGCTTGAAAGGTGCGCTTCGCGGGGTGACCGCGGCCGAACCTGTAGGAGGGCGGGACCGCGGCCCGGACCGCCTCGACCAGCTCGAACGTGGTCGCCAGCGGCCGCCTGCGCCCGATCTCGGCCGCGATCGCGCGGGCGTGGCGCTCCTCGCCGAGCTCGCGCAGCGCCACGGCCAGGCGGTCCGTGGGCCAGTCGTTTACTACCTCCCTCGCGGAGAGCTCCTGCCCCGGGTCCATCCGCATGTCTAGGGGCGCATCGGCCGAGTACGAGAAACCGCGCTCGGGGCGATCGAGCTGCTGTGAGGAGACGCCCAGGTCCATGCAGGCGACGTCGAAGCTCTCGCCGGCGGCGGCCAGCCCGTCGATCACGTCGGCGAAGTCGCCCCCGACGAAGCGCGCATCGCACTCCACCTCGCCCGCCAGGCCGTCGAAGCGGGCCGCGGCCTCGGGGTCGCGGTCCACGCAGACGATCGATCCCTCGCGTCCCAGGCGCCGGGCGATGGCCCGCGAATGCCCTCCGGAGCCGAAGGTGCAGTCGAGGGCGGCGCCGCCGCGCTCGGGTTCGAGCAGGCCGACCAGCTCATCGGCGAGGACGGGGATGTGCTCGGAGGCTTCCACTGGGCTCACCGGGGCCATTCGATCCGCGAGCCCATCCGCCTGCCTACTCACCCTCGTCCGCCCCGCCCAGGGACTCGGCGAACGCGTCGGCCTTCGCGTCGATCTCGGCGTCGTGCTCCGCCCACGCGACGGGCTCCCACACCTCGAGGTGGTCGTCGACCCCGACGACCATGCAGGCTCCGGAGAGCCCCGCGTGCTCGATCAGGTGCTTGGGGAGGCGCACGCGCCCGGCCGAGTCGAGCTTCTCGTCGTGGGACCGGGCGTGAAAGCGGCGGCGCATCATCCGCCCCTGCTTGGTGAGCGGGTTGAGTGCGCCGAGGTAGTTGCGCGTGAGCTCCGCGTACTCGGAAACGGGGTAGATCGAGACGCAGTCGTCGAGCTCCTCGAAGAGCACGACGCCCTCGTCCAAAGCCGCACGGAAACGAGCCGGGATCGTGAGCCGATCCTTGGCGTCGAGGGAGTGCTCATGCTGTCCGCGGAAGGCCATGGGGGGAGAAGACTCGGACCGAGGTGATGAGGTGGGAGGAACCTCACCACCCCGGCCCTTGGGTCAACTTGAGGCGCCACGCTACCCCACTGCGCCCCACTTTGCAACACATGGCAGCGCGCGCATGACACAGGAGCCGTCGGACGGAACCGCTACCCCATCCCCTTTTTGGGCCGTTTTCGGCATGTTCATGGGCTTTTCACCCTTAGGCCCGGCCGGACTCCTCCGGCCGAACGCCGTTCCGCGCCTGCAATCCGCCTTGCACTTGACCAAGCGACTAGGCTGGGCCCCATGACAGAGCAGCAGCCGCCCGCCGCCCCCGCATCAGTCCCCTCCGACTCCGAGATCCTGCCCGCCGACGAGCTCGACGCGAAGTTCTCGACGGCCCCCCCGGGCGCCCCGCCCACCGACCACACCGTAGGCGGCAAGGTCCCGCTCGACGCCGACGACATGCGCGGGCACCACTTCAAGGCCGTCTTCACGGGCCCTGCCGCGATCGTCGCCACGATCCTGTTCGTCGCCGCCGCCGGGATCGGCGGCGCCATCGCCGCGGGCCCGGCGATCGGAGCCGCCGCCGCGGGCGGCGCCCTGCTGCTGCTCTTGATCATCGGCTTCGCGATGGCCTCGAGCCGCGCCGAGGCTGACTTCTTCAAGGCCTACGCCGACGGGCACGGCCTCCGGCTCGAGGGCAGCCGCGGCACCCTGCCGCCGATGACCCCGCTGCTTCGCCGCGGCGATCGCCGCTACACCCAGCGCAAGCTGGTCGGCACGCTGCCGGGTGGCCAGGACGGCACGCTCGCCCTCTACACCTACGAGGAGACGAGCACCGACTCGAACGGCAACCGCCACACCACCTATATGCACTTCACCGTGATGTGCGCCCAGCTCAACGAGTTCGCCCCGTTCATGCAGGAGCTCTACGCCCAGCGTCGTGTCGGCTTCCGCTTCCTCGACGGCGCCGAGGACGTCTTCCGCAAGCGCCAGCGCGTGGAGCACGAGTCCGAGGTCGTCGACAAGCGCTACGAGATCTTCTGCGGGGCGGAGGACGAGATGAACCGGGCGCTCCAGGTGCTCTCACCGCAGTTCCTCGTCTGGCTCCAGGACCACTCGCCCGAGGCGTTCGCGTTCGAGTGCGTGGCCGGGATGCTGGTCTGCAACGTCAAGGGGCACAAGAAGGCCGCCGCCGAGCTGGACCAGTTCTGCGAGGGCGCCTCGGCCGTCGCCAAGCGCCTGCGCGAGGAAGCGCTGGAGTAGGCGCCTAGCCCGCCAGCGAGCCGAGCAGCTCGTCCGAGTGGGCCAGGATCGCCGCGAGGATCATCAGAAGCACCGACGGCACCAGCACGAGCGCGACGACCAGCTGGATCTTCGGGGCCGCCCGCGCGGCTACCTCCTCGGTGCGCCGCCGCGCCCGGGCGCGAAGGTTCGACGACTGCCGGCGCAGCTGCTCGGCGAGCGGGGAGCCGTGCCGGCGGGAGCGCTCCAGCGATGCGACGAGCGCCGCCAGCTCGGGGCCGCCCACCCGCTGGCGCAGTCCGGCCAGGGCCGCGGCCTGCCCGGCGCCACCCTCGAGGTCGGCGAGCACCAAAGCCAACTCGGCGGCGAGGGGCCCCGACCGGTGCCCGGCCAGGTCGCCCAGGACCGCGGCGGGCGAGCGCCCGGCGGCGACTCCCACCGACAGCACGTCGAGCGCGTCGGGCAGCGCGGCCACCAGACGTGCGCGCCGCAGCCGGGCTTTGCGCTCGAGCAGCGCGTCCGGGGCGAGGAACCCCGCTACGGCGAGCAGCGGCGTCACGACGAGACCCAGCCGCCCGGGAAGCGCCGGGACGGCGGCGGCCGCGCACAAGGAGCCTGCCGCGGTCCCCGCCAGCTTGGCCCCCAGCACCGTGGCGGGCCCGAGGCGGTCGGACATGCCCGCGCGCTCGAGCCTGCGGGCGAGGCCGAGGGCCAGGACGGCCTCGGCCATGGCCTTCACCCGCCCCGAGGTGAGCCGGGACGCCAGCCGCCGCACCCCGCCGGCGAGATCCTCCCCGCGCTCGGCGACGAGCTCCCAGGCCGCCGCGAAGGTGAGCAGGACGGCGACGGCGACGGCAGGCCCACTCAAGGGCCCTCCACCCGCGAGAGCCGAGCGATGGCGAAGAAACCGGCGACCTGCAGCGCGGCGGCCAGCGCCAGCAACATGGCCGCCGCGGGCTCGGCCAGGACCGCCAGAAGGAAACCCGGCTCGAGCAGCTCGGCGCAGACCGCA
>JBPCKC010000100.1:0-2523 GCA_051004675.1 Solirubrobacterales bacterium
GCCGGCGCCGGCGCCGGCCCCATAAACCACACACTGAACGCCGAGACGGCGGGCGCGCTGGCCCGCCTTGACGAGATCACCCGCCGGTTGCGGCGGGAGTGCCCGTGGGACCGCGAGCAGGACGCCCGTTCGATCGTCCCGCACACCGTCGAGGAGGCGAGCGAGCTCGCCGAGGCGGCCGAGCGCGGCGACGACGCGGGAATGCTCGACGAGCTCGGCGACGTGCTGTTCGGAGTCGTGTTCCTGGCCCTGCTTTTGGAGGAGCGCGGAAGGGGCGATCTGGCGGCTGTGATCGAGCGCCTCAACGAGAAGCTGGTCCGCCGCCACCCCCACGTGTTCGGCGACGAGCACGCCGAGACGATCGCCGATGTGCGGGCGATCTGGAAGCGGGTCAAGGCGCAGGAGCGGGCGGCGGGCGAGGGGCCCTAGAATCCCACGCTCGCGAGCGCCGGAATGCTCGCGTTTCGCTTGAGATGGGCGCAATCGACCGCATACACGCCCGCCAGATCCTCGACTCCCGCGGGAACCCGACGGTCGAGGTCGAGGTGGGCCTCGACTCCGGGGTCATCGGGCGCGCGGCGGTGCCTTCGGGCGCTTCCACGGGCGAGTTCGAGGCCACCGAGCTGCGCGACGGGGGCGACGCCTGGAACGGCAAGGGCGTGACGAAGGCGGTCGCCAACGTAAATGGCGACATCGCCGCAGCCCTCGTGGGGGCGAGGGCGACCGAGCAGGGCGCGATCGATCGCACCTTGATCGACCTCGACGGCACGCCCAACAAGTCGCGCCTGGGCGCCAACGCGATCCTCGGCGTCTCCCTCGCGGTCGCCCGGGCGGCGGCCACCGACGCGGGCGAGCCCCTCTACCGGTTCCTCGGCGGCGCCGACGCGACCGTGCTGCCGGTGCCGATGATGAACGTCGTGAACGGGGGCGCGCACGCCGACAACTCGGTGGATCTCCAGGAATTCATGGTCGTGCCCGCCGGGGCCGGCTCCTTCGCCGAGGCCCTGCGCGTGGGGACCGAGGTCTTCCACGCCCTCAAGCGGACGCTGGCGGAGCGCGGCCTCGCCACCACCGTCGGCGACGAGGGGGGCTTCGCGCCCGATCTCGAGTCCAACGAGCAGGCCCTCGACGCGCTCGTGGCCGGGATCGAGGCGGCCGGGTACGAACCCGGCGAGGACGTCCACATCGCGCTCGACCCGGCGACCAGCGAGCTCTACCGCGACGGCTCCTACGTCCTCGAGCACGAGGGGCGCACGCTCGACGCAGCCCAGATGGCCGACTTCTGGGCAGACGTGTGCGACCGCTACCCCGTCGTCTCGATCGAGGACGGGATGGACGAGGAGGACTGGGACGGCTGGGCCGCCCTCACCGAGCGCCTCGGCGATCGCTGCCAGCTCGTGGGCGACGACCTATTCGTCACCAACCCCGAGCGCCTGCGGCGAGGAATCGCCGCCGGTGTAGCGAACTCGATCCTCGTCAAGGTCAACCAGATCGGGACGCTCACCGAGACCCTCGAAGCGATCTCGATCGCCCGCGAGGCCGGGTACACGGCCGTGATGTCCCATCGCTCGGGCGAGACGGAGGACACCACGATCGCCGACCTCGCTGTCGCGACGGGCGTCGGCCAGATCAAGACCGGAGCGCCATCGCGCTCGGACCGGGTGGCGAAGTACAACCAGCTCCTGCGCATCGAGGAGGAGCTCGGAGCCGCGGCCGTCTACCCCGGGCTCGACGCGCTACGGCGTGGCTGAGCCGGGCGCTCGGCGGCAGGATCCCTCCCGCCAGCAGGACGCCCGCGTGGGGCGTCGAAGTGCCCGGCATGAGCGCAGGGGCACATTCATCGCGGGGCTACCGGGCCCGTCCGGCGCCGCGCGCCGCGCGCCGCAACCCAAGCCGGATCCGCTGGGACAAGCTCGGCCGGGTGGTGCTCGTGCTCGTGCTCTTGGCCGTGCTGGCCTCCTACGTGAGCCCGCTGGTGAACTGGGTGGATGCCTGGCGCGACTCGCGGGCCGAGCAGGGCCAGCTCCAGCAGCTGCAGGAGTCCAACCGCGAGCTGCGGGCGAAGGCAGCGGCCCTGGCCGGCCCGGACGCGGCCGAGCGCGAGGCTCGGCGCCTTGGCATGGTCGCGCCCGGCGAGCGCTCCTACGTGATCAAGTAGCCGCTTCTTCTCCGCCGGGGGCCTGCCGATGACCGCGGCCTTCACGGTGGTCGGCTCCGACGCACGGGTCCTCGACGCCGGCGCTTACGCCGCGGGCTTCGCCGAGCTGGGCCTGCTGATCCTGGCCTACGGCTACGCCGCCCGCCGGCTGCGGCGAGCGTTCCTGGGCTCGTGGAGCGGGGCGCCGGCGCTGCTCTGCGAGCTGGTCATCGGGATCACCTCCCTCGTTCTCGTCTGCGAGGCGCTGGGGACCTTCGGGGCCTTCGGTGAGCTGGAGCTGGCGATCGCCACAGGCGCCTTCACCGCGGCGGCCGCGTTCGGGGCGGGCGCGCTCGAAGCCCGCGCCACCGCCGGCGCCCCGCCGC
>JBPCKC010000101.1:0-15846 GCA_051004675.1 Solirubrobacterales bacterium
GACGGCTTTTCGGGCAGGTGCGGGCGTTAGCGTGGATGTTCATTCGGTGTCCTCCTTGGGTCTGGGTGGCTTTGGCACCCCCAGCCTCCAAGGAGGCCCGGATGAACAACGTGGTGAGGAACTACACATAGATCAGGAAACCATCGAGAGCCTGCGCCGCGCTTACGAGGCGTTCAGTCGCGGCGACTTTGACACCGCGATGGAGATGGTCCATCCTGAGGTTGAGCTTGTTCGGCCCGGAGGTCAAAAGCCGCTGAAAGGCGCCGCCGCGATGCGGGCGTGGATGGAACCGGACGCCTTCGAGAAGCAAACAATCGAGATGCGCGAGTTCCGCATCAACGGCAACAAGGTTCTGGTTCGCCACTACGCCCGGGTCCGTGGCGCGGGGAGCGGCATCGAGGTGGAGGACGAAACGTGGGTTCTCTGGACGCTGAACGACGACGGCCTGGTGACGCAGGTGGTGGGTTTCCTTCTCAATGAGGAAGCCGAAGCCCTCGAAGCCGCCGGGCTGTCGGAGTAGGCGATGTCGGAGGAGAACGTGGAGTTCGTGCGACGCGTATTTGCGGCGACTAAGCGCGGGCTCGAAGATGGAGAAGTCAGCACCGTCGTCCGAGACTTTTATGACCGCGAGGGCCAATACGAGCCGGTCGAAGAGGCCAAACCGCTTCGCGGCCACGATCAGATCGTGGATTACTTTCGTCGGTGGCTCACGGTCTGGGACGACTTTCGGGTGGAGCTGGAGGAAGTAATCGACGCGGGCGACCAGGTCGTGAGCGTCGCCCGGTCTGGCGGACGAGCAAAGGCGAGCGGGGTCGAGGTCTCGCAGCGCATCTACAGCGTCATCGATGTCCGCAATGACAAGATATTCCGCAACCGAGAGTTCCTCGACCGTCGTGAAGCCCTCGAAGCCGCCGGGCTGTCGGAGTAGGCGATTGTCGGGGATGAACCCCTGTTTCAGCTCTTCACCTTGCGGCGCGGGTGCATAGTCCTGCAGCAAGACTTCGTCGATCGCGACCAATGCCCTCGAAGCCGCTGGGCTGTCGGAGTAGGGCTAGTCGCCTGCGCCGCTTGCGAGGAAGGAATGGCGGGTCACGGCGAACACCTGTAGCGCGAGACCGTCAGTGGTTTCTGCCTTGCCGTGCTGGCACATACCGAGACGACGCGCCACGGCGGTGGAGCGATCGTTCCCCGGGGCGATGAGGCTGATGACGCGATCGACAGCGAGCTTCGAGAAGGCAGTGAAGACAGCCATGCGGGCGCCCTCGACAGCTAGACCCCGCGCCCAATAGGAGCTGCGGAGGGTCCATCCGACCTCGACCTCCCCAAGCACCGTCGGGACGAAGTCGGGATACCAGGCACCAACCCAGCCGATCGGGGCCTCATAGGGCGCATCCCGAAGAGTCGCCAGCCAGAGACCAAAACCATGCTCTTGCCAGTGGTCGACTTGCTTTTGGTGAGCTGCTGCCGCGGCGGTGGCGGGGTCAGAGCTCTCGCCTCCGCGCAGGCTTTGCCACACCGCGGGGTCCGCCCAGATGGCTGCGACATCATCAGCGTCCTCGGCGCACCACTGGCGCAAAGTGAGGCGAGCGGTCTTGAGGTGGCGGGGGTAGCTCACGGGCGAACGATGACGCTTATGTGAGCATCCGGGCACCCTGACTACCTCGCCGCGTCGGCCGACTCGCTTTCGCGCAGAGTCAATGTCTGCGGCTCCGACTCGGGAGACGCAGCTTTGGACTGCCATGAAGAAGGGCCCCCTCAGGTGTCAAGGCCAGTTGAAAACTGACCCCTTTGCGCCGGTTGAAAGTTGACCCCCCCTTGAAGCTCGATAGCCCGCCTGCGAAGCGGAGCCCGTAGGGCGAAGCGGAGCTGGCGGGGCGCTCAGTCGTGGGGCGGCGGTGAGCCCAGGTCCTTGTCGCGAAGCCTGAAGCTGTCGCCCTTGAGCGCCAGGATCTCGGCGTGGTGGACGAGCCGGTCGATCATCGCCGCGGCGGTGACCTCGTCGCCGAAGATCTCGCCCCAGGCCGAGAAGGCCTTGTTCGAGGTGACGATCAGCGATGCCCGCTCATAGCGGGCACTGACGAGGCTGAACATCAGGTTCGCGGCCTCGGGGTCAAACGGGATGTAGCCGACCTCGTCGACCACCAGCAAGGGAACCCGACCGAGACGGACCAGCTCAGCCTCCAGGTTGCCGTGGCGCTTGGCCTCGCCGAGGCGGGCGACCCACTCCGTCGCGGTGGCGAAGGCCACTCGCTGGCCGGCCAAGCAGGCGCGGATCCCGAGCGCGGTTGGTGACGGCGGGCTGATTACCCCGCGCCGGGGAACCCGCTGGTGCCGGCGATCTCGTGGATCGCGACCTCCGGCCGCTCCGAGACGAGCTCGCCGAGCCGCTTGGCGAACGCACGAAGATGCTGCTGGGCGAAGTGGGCGTCGAGCGCGTCGCGGTCGGCCCACTCCTCGACGGCGATGAAGCTGAGCGGGTCCTCGACTGCGGCGAAGAACCCGTACCGGAGGCAGCCCTGCTCGCGGCGCGAGCTGTCCTGCATCTCGGTCATCGCCGATATCAGCTCCTCGCGGTTCTCGGCGGCGCAGCGAACGCGGCCGATGACGACGATCACCGCCTCAGCCTCCTCGCCGCCGGGGATGTCGTGGACCTCGAGTTTCTATCGAAGAACGCGAGCGTGCCGGGAACGTCGCCAGCGAGAAGCGATCCCACATTCGGCGCGACGACTCGATGTTCTCCTCCGGCATCGCCCGCGCAGTATCTCGCGATTCATTCCGCAATGCAAAGCACGACATCAAGAAGCTGACGACCCTTCGACCCCCAGTCGAGCCCTGATCGGTGTCGATGCGGTCCTCAACGTCCAAGCCATCCTGTGTGTCCGGGTCCGTGGACGATCTGGACGCAGCGGTCGGTACCACGGCGTTACCACCGCCGTTGCAGGTCCACTAGGCTTCCCCCCAGGAATGGGGGGATCTCATGCCCAGGGGTCGAGCATGCGGGCGAGCCGTGGACTTTGGCGACCCCTGCCGTGGGCGCTGGCTGCGCTCGTGGCGATCCTGCTCGCCGTGCCGGGCGACGCGTCGGCGCAGTACCCGAACCCACTACCGGACTTCTCGCACGCGGCCAACCCACACCAGCCGCTCTACTCGCCGGCCAGCGGCGACACCGACCGGCCGATGCTGGTCATGTACGTGAACTTCAACGGCGTGCCATATCCCGCCGGGGTCGATGCAGCGACGATCTCGGGCCGGACGTTCGGTGGCTACCCGAGCGTGGAGGACTGGTTTCGCAACCAGTCGGCCGGAGACCTCATCCTCAGCCCGGCTGCCGAGACCGATGCCTCGAACGGTGGGGCAGTCAACGATGGGATCGTGTCGGTCACGATCAACATGACCCGCAACCAGTGGGACACCATGATGCCGGCGAACACGAGGCCTGGGGACCAGAGACGTCTTGCCCTGCAGGGGGCGGCCGGCTCCAACTCCATCAACTTCGCGCCCTTCGACACGAACAACGACGGCTCTGTCACCAACTCCGAGCTGGCGGTGGCCATTGTCCTCGCGGAGGGAGGGCTCGGGACCGGCGGCGGCGGGCAGAACGGCGGGACCAGTCCAGTGACGCTGAACAACAAGAGCCTGAATCTCACCGTCGGCCTGACCGGCACGGGCGGGGCCCTGATGACGATGATCCACGAGAACGTCCACAACACGCTGCGCGCGCAAGATCTGTACGGGTTCTCGGTCGGCTTCTACGACGTGATGGGGCCCGACCCGTCCTCCGACAACAGCTATTTCACCGTGGCCAACGCTTTCCAGAAGCTGCACTGGGGGTGGGCGTATCCGAACGTCGTCACCCGTGACGGCTACTACGCGCTGGGCGCCGCCCACGCGAGCGCCGACTCGATCCTGCTCTACGACTATGCCCGCGGAACCAACGACTACTTCCTCGTCGAGAATCGGATCCCGACCGACGGTACCTACGACACCCCGAGGGGCGCAAAGGACACCGGCCTCATCGTCTATCGGGTCGACGACACCCGCACCGAATTCGAGCCGGTCGACGATGCGAAGCGCGCGATCGAGATCATCCGCCCCGACGGGACAACCCCGGCGCCCGGAGCGACGCGGAACTTCCCGGACGGGTGCGCTCCGACCGACGACCCCAACGACGACCCCAACATCCAGACCTGCTGTCAGGGCGGGTGTTACGTCGCGAGCAACCGCGACGCCTTCGACCCCAACGACGCGGCCACGCCGCAGCGCACCATGGAGGCGCCGTGGCGCGACGGCACAAACTCGCGCGTGGCGGTTCGGGCCGTCCACAACATTGGCAACCAGACCCGTGCCTTCTACGACGTCCGCGGTCCGGGGGTACTGGTCGATGCCTGGCCGCTTGACCGGAATGGGCCCGTGGGGCTGGCGCCCGGCCAGGCAAACCAGATCTCCTTCCCGGTTCGGAACACCGGCGAGGGCACCGATATCTTCGACTTCACCATCTCGAGCCTCCCGCCGGGATGGAGCGCGACCACCGACACGCGGCAGCTCCAGGCCGGCCAGGACGACCAGGCGACCGTGTCCGTCACGCCGAGTCCGCTGACCCCCGGTGGGATCCAGATCCTCACGGCCGAGGGCAGGAGCACGACGGATGGGTCGATCGTCACCACCGACCAGTTCAGCGCCCAGCTCGCAGACCAGGCTGATCTCGCCCTCGCCCTGACAGACTCGGATGATCCGGTCACGGCTGGCGAGAACCTTCGCTACCGCCTCGTCGTGAGAAACGATGGACCCGACATCGCGACGAACGCCCACGTCGAGGTGAAGCTGCCCCAGCACGTACGACAAATAGACGCGAGCCCGGAGTGCATCCAGATTGGCAACCGCACCCTCGACTGCTCCGCTGGGAGCCTGGCGCCGGGCGCCGACTATCGCGGCAAGATCGTGATCTCGCCGAATCAGGCCGCGGGCGGAAGCACCATCCACGCCCGAGGGTTGGCTTCCGCCAACGAGGCCGACCCGGATCCCTCCGACGACAGAGTTCTGGTGGCAACCAAGGTCAAGCGCAGGAAGCAGAGCGGCCAGGGGCGCGACTCGCACGATGGCGGGGGGTCGTCAGGGTCCTCTGGCACCGGAGGGTCCTCTGGCACCGGAGGGGGTTTGCCCTTCACCGGGTTGCTGCTGGGACCGTTGCTTCTGTTGGGCGCCACCCTGATTGCGGTCGGCCGCAACCTGCGCCGAAGCTCCCGCGGTGAGCACCGCGCCTCCGAGGCCCGGCCCAGGCCGGTGCGCCGGCCGGCCGTGACCGCCGCACCGCAATGGTCACACCAAACCTCTGCTCGGCGGATCAGCCGCGCCAGCAGTCTCGCCGGGCACAAGCCCGGCGCCAGCCTGCCGGCCTGGTTTGTCGCGCGCAGCCTCATCCGCGCCCTGGCGGAGCTGGGTCCCACACCCACCCAACGCGAATACGGCGAGTGGAGGGAGCGCCAGTCAGGAGACGCTCGGAAGCCTCCGAGCGCAGCGGTCATCTCGTCCCGCTTCGGGGGCTGGCGCGTCGCACTCGAGGAGGCCGCAGCCGCAGTCGGGCAACCGGACGCCACCCGACGCCTCACCCGCAAGCTGAACACCTAGACGAACGACTCGCCGGCGCGTCCGCGAGTTCGGCAACTGAGACGAGGGCTGGGTTGCCGGGACGATCACCAGCTCAACCGGGACGATGAGGCCCCAGGCGAACGATGCCGGACCTCCTAGTCGTTACGCACGATCGTCACGCCGCCCGAGAAAACCCGATCACCAACTATTCGCTCGGCGCCTTCGACGGGGAGCGCATGGTCGCGACCACGTCAGAGACGGCGATCGAGAAGTGGACACCGGCAACGCTCGACGAGTTCTGCGCGAGCGCGAAAAGCGCGCCGGTCAACGCCTGACGAGCGGCTGCTCGTCGTCGGTGGCCAGGTCCTCGAGGATCTGCGCCTGCGCCTCGGCGGTCGTCATGGCGATCGAACGAGGTTTAGCCCGGCCGGATTGCCCGGCCCGCGCATCCGGCCGTGATCAGCGAGACCCCCAGGAGAACCAGCAGGGCCGCTTCGAAGCCGGTGAACGGAAGGCGCGAGCGGACGGGACGGGTCGCGGTGGGGACCTCGAGCACGGGCAGCAGGTCGCCCGCGGCTCCGGGGTCCGCGAGCCCCAGCCGGGCGACGCCGCCTCCGATGCCCGGCCGCGTGAACTCCCGGGAGCCGCCGCCCTGCCCGCCGCAGTTGAACTGGTCGGAGCGGACCGAGCAGTAGATCGAACGCATCGCGCTCCACCGGCGGCACTCGAACGAGGCCGGGTCGGCGATGCAGGGCCGCGAGACGAGATAGGCCGAGCAGTCCGGCGAGCCCGGGCGCTCGACGCAGGGATGAGCCAGCGCCTCCTGGCGACATGCCTGCGGATCCGCCTCCTCCGAGCAGAGGCGCCGGATCGCCGAGTTGCGCGTCGCGGTGGCGCAGGCGTCCGGGTGAGGCTCGAACCGGCAGGCGCCTCCGACACCCCTCGCGAGCTTGTCGTCCGAGTCCGCGGATCGTCGCTCGCGGGCGTTCTCCGGCGCCTCTGCGCGGTGCCGAAGCTCGGAGGTGACGGCGGCCACCGCGGCCGTCTCGGCGGCTGCAAGATCGCCCACCAATGTGGCGAGCTCCGCGGTCGACGCCGGCTCGATCGCGGCCGTTGGCTCGGGAGTGGTGGGCTCCGGCAAGGTTTCGGCGGACTCGGCCGGCGTGGGCGGCTGGACCGCGGGCGCGGGCTCGACCTCAGCGATGGGCTCGGGGGGCATCGCCTGGCCCGCGTCGGGAACCGCGGTCGCTTCGACGCTGACGCTCGCCTCCTGGGCGATGGCGGGAGCGGTAGGCGCAAGGCAGGCGCCGAGCACCACGATCCCGATTGCGCGCGAATGCAGGCTCATCCGGTTCGACCCCCTTTCGTCAACCCCGTCGCGTCCCCGGAGCCTACCGGCACCGGGGGTTCAGGGCGCGATCCGGCGCACCGTCCCCGCGCCGAAGTTCGCGACCCAGATCGCGTCGCGCCCGGCGGCGACCGCCACGGGCCGGTTGCCGGCAGGGATCGGCTCGCCGACCGGCTCACGGGTAACGGCGTCGATCCGTGTCAGCGTCCCGGCGTCCTGGTTCGCGACCCAGATCGAGCCGAAGCCGGCGGCGACGTCGTCGGGGCGTTCGTCCACCGCGATCGGCTCGCCGCTGATCGCGTCCGTCCCGGGGTCGGCCACGGTGACCGTGTCGGCGGTGATGTTCGCCACCCAGACCAGCCCGTCGGCGACGACAAGGCTCTCCGGCCGGTCGCCGACCGGGATCGAGCCGGCAAGCCGCCCCCCGTTCGCCGGGTCGATCCGGCTGACTGTGTCCGCCTCGACGTCGGCCGTCCACACCGCTCCTTCGCCGACCGCGACGTCGGTGGGCCCGGCCCCGCTCTCGAGCCTGATCGGCTCGGAGTCCGCCGTGCCGGTCGATGCGTCGATCCGCGTCACGGAGTCGTCCCCGTAGTTCGCCGTCCAGACGGCCCCGAGGCCGTAGGCGAGGTCGGCCGGCTTCGCCCCCACCGGGATCGGCGGGCCCTGTGGGCGACCCGAAGCCGCGTTGATGCGGGTGACCGAGCTGTCCTCGAGGTTGGCGACCCAGACGCTGCCGCCCCCGACCGCGACGCCATAGGGCTGCGCCCCCACCGCAAGCGGGCGGCCCTCGGCGCGCCCTGACTGGGCCGACACCCGCGACAGGGTGTCCTCGCCCAGGTTCGCCACCCACGCCGAGTCATCGTCGACGGCGACCGCGGCCGGGTTGGCGCCCACAGCGATCGGCTCGCCCAGCGGCGACCCGGCGCTCGAGGAGCCCTCCTGGTCGCCTCCTCCGGTGAGGAGCACGGCAGCCGCGACGAGGACGGCCGCCGCGGCCGCCCCGCCGAGGAGCCAACGCCAGAGCTGCCGGCCGCCCTGCGTAGCCCGCTCGGGCACCCGGCGCGTCGCCTGCTCCGGCCGCTCGGGCGGGGAGGCCAGGGCCCGGGTCGGGCGCTCTCCGGACGCCGCGTCGGCCGCAGCTCGGGCGAGCTCTCCGGCCGAGGCGAAGCGCTGGGCGGGGTCCTTCGCCATTCCCCGCTCCAGGACTCGATCGATCGCCGGGGGCAGAGGGGGGTGGCGTTCGAGGGCCGATGGCGCCGGCTCGTGGACATGCGCCCAGATCTTCGCCACCTCGGAGTCTCTCGGGAACGGCACCTCGCCCGTGAGTGCCTGGAACAGCACGCAGGCGAGCGCGTAGACGTCAGCCCGGGCATCGACGGGGTCGCCTTGGATCTGCTCGGGCGCGACGTAGTCGACCGTTCCGAGGAAGTGCCCGGTGCGAGTGAGCTGACCGAGCTCCTCGGTGAGCGCCGCGAGGCCGAAGTCGGCGAGGTAGGCGTGCTCCCCCCCGCCCGAGCCGGCGACGAGGATGTTCGCCGGCTTCACGTCGCGGTGGACGAGGCCGCGGGCGTGGGCGGCATCGAGGGCTCCGGCCACCTCGCCGATCAACCGCGTCGCGCGCATCGGCTCCAGCGGGGCGGTGATCAGCGGCCTCAGGTCCGAGCCGTCGACGAACCGCATGGCGATGAACACCTTCCCCTCGTGCTCGTCCACCTCGTAGACGGGCACCACGTTCGGGTGCTCGATCTGGGCGGCGATCTCGGACTCGCGCTCGAACCTGGCAAGGAACTGCGGGTCGGTTGCGCGCTCCGGCAGGATCAGTTTCAGCGCAACGTTCCGCCGCGGGCGAAGCTCCTCCGCCCGGTAGACCGCCGCCATCCCGCCGCGCCCGATCAGCTCCTGGACCCGGTAGCCGGCGAAGACGGTTCCGATGGCGATCTCACCGCCGCCCGCGCCCTCTGGCATGGCGGGAATCCTACGGGGGAGGCGCTGACGGGCGGCGGCTAGGAGCTATCGGGCACGCCCGCGGCGGCGCGAAGGGAGGTCTCGTCGTCAAAGGTCTCGAAGCGGACGACTCGACCGTCGCGGAGCTCCCACAGGTGGAACGCGCGCTCGGAGACCTCGATGCCGCTGCCCCGGCCCTTGGCGCGAACGTCGACGACGGCCACCACCTTCTCGCCCGACTCGACCATCTCGCCGGGCTCCTGGACCAGCTCGTCCCAGACGTCCAGGCGGGTGTCCAGGAAGCGATCCACCCCGGCCTGGCCGATGTACGTGTCGGGGTCGGTCCCCCGATTCGAGGCGCGCCACTCGACGTCGCGGTCGATCACGGCAAGGAACGCCCGCATGTCGCGCCGGTTCATGGCGTCGTAGGCCGATTCCACTATCTCGGTGTTCGCGCGGGCGCCCATCGGCCGGGGCCAAGGCTACTCCTGGGGAATGGCCGGCCGGGGCAGGCAGCCTCGGTAGCTTCAGGTGGGTGACGACGCCGCGCTCGGTCATCCGCACCTACTTCCTCCTGATGCTCGGCAACACGCTCGGGCTGGGGTTCACCTTCTGCGGTTTCAAACCCACCTCCCGGGGAAGCTGGATCGCACCCGCTACCCAGGGAGGAAGCGACGCATGGACGACGCGCGACGGACCGAGGTTGAGACCTCACGAACCGACAGGGCACTTGGCGAGGACGAGCACCGAACCCGTCGTGGGGTGGGCGTGGATCGCGAGCGCCAGCGTGACGAGTTCGGCGGGTTCAACATCGGCCCGGCGTTCTTCGGCTGGCTCGTCGCCATCGGCATCGCGGTCCTCCTCACCGGCTTGCTGAGCGCCGCCGGCGCCGCGATCGGTCTGACCGAGCTGAGTGACTCCGAGGCGGACGCGAACGCCGACACGATCAGCATCGTTGGTGGTGCGCTCCTGCTCCTCGTCCTCGGGGCGGCCTATTTCGCCGGCGGCTACGTGGCCGGGCGTATGTCCCGCTTTGACGGCGGGCGCCAGGGCTTTGGTGTGTGGCTGATCGCGCTCATCGTCACCGTAGTGCTCGCCGCCCTGGGCGCGATCGCCGGGTCGGAGTACAACGTCTTCAATCAGTTCGACCTGCCCCGTATCCCGGTCGATGAGGGCGACCTTGCGACGGGTGCGGTGATCGCGCTGATCGCGGCGCTCGCGCTCACCCTGCTCGCCGCGATCGCAGGTGGAAAGGCCGGCGAGCGCTATCACCATCGCGTCGATCGAGTGGGCGCGCACCGCGAGTAGTCCGGACGTCGCCAGGCGCAGGCAACGCCCTAGCGACCGAGCGTTGAGAGAAACCGCTGTGTGGCGACCGGAAGCTCGCCCAGCAGCTCGCGGATCTCGCTGAGCCCGGCGCGAAGCTCGGCGTCGCCCGCCTCGATCGGGAGCATCGAGTCCTGGAGGCCCGCGAGGCGGCGGTCCGACTCCGCCCCGGCGTCGCGGGCGCGCTCGACGAACGCTCGCGCGCCCTGCGAGGTCCGCCCGGCCGAGGGCGGCTCGAAGACGTCGCCCGGCAGTCCCACGCGCTCGGCGAACTGGGCGTGCGTTCGCTTGCCGCGCCCGTAGGCCTTCTGCACGGGGCGGTAGAGCTCGTCCTCGAGCCGCTCGGCCCCCATGACGTCCAGCAGCTCGAACGCCTCGCCGAGGCAGGCCATCGCCAGGGCGAGCTGGTCGTTGGCTGCGGCTAGGTCGTCGAGGATCTGGGAGCGCGCCTCGGCGGTGGTCATGGCCATGGGCCGAGGTTAACCGGGGCCGATTGCGAATCCGCGGCGGATCCGGGTAGTGAGACCCCATGGACCAACAACCCTGGAGGTCGACCCCCGGTCCACCACCGCCCGAGTTCGGCGTCTCGAGCCGCGACGTGGGCGAGGTGATCTTCGTCGAGCTCCGCGGCGAGGTCGACCTTGTGAGCGCCGACGTAGTGCGCGAAGCGCTCGGGAGCGCCCTCGAGCGCTCGCCCGCTTTGGTCGTGGCCGACCTCACGCGCGTCGACCTCCTCGACTCCACGGGCCTCGGCGCGCTGATCGGGGCGGCCAACAGCGCCGGCGAGGAGTGCCGGTTCGCGATCCTCGCGCCGGGTGGGATGCACGTGCGGGGCGTGCTCTCGCTCTCCGGGGTGCTGGATCAGCTCACCGTTTTCGAATCCGTCGAGGAGGTCGAGGATTTCCGCCCGCTAGCTTGAGTGCGTGCCGACGCCGCGCTCCGTAATCCGCGTCTATCTGTCGCTGATCCTGGGCAACACCCTGGCGGCGTCCTTCATCTGGGGGATCAACACGATCTTCCTGCTGGACGCGGGCCTCTCCAATCTCGAGGCGTTCGCGGCCAACGCGTTTTTCACCGCCGGGATGGTCATCTTCGAGGTGCCGACAGGGATCGTCGCCGACACGATCGGGCGGCGGACCTCCTACCTGCTGGGGACCGTCACGCTCACGGTCTCGACTCTCCTCTACGTGCTGCTCTGGCAGCTCGAGGCCGCGTTCTGGCCGTGGGCGGGCGTCTCGATCCTGCTCGGGCTGGGGTTCACCTTCTTCTCCGGCGCGGTCGAGGCCTGGCTGGTGGATGCCCTCACCGCGACGGGGTTCGACGGCGAGCTGGAGTCGGTGTTCGCGCGCGGGCAGATCGTCGGCGGTGCGGCGATGCTGACCGGCTCGGTGGCGGGCGGCGTTCTCGCCCAGGTCGGCAGCCTCGGGCTGCCGTTCGTGATCCGGGCCGGCGTGTTGGCCGCGATGTTCATCTTCGCCTTCCGCGTGATGCACGACATCGGCTTCAAGCCCGAGAAGGGCGCCCGGCCACTGGCGGAGATGCGCAACATCACCTCCGCGTCGATCGAGCACGGGTGGAAGGTCCCCGCGGTGCGATGGCTGATGGTCGAGGCGCTGTTCACCGGTGGCGTCGGCATCTACGCGTTCTACGCGCTGCAGCCCTACCTGCTCGAGCTCTACGGTGACCCGACGGCCTACTCGATCGCCGGCCTGACGGCAGCGATCGTGGCCGGCGCGCAGATCCTCGGTGGCATCGCGGCGCCGCGCATCCGCCGCCTCTTCTTACGCCGGACATCGGCGCTCATCCTCACTCAAGTGGCGAGTGTCGCGGCGCTCCTCGCCATCGGCTTCGTCGAGGACTTCTACGGCGTGATCGCCCTCATCGTGGCCTGGGGCCTGCTGTTCGCCGCGACGACGCCGATCCGCCAGGCCTACATCAACGGGATGATCCCCTCGCGTCAGCGCGCGACGATCCTCTCCTTCGACTCGCTGATGGGCTCCACGGGCGGGGTCTGGGCGCAGCCGATCCTCGGCAAGGCCGCCGACGCCTACGGATACGCGTCGTCGTACTTGATCGGCGGGGTGATCTCGGCCCTCGCGGTCCCGTGTCTGGTGCTCTCCCGCCGGCAGCGAAACCCCGCCGACACGGTCCAGCCGCTCGACACGGTGGCGGTGCCGAAGCCCAGCTGACTCGTCGGGCTACCCTCGTTCGCTTGCCCGCCGCGCCTGAACTCGCCCCCGGCGACCCTGCCCACGCCACGGCCCTGGACATCCAGGGGCTCGTAAAGCGCTACCCGACCGGGGTCGAGGCGCTCCGAGGGGTGGGCCTGGAGATCGGGCGTGGGGACTTCTTCGGGCTGCTGGGGCCCAACGGAGCCGGCAAGTCCACGCTGATCCACTGCGCGACGGGCCTGGCGCAGCCCACAGCGGGCTCGATCCAGATCTTCGGCCACGACGCCATCGCCGACTACGCCGACGCGCGCCAGGCTGTGGGCCTCGCCCCGCAGGAGCTCAACCTCGACTGGTTCCTCACCGTCGAGGAGACGCTCGACTACCATGCCGGCTACTTCGGGATGCCCAAGCGCGAGCGCCGCGAACGGGCGGCCGAGCTCTTGGAGACCTTCTCGCTCGTCGAGAAGCGCACGGAGCGCACCCGCACGCTCTCGGGCGGGATGAAGCGGCGCCTGATCCTCGCCCGCGCGCTCATGCACCGCCCGCGCCTGCTGATCCTCGACGAGCCGACCGCGGGCGTCGACATCGAGCTGCGGCTCGAGCTCTGGCACTACGTCCGGCGGATCAACGAGGAGGGGACCACGATCCTCCTCACGACCCACTACCTCGAGGAGGCCGAGCAGCTCTGCGACCACATCGCCTTCATCAACGAGGGCGAGATCGTCGCGCAGGGCACGAGCGGGGAGCTGGCCACGCGCTACGGAGTCGCCAATCTCGAGGATGCCTACCTGGCGCTCGTGGGCCGCGCGGAGCTGTCGCGCTCGCGCGTGGAGGAGCTGGCGTCGTGAGCGCCGCGCAGATTCGCTTCTTCACGCTCTGGCGGCGCGAGGTCAACCGCTTCTTGAAGATCAAGAAGCAGACGATCGGCGCGCCCCTCCTGGAGACCTTCCTCTACATCTCGGTCTTCGGCGCCGCCCTCGGCACCCGCATCGACCAGCTCCACGGCTTCGACTACGTGGTGTTCGTGATCCCCGGGCTGATCATGATGGCCTGGGCGATGAATGCCTTCTCCAACAACGCTTCGTCGATCCTCCAGCAGAAGTTCCAGGGCGCGATCCAGGACCAGCTCTCCTCGCCGGCCTCGCCGCTCGAGCTGCTGCTCGCGTTCTCGTTCGGCGGGTTTATGCGCGGCCTCGTCGTCGCGGCCCTCACCCTCACCGCCGCTTCGTTCCTCGTCGAGCTGCCGGTGGAGCACGTCCTCATCCTCTTTCCGGCGCTGTTCCTGGTCGGATTCTTCTTCGCCCAGCTCGGCGTGCTCATCGGCATCCGAGCCGAGCAGTTCGACGACGTCGCGATGGCCCAGACCTTCGTGCTGCAGCCGCTGATCTTCCTGGGCGGGGTCTTCTACTCGGCCTCGCTGCTTCCCGAGCCGTTCGAGACCCTCACCCACTTCAACCCCGTCTACTACATGATCGCCTTGGTGCGGTACGGCTTTCTGGGCTACGCCGAGGCCAGCGTCGCGCTATCGCTGATCGCGCTGACAGCCGCGACCGCGGCGCTGTTCGCTGTGAACCTGCGCCTCTTCCAGCGCGGCTACAAGCTGCGGGCCTAACGACCGCCGCCGGCTCAGCCCGCCGGGATCAGCCGCTTGTAGGTGATCCGGTGCGGGCGGTCGGCGGCCTCGCCGAGGCGCTCGCGCCGGTTCTCCTCGTAGGCCTCGAAGTTGCCCTCGAACCAGCGCACCTGCGAGTCGCCCTCGAAGGCCAGGACGTGGGTGGCGACGCGGTCGAGGAACCAGCGGTCGTGCGAGATCACCACGGCGCACCCGGCGAACGCCAGCAGGGCCTCCTCGAGGGCGCGCAGCGTGTCGACGTCGAGGTCGTTGGTGGGCTCGTCGAGCAGCAGCAGGTTTCCGCCCGAGCGCAGCAGCTTCGCGAGGTGCAGGCGGTTGCGCTCTCCGCCCGAGAGCGTCCCGACCTTGCGCTGCTGGTCGGAGCCCTTGAAGTTGAACCCGGACGTGTACGCGCGGGAGTTCATCTCGCGGTCGCCGACCTTGATCTGCTCGTGGCCGGAGGAGATCTCCTCCCACACGGTCTTCTCGGCGTCGAGCGCGTCGCGCGATTGGTCCACGTAGGCGAGCTCGACGGAGTCCCCCAGGCGCAGCTCGCCGGAGTCGGGCTCCTCGTCGCCGGTGATCATCCGAAACAGGGTCGTCTTGCCGGCCCCGTTGGGCCCGATCACGCCGACGATCCCCGCGGGCGGCAGGGAGAAGGAGAGGCCGTCGATGAGCAGGCGCTCGCCGAAGCCCTTGGAGAGGTCCTTCGCCTCGACGACGACGCCGCCCAGGCGCGGCCCGGCGGGAATGTGGATCTGGACCTCGTCGAGGTTCACGTTGCGCTCCTCGGCGAGCAGGGCCTCGTAGCGCGCGAGCCTGGCCTTCGACTTCTTACGCCGACCCTTCGGGTTCTCCCGCACCCATTCGAGCTCCGAGGCGATCGTCTTGGCGCGCGCCGAGTCGCGGCGCTTTTCCTGTTCCAGCCGGGCCCCCTTCTGCTCGAGCCAGGAGGAGTAGTTGCCCTGGAACGGGATGCCCCGCCCGCGATCCAGCTCGAGGATCCAACCGGCGACGTTGTCGAGGAAGTAGCGATCGTGGGTGACGGCGACGACCGTGCCCTTGTATTCCTCGAGGTGGCGCTCCAGCCACGCGACCGACTCGGCGTCGAGGTGGTTCGTCGGCTCGTCGAGGAGCAGCAGGTCGGGGGCCTGGAGCAGCAGGCGGCAAAGCGCCACCCGGCGGCGCTCGCCGCCGGAGAGGTTGGCGACCTCGGCGTCGCCCGGGGGCAGGCGCAGGGCGTCCATCGCGCTGTCGAGCGCGGTGTCGAGGCTCCAGGCGTCGGCGGCGTCGATCTGCTCTTGAAGGCGGGCGAACTCGTCGGCCGTCTCGTCCGAGTAGTTGGCCGCGACCTCGTTGTAGCGGTCCAGTAGGTCGCGGGTCTCGCGAACGCCGTCCTCGACGTTGCCGCGCACGTCCTTGGCCTCGTCGAGCTGGGGCTCCTGCTCCAGCATCCCGACGGTGGCGTTCTGGTGGAGTTGCGCGTCCCCGCGGTACTCGGTGTCGACCCCCGCCATGATCCGCAGCAGGCTGGACTTGCCGGCGCCGTTGTAGCCAAGCACGCCGATCTTCGCCCCCGGGAAGAAGCTCAGCGAGATATCGCTCAGCACCTCCTTGTTCGGGGGGTGGGTGCGCGAGACCTTGTACATCGAGAAGACGTAGTCGGCGACCATGGGCGCGCCAGGGTAGCCGCCCGGCCGGGGAGTGTCCTGCCCTCACCACCGCCGGCGTGGTCCAGGCAGGACGCTGCAGACAGGGCCCCCCGCACGGCCAGGGAGTGCCCTGCTCTCACCACCGCCCGTGTGGTCCAGGCAAGAAAACGCAAGAGTGGCAGATAAAAGAAAACGCGGGACCAG
>JBPCKC010000102.1:0-6164 GCA_051004675.1 Solirubrobacterales bacterium
CCGTATGCGGCATACGACCCCGCGACCGGGCCCTACTCGTGGGAGCGCGTCGCCGCGCAGCACCTCGCCCTCTACCGACGGCTCGCGGGGCGATGATGGCCGCCGCCGAGATCGCCTTCTGGGCCAGCGTGGGACTGCTCGTCTACACGCACGCCGGGTATCCGCTCCTCCTGGCGGCGCTCACCGCCCTGCGCCGTGGCGGCCACGCACCGGACGCCGGCGCCGCGCTCCCCACGGTCACGCTCACCGTCGCCGCCCACGATGAGGAGGACTCGATCGGCGGCTGGGTGGCGAACGCCCTCGCACTCGAGTATCCCCGCGATCTGCTCCGCGTCGTGGTCGCGTGCGACGGCTGCAACGACGACACGGCGGCGCGGGCGCAAGAGGCCGGGGCCGACCACGTCGTTGAGCTCGATCGCCGCGGCAAGGTCGCCGCGCTGAACGCCGTAGCCGCCGCCTCGGGCTCGCAGGTCCTCGCCTTCGCCGACGCCAACTCGCGCTGGGAGCCCGACGCGCTGCGCCGCCTCGTCGCTCGGCTCGCCGACCCTGGCGTCGGCTACGTCTGCGGGCGGGTCACGTTTACGGCTCCCGGCGGCTCGACGAACCAGGAGGGCCTCTACTGGCGCTACGAGATGGCCGTGCGCGCGATGGAGTCCCGGCTGGCGGGCATCACCGCGGGCAACGGGGCGATCAACGCCGTGCGGGCCGACGCCTACATCGCCCTCGATCCCGGTCGCGGCCAGGACATCTCGTTCCCCTTCGAGCTGGCCAAGCGCGGCCTGCGCGCGGTCTACGAGCCCGCGGCCAGGGCCGGCGAGCCGATGGCTCCCACGATTGAGGGCGAGTTTCGCCGCAAGCGCCGGATGATGGCCGGCGCCTGGAACACCATCGTGAACACATCCATGCTCTCCCCGCGTGGCTACTCCCCCCTCTACGCCGTGGAGATCTACTCCCATCGGCTGCTTCGCTACGCGACCCCCATCCTCCACGTCGTCGCGCTTGCGACAAACCTCGCGCTGCTCGGCGAGGGCGGCCCCTACCCCGCCACCCTGATCGCGCAAGGCGTGCTGGCGGCGGCGGCGCTCCTCGGCCGTGTCGTGCCCCTCGCCCCCCTGCTGGTTGCGCGCTACTACGCCGCCGTCACGATCGCCAGCGCGGCCGGGCTTTGGGACCTGCTCCGACACGGCGTGCCCAAGACCTGGGAGAGCGTGGAGGGGACCCGATGAGGCGCGCCGTGGACGCGCTCGCCGCGGCGCTGGGGCTCGTGGCGCTCGCGCCGGTCCTGCTGATCGCCGCGATCGCGATCAAGCTCGACTCGCGCGGCCCGGTGATCTACCGCCAGCGCCGCGCCGGACTCGGCGGAGCGCCGTTCGAACTGTGGAAGCTGCGAACGATGCACCCGGGCGCCGATCCGGTCGGCGTGGGCACGCCGGTGCTGGAGGGCGATTCCCGGGTGACCCGGGTGGGCTTCTTCCTGCGGCGCTTCTCCCTGGACGAGCTCCCCAACCTTGTCAACGTGGTGCGCGGCGACCTCGCCATCGTGGGCCCCCGCCCGACCCTGGAGGCTCAGGTCGCCGAGTACACGCCGCACCAGCGGCGGCGGCTGGAGGTTCGTCCCGGCATCACCGGATGGGCGCAGGTGAACGGTCGCGCCGGAATCCCCTGGGACAAGCGGATCGAGCTGGATGTCTGGTACGTGGACAACCGCTCGGCCCTCCTCGACCTGCGGATTCTCGCCCGGACCGCTCGGCTGCTGCTGACCGGCCGCGGGCTGTACGGATAGCCTCAGCGCTGATTTAAGATGCCCGCCACCGTTGCCCTCCGCGATTTCCGCCCGGACGACGCGCCGGCCGTCCAGCGCTGGTTCAACGACCCCGAGGTGACCGCTGATCTCGTCGGCTCGCGCGAGGGCTTCGCTGTGGAGGCGGCGCAGGGCTGGGTGGAGCGGGCGATGGACACCTCGCGCGACCGCAAGTGGGCGATCACGATCGACGGGTCCGACGAAGCGGTGGGGTTCGTCGCGCTGTTCGGCCTCGACCGCGACGTCGGCCCCGAGCTGGCCGTGCTGGTGGGCGAGCCGTCGGCCTGGGGACAGGGCGTCGCGCGCTCCGCCGAGCGGGCCGCGTGCGAGTACGCATTCGAGGAGCTCGGCGCGCACCGCATCCACGCTGAGATCCCGGCCACCAACGAGGCCGCTCAGAAGGTCGTGACGTCGCTGGGCTTTCGCCAGGAGGGCCTTTTGAAGCAGGCGATCGTGCGCGGTGACGAGCGGATCGACAACCAGATCTGGGGCCTTCTGCCCGAGGACTTCCGCGATCCCGCCGACGGTGCGGGCTGAGCTTCACGCCGACGGCGGGGCGGCCGCGGCGACGGGCGAGTTCTTCCGCGCAGGCGAGTTCCTGCGGGCGGAGAAGATCACCCACACGCTCGAGGCCGGACCGCTTCTCCTGCCGGTCCTGGTGCGCGAGATACCCGGAGCGCCAGGCGCGCTCGACGCGATCTCACCGTACGGCTACCCGGGCGCCACGATGGCCGGGGCGAGCGTCGAGGCGGGCAGCGTCGACTGGGAGGCGACGGGCCTCGTCTCGCTGTTCGTGCGCGACCGCATCCGCGCCGAGCCCGCCTTCGCGGGGGGCACCGAGCGCTCGCCCGTGCAGGTCCACGACCCGTCCATCGAACGTTCGATCCGTCCCCGGCTGCTCGAGCAGGTGCGAAGCAACGAGCGCGGCGGCTGGACGGTGACGCTCTCCCCGGGGCCCGAATCGACCGAGTCGGATCGTGGCGCCTTTCACTCCCTCTACACGCAGACCATGCACCGGACGGGCGCGGGCGAGCGCTACCTCTTCGCGCCCGAGTACTTCGACGGCATCCTCGGCTTCGAGCGCTCCTGGTTGCTGACCGCGGCCGCCGGGGGCACGCCCGGCGCCGGCGCGATCGCCGCCGTCTCCGACGGGGTCCTCCACTACTACCTCGGCGGCAGCGCCGATTCGGCGCTCGACGCCTCGCCGTTCAAGAACGTGGTCGTGGCGATGCTGGACCTCGCCGACGAGCTGGGCCTGCCGCTCAACCTCGGGGGCGGGCTCATCCCCGGCGACGGCCTGGAGCGCTTCAAGCGCGGGTTCGCCAACGCAGAGGCGCCGTTCGTCACTCACGAGATCGTCTGCGACCGCGCGGAGTACGCCCGCCTCGCCGCGGGCCGCGACGAGGTCGGCGCCTTCTTCCCGGCCTACCGGGCGCCCTGACCCTCAGCCGGTGACGAGCGGGACGTCCTCCGGGCCCTGGCCCCGGTAGATGTCGCGGAAGTCGCGGATCACGTCGAGCGTGGGGGCGCCCTCGTAGGTCTCACAGCCGATCAGCTGCGTCCACGCGGTCGCGGCGACCTCATACGGCATCTCCTCGTTGGGGAAGAAAAGGACGCCCGCGGAATCCTCGTCGAAGACGCCCTTGACCTCCAGCTGCTCGTCCTCGGAGAGGTCGGGCGAGTACTGGATGCTGACGCGGCCATGCTCGAGGGAGTGGAGGGTGAAGGGCTCGCCGGGGTTCTCCGCGTAGGCGCCGTCGGCCTGCTGCTCGGGGTTGTGGTCGCCCGACGTGGCCGGGCTCGTCCCGTACGCGGGCTCCTTTGCGCCGGGTTCGAGGTGGGTGCTGCCTTCGTCGCGCAGGTCGAGCTGAAGCTCGCAGCCCGCCTCCTCGGCCGCGGTCTCGAGATCGCCCTCGGCGAGGGCCGGGGGCGGCGTCCCCTCGCGGTCGTCGGCCGGGGCCTCGTTGACGCTGCCGCTCTGCGCCTGGATGTGCGCGTTCTCCGGGAAGTCGCCGCTGTCGTCGGTCTCACCGCTGCCGCCTCCCCCGCCCGTGAGGACGATCACCAGCCCGACCACGACCGCCAGGGTCAGGGCCCCGGCGACGAGATAGCCGGCCATCAGCCGGCGGCGCTCGGCGCTCGACTCGCGCCGCTCGGCTGCCAGCCGCTCGGCGCGGCGGCGTTCCTGCTCCTCCTTGCGAGATGACATCGGTCGGTGAGGCTAGAGGATCGGCTGAAGGCTGAGTGAATCGCGCAGCGGCTCAGGCGGCCGCGGCCCGCCGGGCGGGCTCGGCCGGCGTGTGGACGCTTTTCAGGAAGTCCGAGAGCTCATCGTCCAGGCGCCCCGGGTTGAGCCGCCACTCGAGGATCGAGTTCGCGTCCACCAGGCGGGCGCCGGTCATCTCCTCGGCGACCATGTCGGCGTCCGAGAAAGGGTGGAGCGGGTCGGAGGGATGCCCGATGACGAGCGCCGGCATGCGCAGGCGCTGGCGCTCCTCGCGCGGCGGGGCCGTTCGCCCGAACAGGATGCCCTCCAGCACGGCGCGCGAGGGCGCCGGGTCCTGGCGAACCCAGTCGAGCCCCATGTCCACGAGGCCGACCGTGCGGGGGATGCGCCGCGCGCCGGCCGCCAGGACCCGCAGGACGGGCTCGCCGATCCGCAGCGCCAGCAGCATCGGGGTGAAGATCATCGCGGCGCCGAGGAGCGCGTTGTCCAGCACGGGCATCTCGATGAACAGGCCGCCGGCCCGCTCGGGGTGCCGAGCGGCGAACTCCAGTCCCACGTTCGCCCCCAGCGAGGTGCCGCCCACCACCGGAGCCTCCAGCTTGAGGTGGTCGAGCAGCCCCAGCACCTGCTCGGCGAAGGCGGTCATGTTGTACAGGCGCGGGTCGACCGGGCGATCCGAGCGCCCGTGGCCCAGGAGGTCGACGGTGACGACCCGGTTGCCACGCGCCGCCAGCTCAGGCGCCAACCGCTCGTACATGCGCCGGTTCATCAACAGGCCGTGGACGAGCACGATCACGTTCTCGCCCTCGCCGTAGACGTCGTAGGTCATGCGGTGGCCGGCGTGTCTGAAGGAGCCCTCGAGCGGTGCCATGACGAGGATTCTAGGAAGCCGCGGCCGCCGCCCGCGCGCGCTCCCACGGGCGCGAGGCGCGCAGGGCGCTCAACACGGCCCGAACGCCCGGCGCGCGGTTGAGCGCGTAGAAGTGGATGCCGGGGGCGCCTCCGGCCAGCAGCTCGTCGCACTGGCGGGCGGCGAAGGCGACGCCGAGCATCGCCTCGGCGTCAACGTCGCCGCCCAGCGCCCGCATCGCGTCGTCGAGCTCACGAGGGATCGAGGCGTCGCAGAGGTTGCAGATGCGCGCCACCTGGCCGTAGGAGGCGATGGGGATCACGCCGGGGATGATCGGCACGTCGATCCCGCGTTCGCGCGCGGCCGCAACGAAGTCCCAGTAGACGCGGTTATCGAAGAAGAGCTGGGTGATCAGGAAGGTGGCGCCGGCCTCGACCTTCGTCTTCAGGTAGGCGAGGTCGGCCTCCAGGCTTGTGGCCTCCGGGTGAACCTCGGGAAAGCATGCGCCCCCGACCGCGAAGTCGTGGCGCCCGCGGATAAAGCCGGTCAGATCGGCGGCGCTCGCCAGCCCGCCGTCGGGCTGGGCGAAGCCCTCCTCTCCGCGCGGCGGGTCGCCGCGGAGAGCGAGCACGTTCTCGATGCCCGACTCCGCGAAGCGCTCCAGCAGCGACGCGAGGCCCTCGCGCGTCTCGCCCACGCAACTCAGGTGGGCCATGACCTCGATGCCGTGCTCGGCGCGGATGCGGTTCGCGATCTCGACCGTGCCGTCCCGGTTGGCGCCGCCCGCGCCGTAGGTCACCGAGACGTAGTCGGGCGCGAGCGGCTTCAGCGCCTCCACCGTCTCGAAGAGCGCGGCGACCCCCTCCTCGGTCTTCGGGGGAAAGAACTCGAAGGAGAAGACCGGCTGGTCTCCGCGCAGCAGCTCGTCGACTCGCATCAGAAGATGATCCTAGAAAGCGCGAGCCGGGAGGCGGTGCCCCGGTCCGGTCCGACGCCCAGGCGTACCTCGCCGTCCTCGCAGGCGAGTGTGGCGCTGCGGCCGGGCTCGGCGAACTCCAGTTCCACCGGCGCTCGGGCGCCGGCCTCGACCCCCGCCTCGGGGGGGGGGGGGCAGGGACCAGGGGCCCACGCGGGCAGCAAAAAGCTGATGTTTTGCGCCCTCTCCCCCCGAGGCGGGGGTCGAGGCCGGCGCCCGAGCGCCGGTGGAACTGGAGTCCGCCGAGCCCGGCCGCAGCGCCACACTCGCCTGCGAGGACGGCGAGGTACGCCTGGGCGTCGGACCGGAC
>JBPCKC010000103.1:0-7207 GCA_051004675.1 Solirubrobacterales bacterium
GCCGGAGCCGCCGCAGCCGGCGAGCGGGAAGGCGGCGGGGGCACGGCCCCCCCCACAGGCGGCGACCCGTCGTTGCTGGGGCCT
The DNA here is from genome assembly GCA_051004675.1 of Solirubrobacterales bacterium. Taxonomy (GTDB): domain Bacteria; phylum Actinomycetota; class Thermoleophilia; order Solirubrobacterales; family 70-9; genus JBDTSW01. The sequence goes on from JBPCKC010000103.1 coordinate 85, forward strand.
CACGCGATCTCCACCACGCGCCCGGAGCGCGGGTCGACCCGAACGCGACCCGCGGCGATCATGCGGATCGCCTGGGGGTAGAGCGTGTGCTCCGTCGCGTGGATCGCGGCCTCCAGCGCGTCGCGGTCGCGGTCCGGGGGCACGGGGACGGGGCGCTGGAGGATGATCGGCCCGGAGTCCACGCCCGCGTCCACGAAGTGGACGGTCACCCCGGTGACGCGCACGCCGTGCTCGAGCGCCTGCCCGATCGCGTCAAGCCCCGGAAAGGACGGGAGCAACGCCGGGTGGACGTTGACCACCCTGCCCTCGAAACGCTCGACGAACCCGGCGGAGAGGAGCTCCATGTAGCCCGCCAGGACCACCAGGTCCACGTCCAGGCCGTCGAGCCAGTCCGCCATGGCGCCGTCGCGCTCCTCCCGGCCGGAGTAGGCGGACGCGGGGAAGACCTCGGTCGCGACCCCTGCATCGGCCGCCCGGTCGAGCGCCCTCGCGCCGGGCTTGTTCGAGCCCACGCCGACGAGCTCGATCCCGTTCCGGCCGTGCACCTCGTCGAGGATCGCCTGGAGGTTGGTCCCGCTCCCGGAGGCGAGCACGACGATGCGGAAAAGCGCGGAGCCGCTCACGATCAAGCGGCGCGAGGAACGATCTGGAGCTTCGGGTACCGCCCGCCCGTGGAGGCAAGCCGCCCCGCGTCGATCAGGCCGTCGACCTCCTCGAGGAGCTCCTCCGAGCGCCAGTCGTCGAAGTCGCCGTACCCCGGCAGCGCGTCGTAGTCGTACTTCAGCACCGCCTTGCTGCGCCCGCCGCGCAGGATCTCCACGACGCGGGTGCGCCCGACCGAGGGTGACGCCTCGCTCACGACGCAGAGGATCGCGTCGATCAAGTCGGCGCGGGCCGCGCCCTCCGAAGGAGAGGTCGCCGAGCGGTCCGGGCCCGCTCGCCGAGCCGCCGCCTGCAGGGGGCCGTCACAGACATCGCAACAGCGACCCTCGGCAGTCGGCTCGCCTGGATCGCCGAAGTGGCGCAGGATCGCGGTCCGGCGGCAAGCCTCCCCGTCCACGTAGCTCCATACCTCGCGGTACTGGCGCCAGCGGTGGTTCTTCGCCTCGGGGTCGTCGATGCCGTTGATGAAGAAGACATGGAGGCCCTTGTCGCGGTTCTCCGCGAGCAGCACGCACCGCGACGGAAGGCCATCCCGCCCGCCGCGGCCCGCCTCCTGGTAGTAGGCCTCCAGCGAGGAGGGCACGGTCTCGTGGATGACGGTTCGCACGTCGGCCTTGTCGACGCCCATGCCGAAGGCGTTCGTCGCGACGACCACTGGCGTCTCGCCCGACATGAAGGCGCGCTGCGCCTCCGCCCGGGGATCGCGATCCATGCCCGCGTGGTAGGTCGGCACGCGAGTGCCCAGCTCGCGGGAGAGCCACTCCGCCGTTTCGTTCGTCTTCTTCCTCGTCCCCGCGTAGACGATGGCCGGCAGCGCGTCGGGCTCGCGAAGGAGCGCCATCGTGGCGTCCCGCTTGGCGCGGGCCGAGGCGACCGCCACCACGTCGTAGGAGAGGTTGGGGCGGTCGAAGCCGGTCGTGATGCGGACGGGGTCGCGCAGGCCGAGCCTGTGGACGACGTCGCCCGCCACCCGGGGGGTGGCCGTGGCGGTGGCGGCGAAGATCGAGAGTGCCCCCAGCTCCCTCGCGACCTCGCCCAGGCGGAAGTACTCCGGGCGGAAGTCGTGGCCCCATTGCGATACGCAGTGCGCCTCGTCCACCACGAACAGGCCGACCTCGGCCTCCCGCAACCGCTCCACGAACCCGGGGGTCGCGAAGCGCTCCGGCGCGACGTAGAGCATCGCGACCTCGCCGGCGATCGCGCGCTCGAGCGCCCGGCGGTTCTCGGCGCCCTCGCGCTGGGCGTTGACCAGCTCCGCCCGGCCGCCCAGGCTCCCCACCTGGTCGACCATCAGCGACACGAGCGGCGAGACGACCACCGCCAGGCGCGCGTCGAGCAGGGCCGGGAGCTGGTAGCAGGCGGACTTCCCCGCGCCGGTGGGCATGACCAGCAGCACGTCCTTGCGCGCCGCTGCCGCCTCGACGGCCTCGCGCTGGCCCCGGCGAAAGCCGGCGTGGCCCAGCTCCCGTCGCAGGGCTTCGGTTACGGGGTCGGCAGCCATCGACTCCATGATGGCCGAAGGCCCGGCGATTCTCCCCTAGCCGCGCGCGGCGACCGGGGGCTGCTCCAGCGCGAACTTGCCGTCGCCCGAGCCGCCGTCGCCCAGCGGGTACTCGCCGGAGAAGCAGGCGTCGCAGTGGTGCTCCCGCGGCGTGCCGACCGCCTCGTAGACGCCCTCCAGCGAGAGGTAGGCGAGCGAGTCGGCGCCCACCTCGGCGGCGATCTCCCGCTCCTCGCGGCCGTGGGCGATCATCTCCTCGCGCGTGGACATGTCCACGCCGTAGTGACAGGGGTGGCGGATCGGCGGCGCCGAGATCCACAGGTGGACCTCCTTCGCGCCGGCGTCGCGGAGCACCCCCCCGATCTGACGGGTGGTTTTGCCACGGACGATCGAGTCGTCCACCACTACCAGGCGCTTGCCGGAGACTATCTCCGGCAGGGGGTTGAACTTCATCCGCAGGCCGTGCTTTCTCAGCTCCTGGCCCGGCTGGATAAAGGTGCGCTGGACGTAGCGATTCTTGATCAGCCCGTCGTCCTTGGGCAGCCCCGACTCGCGGGCGAAGCCGTTGGCTGCGGGGTTGCCCGAGTCAGGCACGGCGATCACCAGGTCGGCGTCCACCGGTGCCTCGCGGGCGAGCAGCTCGCCCATCCGGCCGCGCACCTCCTGCAGGACCCTTCCCTCGAGCCGGCTGTCCGGCCGCGAGAAGTAAATGTGCTCGAAAACGCAGTGGGCCGAGCGCTCGGATGGGAGCACCTGACGCGTCTCGATTCCCCGCTCGCCGATCGAGACCAGCTCGCCGGGGCTGATCTCACGGACCAGCTCGGCGCCGATGATGTCGAACGCGCAGCTCTCCGAGGCGACGCAGTAGGTGTCGCCCAGCTTGCCCAGCGACAGGGGCCTGACCCCGTACGGGTCGCGGAAGGCGACCACGGCGCGCTTGGTCATGGCGACGGTGGAGTACGCGCCCTCCAGCCGGGGCATGATCTCCTCCAGCGCGTTCTCGATTGGCCGCGCCTCGGTCACCGAGATCAGCGCGGCCATGATCTCCGAGTCCGAGGTGCCGCGGAAGCGCAGCCCGCGCTCGGTCAGCTCGTTGTACAGCTCGACCGCGTTCGTGAGGTTGCCGTTGTGGGCGAGGGCGACCTCGCGGCCGTCGTCGCGCCACACGGGCTGCGTGTTCTCCCACGACCCTCCGCCGGTGGTGGAGTACCGGACGTGGCCGATCGCCATGTCGCCGTCGAGCGCGCGAAGCTTCTCCTCGTCGAACACCTGCGAGACCAGGCCGGTGTCGCGCAGCGTGGTGATGTGCCCGCCCTCGCAGGTGGCGATGCCGGCCGACTCCTGGCCGCGGTGCTGAAGGGCGTACAGCGCGAAGTAGGTAAGCCGGGCCACGTCGCTGCCCGGCGCGTAGACGCCGAACACGCCGCACTCGTCGCGGGGGCCGTCGCGATCGGGAACGCCGATCTCGGCGGACGCCGCCGGGGGCCGCTGATGTGGTGTCATCGAGGCTCTTCGTGAGCGGTCGAAGGGCGAGGCAGGCGGACGATCCGCCTACCCGTCAAGGCTAGCAGCGGGGTCGGGCAGGCCTGACCACCCGTCCCGACCCGGATTGGCAACCCAGGGTGTAATTCAACCCCCCTCGCCACGTTCGCGCGTGACCCCCAAGCCGCCACGCTCTACGCTCAGGACGGTGCGACGGGCGGTGGCTTTCATCGGGGGGCTGGCGGGGCTCGCGATCGCGTGCCCGCAGGCGATCGCGGGGGTGGCGGGGTTCGACCGCGAGCCCCTCGAGATCTTCGACCAGCATTTGTTCGACCTCGGGACGGCCGACCACGACGACGACGGGGACCTCGACCTCTACACGCTGAACCATCTGGAGCGCCAGTCCCTGCTCTCGAACGACGGCTCGGGCGCCTTCACCGAGCGCCTCTACGAGGCGGGCCTGGGCCAGACGCGGGCTATCCCGGGGTGGGAGGATCCCGGTGGGCCGACCGTGTCGGGCCCCGGCCTCTACATCTCGGCGGGAGGCGGCGGGCTGACGCTCCGGCACGTGGGCAGGGGGCGCGTGGAGGGTTCGGTCGAGTTTCTCTTCGACGCCACGGCGGCCTCGACCGACGGGGCGCGGGCGAGGGTCGTCCGCCGCGGCGACCGCTTCCAGGCGAGGTTCGTCATGAAGGGCGACTCGCGCGTGCGCCTGGCCCCCGAGCGCCTCGCCCACCCCTTCGTGGTGCACCTGCGGGCGCCGTTTCCGCTTGACCGGGCGTTCGTGGGGGCACTCGAGCAGAACCCGGGCCAGCGCAGCTTCGTCCTCTACAAGCGGGACCGGCACGGGATCGCCTGGGCGGACGTCTCGGCCGATCGCCGCACCGACGCCTTCATCGTGCGCGGCGGGCTTCGCGGGAAGATCAAGGACGTGATCGGCGAGATCCAGGACGAGTTGCTCTTCCAGGGCCCACAGGGGGAGTTCTCTCCCCGCGGCGACCCTGGCCTGCGCAAGGGACGCTGCCGAGGCCGGGGCGCCGGAGCGGTCGACTTCAACGCCGACGGCCGCCTGGACCTCTTCGCCACGTGCAAGAAGGACGCGCCGAAGCTCTACTCGCGCAGCGGGGACGCCTCGTTCGCGGACGCCTCCGCCGGCCTGCGCCAGGCCGGGCTGCGCAGCGAGGTCCTGCGCTTCCTGGACCTGGGCGACGGCCCCGTGCCGGAGATCCTCGCGGTAACGCAGGGCGGGTTCGAGGTGTACCAGCGGGGGCAGGGAGGGTGGCGCCTGGGGCAGCGTCTGAACGGCCGCCACGGCCCCCAGGAGGGGTCGGCGCTCACCACCGGCGACCCGGACCGCGACGGCGACCCCGACGTCTACGTCGCGTCGAGCACGGGCAGCACCTTTCTCCGCAACCGCGACGGACGCCTGGATGCCGTCGATCCCGGAGCCCTCGGCCTGCCCCGCTCGGGGATCGCCGCCTCCTGGACCGACTTCGACAACGACGGGCGGCTGGACCTTCACGTCGTGCCGGCCGGTCTTTTCCGCGCTCGGCCCTCCGGTGGCTACACGCGGATGGGCACGTTCGGGACCGTCGAGGACCCCGCCGAGGCTCGCCTGGCCTGGCCGGATCTCGACAACGACGGCGACCGCGACGTCGTCCTGGCGGCCAGGCCCGGGAGCTCGCCCCGGAACTTCCGCACGTACACGTTCGAAAACGGCGGCCAGGCGGGCAACTGGCTGGAGGTCTCACCGGTCGGCAAGCGCGGCAACCCGCAGGCCATCGGTGCCCGAGTGGCGGTCCGGACCGGAGAGCGCGTGCAGACCGCCTGGGTCGGGCAGAGCGAGACCTCCGTCTTCTCCCAGGGCCACTACCGCCTCTACTTCGGGCTGGGATCGACGACGAGCGCGCAGGTGCGGGTGCGCTGGCCCGGCGGGCGCAGGGAGTCCGTGGGAACGGTCGCGGCGGGCCAGATCCTGAAGTTCCGCGAGTAGGGCTACTCGCAGTAGGACGAGCCCACGGGCGGCGCCGGGTCGCGCCCGGCGACGCCGATGCAGTCCTTGGCCCGGTTCAGCCGCTGTCGAAGGGGGTCGGGGAAATCGCTCTTGCGGTCCGCTCGGTTGCGGAGCTGGAAGGGATCCTCGTCGAGGCGGTAATGCTCGAAGGCCGAGCGGCGTATGCAGCCGCCCTCGGTCGGCTCGCGCGGGACGGCAGCGTGGTGCACCACGAGCTGCTGGTCGGCAAGGAGCCCCGAGTAGCGGCAGTTGCGCATCTCGAGCAGCCGCGCGCGGTCCGCCGGCCACGCGCCGGCGTTGCCGAGGAGCAGCGGCACCATCGAGCGTCCGTCCATCGTCCGGCACGTCCCCGGCTCGAGGCACGCGTCGGCCTCCGCGAGCTCGAGCAGCGTCGGCGCGAGGTCGATGTTCGCCACCGGCGCCGGCACCTTGGAGACGACCGCCCCGCCCGCGACCGGGTCCGGGATGCGCGCGACGAGCGGCACCTCGACCGCCTCGCGGTACGGCAGGCGCTTGCCGTCGCGAAGCCGGTGCTCGCCGTGGAAGAGGCCGTTGTCGCTCGTGAACACGATCGCCGTGTCGTCCAGCTCGTGGCTTGCTCGCAGCTCGCGCACGATGTCCGCCACGCCACGGTCGACCTCGCGCAGTGACGCCAGGCGGCAGCGGTGGATCCGGGTCAGCTCGTCCACCTCGCGGGGGCGCAGCCGCGGGAGGTCCCGCATGAAGGCCGGCTTGTCGGAGATCTGGCGTTCGTTGAACGAGGGCGGCCGGGGCAGGTCGGCGTTGCGGAAGAGGTCCTCGTCGCCCGGCGCCGGGACCGCTCGCCCGGCGCAGCTTCCCTTGCTGCGGCCCTTCTCGTCGTGCGGCGCGTGCGGCGCGTACCAGAGGAAGAAAGGGCGGTCGCGCGGAGCCCAGCGACGGACGGTCCGAACGGCCTGACGGTTCAGGTAGGTGGTGGCATAGTCGCCGTCGCCGAACCCGCGATGCTCGAATCGCCCGTCCACCGACACGTCGTAGTCGTAGTAGGAGAGCGGCTCCAGCAGCATCCGCCACCGGTCCCAGCCCGGCCCGGGCTTGGTCGGCGAGCTGGCGACCTCCTCGTAGTGGTTGAGGTACTTGCCGATCATCGCCGTGCGGTAGCCGTCCCGGCCGAGCCAGGACGCGAGCTGCTCTGACGGGCGCTCGAAGGTCTTATACGAGTTCCAGGCGCCGTGGTTGTGGGTGTAGCTGCCGGTCAGCGAGCTCGCCCGCGAGGGGCAGCACAGCGGCGAAGTGACGACCGAGTCGGTGAACCTCGTTCCGCCCTGGCCCAGGGTCCGGTGGGTGAAGGGCATCGTCCGGGCGTTGAACTGCTCCAGCGTCTGATCGTCCGTGAGGACCACGACGATGTTCGGGCGCGCCTGCGGCCCGCCGGCCGCAACGCCGGGCGCGCCGCCGAGGACGCCCAGCGCGCAGGCCGCGGC
>JBPCKC010000104.1:0-16452 GCA_051004675.1 Solirubrobacterales bacterium
GGCCTGGATCGAGCGAGCTGAGGAAATGGTCGCCGCCAAGGGATCCCCCGTGACGGCCGGCCAACTGCTGCTAGCCGACTGGCTCGGGCGGGCCTGGCGGTTCGACGAGTCTGCCGCGGTCGTGGCCGCCGCCGCGGGCGCCCTCGGCGCCGACCCGGCCGAGGCCGCGATGGCCTCCGAGCAGCAGGCCGCCCAGGCGGGCGAGTCCGGGGGTTGGATGACGCGCAAGCGGGCGGCGATCATCGCCGCCATCCTCCTCTTGCTGGGCGCTGTCGCCGCCTACGCGCTTACCCGGCCGGAGCAGCTGCCGGTGCCAAACGTGCTCGAGCAGGGTCAGGCGCGCGCCCAGGAGCTGCTCGAGGCCGCGGGCTTCGACGTCCGCGCCCTGCCGCGGCCCAATTGCGCCGACGCCGACAGCGTGGTCGAGCAGGATCCGGGAGCCGGCGAGGACGCCGAGGAAGGGTCCACCGTCACGATCACCGTTTCGACCGGACAGGACGTGAGCGTGCCTCAGGTGCAGGGGATGGCCGAGGACGAGGCCACGAAGCGCCTCCAGAGGGCCGAGCTGCTCGTCCGCAGCAAGCAGCAGTTCTCCGAGCGGATGAAGCCCGGCAGGGCGATCGGGACGCGCCCGGCCGCCGGGGCGGGGGTCGAGTGCCAGTCGCCGGTGCGGCTCTTGATCTCGCGGGGGATCGACCTCGTGACGCTCCCGGGCGTGATCGGCCTTCAGCGCGAGGAGGCCGAGTCGGAGCTGAAGCGCCTGGGCTTCATAGTGGACGTGGACACGCGCGACGCCGACCAGCCGGAGGGCGAGGTCATCGGCCAGAGCCCGGGTCCCGAGAGCCGGCTCGAGAGGGGCGACACGGTGACGATCATCGTCTCCACCGGCGCCGGCTCGGTGATCGTCCCGAACGTGGAGGGCCAGAGCGAGGACTCGGCCCGGGCGAACCTCACGGGCAGGGGGCTGAACGTGGTCATCCGCGAGGAGGAGACCCTGGATCCCTCCGAGGACGGCGAGGTGATCGACCAGGCACCAGGCGGCGGCACGCGGGTGGTGATTGGCGACACGGTGACGATCGTGGTTGGCGTCTACGAGGAGCCGCCTGAGGAGCCGCCTGCGGAGGAGCCTCCGCCGCCGGCCGAAGGCGAGTCCGAGGCCCCCAAGCGAGGCCCCGGATGAGGGTCGTCGTCCTCAGCGGCGGACGCTCGTCGGAGCACGACGTCTCGCTCGACTCCGGCGCCTCCGTGGCGAACGGGCTGGCCGAGGCGGGGCACGAGCCGGTTCCGGTCCTGATCGCTCGCAACGGGAGGTGGACGTGCGCGGGCGCGCCCGTGACGCTCGAGCCCGGCGCGGGGCTGCTGGGGGCCGACGCGGCCTTCCCGGTCCTCCACGGCCCCTTCGGCGAGGACGGGACGATCCAGGGCCTCCTCGAGTACCTCGACATCCCGTACGTGGGCCCCGGCGTCCTTGCCGCCGCGGTCACGCTGGACAAGCTCGTCTTCAAGCGTCTGTGCGCCTTCGCCGGCCTGCCGCAGGTCGAGTTCTGCGAGGTGGGGGAGGAGGGTTGGCGCGAGGCGGCGATGGCGATGCCGAGGCCCCTGTGGGTGAAGCCCTCCCGCCTGGGCTCCAGCGTGGGGATCTCCAAGGTCTCGGACCCCGACGCGGAGCTCGACGCGGCCGTCGAGGCGGCTCGGCGCCACGACCCGCGCGTGATCGTGGAGGCGCACGGCGCCGGCGCCGAGGTCGAGTGCTCGGTGATGGGAAACGACGATCCCCAGGTCTCGGTCCCGGGCCAGCTCGGGGTGAACGCCGAGTGGTACGACTACGAGGCCAAATACTCAGACGGCGGGATGGACCTCGTCGTCCCGGCCCCGATCTCCGAGGAGGCGACGCAGCGGGTCGGCGAGCTGGCCCGCCGCGCGTTCACGCTCGTCGGCGCCACCGGTCTCGCCCGGTGTGACTTCTTCGTTCGCGACGACGGCGAGGTGCTGGTCAACGAGATCAACACCATTCCGGGCTTCACGGCCACGAGCGTGTTCGCCAAGCTGTTCGAGGCCTCGGGCGTGCCCTACGCGGAGGTGTGCGACCGGCTCGTGGAGCTGGCGATCGAGCGCCATCGCCGGGAGCGTGGGTACGCCTTCTAGCCCGCCAGCCCGATCTCGCCGATCTCGACCACGAACCCATCCTCGCCCTCGGCGAGGTCCGTGATCCACAGCAGGTAGAAGCTCGAGTCGCCGGGCACGTCGAGCGTGACCGACTCGTCGGTGGCGGCGCCGTCGATCGAGGCGATCGGCGAGCCCCAGCCCGCGATTTCCTCGGGCGGGCCGCCCGACGCCGCGTAGACCTCGCCCGACCAGCCCTCGACCGCGGAGGAGATCTCCATCGTCCTGGCCGCCGTGGGCTCCCCGGTCCCCAGGATGATCCCCACGCCGGACTTGGCGGAGAGGTCGAGGCCCGGCCCCGCGTCGTAGGTCTCCGTGGTCCACGACGTGTCGGGGTTCCCGTCGATCGCAAGCCCGACCTCCTCCGCGTGCTCGCCATCGCCGCCCTCGGGGTCGAAGTCCTCCGCCGAGGAGATCTCGATCGCGGCCCCGGAGGGGGGCGCCCCGGGCTCGGCGGGCTTTCGCTTCGGATCGCCGCCGCCGCTCAGGGCTGCGATGGCCAGCGCAATCGCAGCGGCCCCGAGCACCAGCAGGATTCCCGCCACGGAGACCTTGCGCGCGGGAAGCAGGCGGCGCTTGTCGGGAACGGACTCGATCACCGTCGTCGCCTCGCCGGTGGCGCCGCCGGCCCGCGAGACCTCCACGTCGAGCGCGCCCTCGAGGTCGGCGAGCATCGCCGCCATGTCCGCGTAGCGCTGCTTGGGCTCCTTCGCGGTCGCCCGCTCGATCACCCCCGACAGCACGGCCGAGACCTGCGGTCGCGCCTGCTGGATGTCGGGCATCGGCTCGTTGACGTGCTTCATCGCCACGCCGACCAGCGTCTCGGCCTGGAAGGGCGGGTGCCCGGTGAGCATCTCGTAGAGCAGGATGCCCAGCGAGTAGATGTCCGAACGGGCATCCACGTCCTGGCCCATCGCCTGCTCGGGCGAGACGTAGTCGGTCGTCCCGAGCACGCGCCCGGTCTTGGTCAGACCGTCGCTCTCCAGCGAGAGCGCGATCCCGAAGTCGGTGACCTTCGCCCTGCCCTCGGCGTCGATCAGGACGTTCTGCGGCTTCACGTCGCGGTGGACGAGCATGCGGGCGTGTGCCGCGGCCAGGCCTCGCCCGATCTCGATCCCGTAGGCAGCGGCCTCGTCCACCGGCAGGCGGCGCATGCGGTCGATCCTCTGCTTCAGGGTCTCGCCCTCCACGTACTCGAAGACGATGTAGGGATGACCGCCGTCCTCGCCCGCGTCGATCACCGCGACCACGTTGGGATGCGAGAGCTGCGCCACCGAGCGGGCCTCTCGGCGAAAGCGCTCGATCTGGTCCGGCTGGTCGGAGATGCCGGCGTGCATGACCTTGACGGCGACGGAGCGCTCGAGGGTCTGGTCCTGGGCGAGATAGACCGTGGACATCCCGCCGCTACCGAGCTTTGACTCCAGGTGGTAGCGCCCCGACAGCGTGCTCCCGATCGGACTCGAGAGCCCCGGTATCGCGTCAGCGCTCACCCCCGCGATCCTACGCGTCGAAGGCGCGGGACTTGCGTCAGGCGCCGGGCCCGCAACGCCGCCGCCGAGCCCGGTCTAGCCCTGGGGGACGCCCGGGTTGCCGTAGAGGAAGAACCACACCGTGACCACCAGGCCAACGACGATCGTCGCCGCGATCAGGCAGTTCTCGAGGAAGCTCGTCTCCGGGGCGTGCTTGCGCTCGTCGCGCAGGCTGCGGTTCCAGGCGTAGCGTTCGTTGCGCGCCCGGCGCGCGACGATGTCGCCGCGGCCCTTGAACCAGGCCGCCAGCAGGGCCACGAGCCCGTAGGAGGCGATGCACCCGGTAACCACGGTCGCGATCGCCGCCGCCTTTGGCGCCGTGCCGCCCTGTACCTGCGATCCGACCCATACCCAGGCAAGCGGGATGCCCGCGGCGAGGAGGGCGACCACGACCGCCCCGGCGGTGAATCGAAACACGGTTGCCACCCCGTCTCTCATACCCACCGAAGGTAGCAGCCGAAACCGGCTCAGCCCTCGAGATTACGCACGAACTCGACGATCGCGGCGGGGGCCTTCGCGGGCGACCCGGCGTCGAACGGCGGCTCCGGGTCGTACTCGATTCCCAGCTGGATCGCCTGGGCCACCTCCGGTCCCGCGATCTCGGCGGCGAGGGTCAACGCCATGTCGATCCCGGACGAGACTCCGGCCGCGGTCACCACCTTGCCCTCGATGACGACGCGCTCGGAGACCGGCGTTGCGCCGTACTCGGCGAGGCGCTCGAGGTAGGCCCAGTGGCTGGTCGCCCGCAGTCCCTCCAGCACGCCCGCGGCGCCCAGCACCATCGAGCCGGTGCACACCGACGTGGTCCATTCGCTGCCGGCGTGCACGCCGCGGACCCAGTCGAGAAGCGCCTCGTCCTCCAGCAGCGGGCGGTTGCCCCGGCCGCCCGGGATCAGGAGCAGGTCCACCCCGTCCACCTCCGAGATCGCGCGGTCGGCGACCAGCGCGAGAGCCCCGGTGTCGGTGCGCTTCGGGCCCGCATCCTTGGCGACGAACTCGAGCTCGATGCCGGGCAGGCGCGAGAGGACCTCGTAGGGGCCCACCGCGTCGAGCGCGGTCAGCTCGTCGAAGATGAGGATGGCCGCCTTCATGCCCTCGAGACGGTACCGGCCGCGTCGATCACCGAGCCGACCCGACGGGCGCCGGGATGATGGGCGCCGAGCAGCTCCACCGCGCTGTCGGCGTCCGGCGCGGCCACCACGCAGACGAAGCCGAGCCCCATGTTGAAGACCTCGTGCATCTCGGAATCCCCGATGCCCCCGAGCTCGGCGATCAGGTCGAAGACGGGCGGCACGGGCAGCGGCGAGGACATCTCGAAGCCCACCTCGCGCGAGAGCCGCAGCAGGTTGTTGAGCCCGTCTCCGGTGATGTGGGCGAGGCCGCGGACGTCGAGACCGGAGCCGAGCAGCTCCAGGATCGCTCGCACGTAGATCACGGTGGGCTCGAGCAGCACGTCCCCCAGCGGCCGCCCCAGCCGTTCGTCCTCCATGCCGACGCGCGCGAGCGCTTTGCGCGCCAGCGTGTAGCCGTTGGAGTGAAGCCCGGAGGAGGGGAGGCCGATCAGGGCGTCGCCGGGCGCGATCCGCTCGCCCGTGACGATCCCGTCGAGGGCGACGGTGCCGATCGCGCTGCCGGTCAGCTCCCATCCGGCCACCACGTCGCCGACCTGGGCGATCTCCCCGCCGGGGATCTCGATCCCGGCCTGCTCGGCCCCGGCGCGCAGGCCCTCGCCGATCGCTCCGCATACGTCCGGGTCGGCCTCCGCGCAGAGGATGAAGTCCAGCATCGCGATCGGCTCCGCCCCGACGCAGATCAGGTCGTTCACGTTCATCGCGACGCAGTCGATGCCGATCGTGTCGAAGCGCCCGAGCTGCTCGGCGACGACCATCTTGGTCCCCACGCCGTCGGTGCCGAAGGCGATGCCGGTGGCCTCGTCCAGGCGAAGCACGCTGGCGTAGTGCCCGGGGAGGGGGACCACCCTGGACGGCCGGCCCAAATCGATGCGTGCCAGGTGGGCGACGATCGCGTCCACGGCCGAGTCGGCCTGCCGCTGGCTGACGCCGGCGCGGGCGTATGCGTCATCGCTCATCCGTCTCTCATTCTCACCGCAACCGCGGCAGCAACGGCGATCCGGTACGCCGCGTAGGGCCACAGCGCCCGGTCGCGCTCGACCAGGCTGATCAGCCGCTGGGAGGCGAGGGTGGAGAGAAACGAGGCGGCCATTCCGGCGGCCAGGGCCCGGCGCAGCCCGGGCTCGATCCCGCGGCGGCGCAGCCGGTGCCCCTTCAGGGCCGCGGCGCCGGCGATGACCGGGAGGGCCACGGTGCGCGAGAGCAGGTTCGATTGCTCGCGGGTGAAGCGCCGCATGCGCGCCGCCGCCAACGTCGCCCCGTTGCGCGAGACCCCGGGCACGAGCGCCGCGGCCTGACCGACGCCGAGCGCGAGCCCGTCGAGGGGCCCGGCCGCTCCGCCCCCGCGCTCCTGCGGACGGGTGTCGGCGGCGACCATCGCCGCCGAGCCGGCGACGAGCCCCGCAGCGATCGATCGCGGCCCGCCGAAGCGCTCCTCGATCTGGCGCTCCCAGACCAGGCCGGCCGCGGCCGGCACGGCGAACGAGAGGGCGATCACGCCCGCGCGGCGCATGTCCAGCGCACGCAGCTCCCGGGCGATAAGCGTCCTCTGGCCGATCATCAGGGCGGCCGCGCCGCCCGCGTGCACCGCCACCTCGAAGCTCTTGCGCGCCTCCGGGTCGGCGCTGCCCCAGGGCCACCCCAGCATCCAGGGCAGAAGATTGAGGTGGGCCGAGCTGGAGACCGGCAACAGCTCGGCGGGACCCTGGACGATGCCCAGCACGGCGGCCTGCCCGGTCCCCAGCCCGGGGATGTCGGGGGCTGCCTCTACGGGCTCGCCTCGGCCGGCCCAGGGGTGCCGGCGCGGTTGCGCCGCCGCCGGATCAGCAGGTAGATGAGGCCGCCGACGATCGCGGCGAACACCACGTAGTCGCCGTAGTGCAGGTAGTCGCGCCACTCCTCCCACCGGTCGCCGACCTCCTTGCCCACGATCCCCAGCATCAGCACCCACGGGATGCAGCCCAGGAGCGTCAGGACGGTGAAGCGCCAGAACGGCATCCGCGCGATGCCGGCGGGCAGCGAGATGAAGGTGCGGATGATCGGGAGCATCCGCGTGAAGAAGACGGTGGCGTCGCCGTGGCGCTGAAACCACGAGTCGGCCCAGTCGAGGTGCTTGTGGTTGATGTGGATCAGCCGGTTCTTCTCGAGCACCTCGATGCGGCCGTAGTAGCCGGCCCCCCAGGCGATCCACGAGCCGACCACGTTGCCCAGGACGCCGGCGGCGACGATCCCGAACAGGGTCAGGTCTCCCTCGGAGACGTTGAACCCCGCGAACAGCATGATCGCCTCGCTGGGCACCGGCAGGCAGGCCGACTCCAGCAGCATCAGCAGGAACACGCCGAGGAGCCCGACGGAGTCGATGAACTCCGTTGCGAACTCGACGATCGGATCGACGATGAAGTCGGTCATGCAGGGCCCGGATCATAGGCAGGGCCCCTCGGATCGCCTCTACACTTGCCCTTGATGTCGCGCCTGCGTGATCCGTCCACCAGGCGACGGGCGCTGCAGCTGGCCGCCGACGCTCTGCTGGCGGCGGTCGCCTTCGCCCTCGCCTTCAAGCTGCGGTTCCTCGACACGCCCGGGGGCATTCCCGAGCGCTACGAGGACATGCTCGCCGGCTCGGTCCTCTTTGTCGCGCTCGGCCAGGCGGCGGTGTTCGAGGTCTTGGGCCAGCACCAGAACTGGTGGCGCTACTTCCGCCTGCCGGACCTGTGGCCGCTCGTGCGAGCCGCCTTCGTGGCGGTCGCGCTGCTGGTCTTGGTCTTCGCCATCGCGCGGCCCTTCGCGGACGACCTGCCGCGCTCGGTGGTGGTCTTCGACCTGCTGCTCCTCACCGTCATGACCGGCGGGGCCCGCCTGCTCAGCCGCTCCGTCGCCGAGCGGCCCGCCCGCGGCGCCCGCAAGCGCAAGGCGCGCAAGGTCCTCGTGGTCGGCGCCGGCTCCGGCGGGCAGATGGTGGTGCGGGAGATGCAGCTCAACCCCGACCTGGGCAACCGGGCGATCGGCTTCGTCGACGACGACCCGCGCAAGCGGGGCATGCGCAACCTGGGCCTCGATGTGCTGGGGAACACCGACGAGATCGGCGCGATCTGCGACCGCACCAAGCCCGACGAGGTCTTCATCGCAATCCCTTCCGCGCCCGGCACGCTGCGGGCGAAGGTCGTGGCCGCCTGCCGCGAGCGCGACATCCGAGTGCGGACGCTGCCGACCGTGTTCGAGCTCCTGCGCGGAGGAGTGCAGCTCACGCGCCAGCTGCGCGAGGTGCAGGTCGAGGACGTCCTCGGCCGCGAGCCCGTGGTGATGGAGCTCGAGCGGGTGGGCGCCTACCTTCAGGATCGCATCGTCCTCGTCACCGGAGCGGGCGGTTCGATCGGGTCCGAGCTCGCGCGCCAGATCGCCCGCGTGCAGCCGCGCCTGCTCATCCTCCTCGACCACGCGGAGGGCTCTCTGTTCGAGATCGACCGTGAGCTGACCGGGGAGTGGCACTTCACCGCGGTCGAGTCGGTCCTGGCCGACTGCAAGGAGGGCGATCGCATGCTGGAGGTGATGCAGCGCTTCAAGCCCGAGATCGTCTTTCACGCCGCCGCGTACAAGCACGTGCCGCTGATGGAGGCCAACCCGCTCGAGGCGGTGCGCAACAACGCGATCGCCACCCGCGTCGTCGCCGAGACGGCGGCCGTGGCGGGGGCCGAGCGCTTCGTCTTGGTCTCCACCGACAAGGCCGTCAACCCGCAGACGGTGATGGGTGCCTCCAAGGCGATGGCCGAGTGGATCATGGCCGCGGCCGGGCAGCGCCACCCCCGCACCCGCTTCATCAGCGTGCGCTTCGGCAATGTGCTCGCGTCGTCGGGGAGCGTGGTCCCGATCTTCCGCTCGCAGATCGAACGCGGGGGCCCCGTCACCGTCACCCACCCCGAGATGACCCGGTACTTCATGACGATCCCGGAGGCCGTCCAGCTCGTCATCCAGGCCGCCGACCTGGGGGGCTCCTCCGGCGAGGTGTTCGTGCTCGAGATGGGCGAGCCGGTCCGGATTGTGGATCTCGCGCGGAACATGATCACGCTGGCGGGGCAGGAGCCCGAGGTGGACATCGCGATCGAGTTCACGGGCCCGCGCCCCGGCGAGAAGATCCACGAGGAGCTCTTCAACGCCGATGAGGAGCCCCGCCCCACCGCGGCGGAGCGCATCGTCCGTGCCGGGCGCCTGGACCCTCTCAACGCCGACTGGGTCGAGCGCACCGTGGAGGAGCTGGCGGAGATGGTCGCCCGGGGCGACGAGACCAACCTCGCCGCCCGCGTCGTCGAGCTGGTCGGCGGCGCCGAGTCCACCGCCCACCTCGAGCTCGACGCCTAGCGGCCGGACCCGAAGCGACCGCGCGGTCTAGCATCCTGCCACTCATATGGACCTGATCGAGAAGATCGGGCCGATCGTGGGCCTCGTGGCCTTCGTCGGCCTCGCGGTCCTCGCCTTCCTCCTGTTTCAGCAGTCGCGTGACCTGCGGCGGCTGCGGGAGTGGGCAGGACGAGCGCCCGAACGCGCCGGGGAGGCCGCGGACGCCTCGCTGGCCGCATCCGAGCTGCGCGGCGAGGAGGCCGAGGCCGAGGGACCGGGCCCGCTCTCGCGGGCGTGGGGCGCGGTCACGGGGTGGGTTACGCCCCGCTACGAGCGCTTCGATCGCAGTCTCCCGGTGGACGGCAGGATCATCTTCGGCGCCCTGGCCGCGGCCCTCGTCGCCGCAGGCGTCCTCACCAGCGGGTTCGGCCTCCTCGGCGAGGAGGAGGGCGGGGGCGGGGGCAACCGCGCCGCCGTCAAGGAGCAGGAGGAGGAGAAGCCGAAGGTCGCGATCCTGAATGCCACTCAGACCGACGAGGTGACCGGCGTGCCCGGGCTCGCGGACAAAGTCGCCGACGAGGTCGTGAAGCAGCTCGGGTATCCGCTGGGGGCGCGCGGCAACGCGCCCACCGGCCTCGCCGAGACGATCGTGATGTTCGAGCCCGACAGCGAGGGCGCCGCGGCCGAGCTGGCGCGGGCGGCCTCCAAGCAGCTCGGCGAGACCGAGACCCAGGAGATCGCGGCCGACGTCCGCGCCGCCGCCGGCGACGCTCCGCTGGTCCTGGTCGTGGGCGCCGACGACGCCCAGTTCTAGATGGCGCACGCGCAGGCCATGGGACCGGTCGTCTAGCCAGGGGCCATGGACTCCCCGAACCTCACCGACATCGTCGACCAGGTCCTGGCGATCATGTCCCTGGCCGGCGCCGTAGGCATCGCGCTTCTGGTGCCGCTGTATCTCTCTCAGCGCCGGGACCTCAAGCGCCTGTCGGCGTGGATGGAGCGCGAGCCCGACCACCCGGTGGTGGACATGGCCTCCTCGGAGACCATCCTCGACCGAGCCGAGACGGAGATCGAGGTGCTCACCGGCGAGTTTCCGGCGGTTGACCCCGATCAGGCGCCCTCGACCGTCGCGGCCCGGGTCACCAGCGAGCGCCCCGCGCTCGAGCGGGTGACGATGGAGCGGACGGCGCTCCTGCCCCACCCTCGGTGGCGGCGCTTTCGCGACACGGTCACCAAGCCGCGCTGGCTTGCGGCGATCGGGGTCGGCGCGGTGGCGCTGGGCCTGGGGGCGATCTTCGGCTCGCAGCTCCTGCTCGAGACGGACGACGAAGGTGGCCGTGAGGCCAAGATTGAGACCGCCGACACGACGGTGGCGGTGCTGAACGGCACGGACGTGGCGGGCCTGGGCGCCAAGGTCGGCGACGACGTGAAGGCGAACGGGTTCGCGCTCGGTGTCGTGACGACGAACACCGACCCGGTCGATCAGACGGTCGTCCTCTTCGAGCCGGGGTCCGAACGCGCGGCTCGCCGACTGTCGACCAAGCTCGGCGGGGTGCCGGTGCAGCCGATCGATCGCCAGGCGCAGCGCCTGGCCGAGGGGGCCGACATCGTCGTGATCGCCGGTCAGGACCGCGCGCTGGCCGGTGGCGGGCCGGACGCCTGAGAGCCTGGGCCTGCGCGCGCGAATGAGACTATCCCGCGCGACGATTCTCTTCGCGATTCTCTTCGCCGGGGGGCTGGCGGCGAGCGTGCTCGTGCTGGCGTCGCGCACGCCCGACCTCGTGCTGGAGGTAAGGCGGCTGCCGGGCGTGATCAGCCCCAACGACGACGACCTCTGCGATACCGCTGAGATCACGTTCTTCGTGCGCGAGGACGACTCGAACGCCGCGGTCACAATCGTGGGGAAGAACCTTGCCCTCGTGAGGACGCTCGACGCCGGCGCGTCGCTGGAGGCGAACAAGCCGGTCACCTACCGGTGGGACGGCACGGACGATGCCGGCGGGCCGGCCCCGGTGGGCCGCTACCGGCTGCGCGTCGAGCTGCCGGCGAGCGACCGAGACATGGTCTTCCCGCGGCGCATGAACCTCAACCGCCCCCCGCCGCGCGACGACGTCGCCACCGACGACGTGCGCTGCTGATGCGGGGCTTCACCACCGCACGAAGGGGGCCGGCCACCTGATGGCCTCGCCGCTCGAGCTGATCGGCCTGATCGCCGCCTGCGGGGCGGCGGCGGCCGCGATCCTGGCGCCGCGCGCGGGCTGGCAGCCCGCGGCGCTCGTGATCGCGCTGCTCGCCGCGCCGCTGCTGGTGCTTGGCGACGTCTGGGACGGATCGCGCGTGAGCGACCTGCGCGAGGACCCCGCGGTGGTGGCAGCGGCGCTCGGCGTGGCGGCGGCGGCGGTTGCCGTGGGCGCGGTGGTGATGCGACGGATCGAGTGGGCCTTCCCGGTCCTGGCGCTGGCGGCGCTGGCGCTGCGCCTGCCGGTTCGGTTCGGCGGCGAGACCTCCAACCTGCTGATCCCGCTGTACCTGGTCATCACGTCGCAGCTGGCGGCGACGCTGGGCCGGGGCCGCCCGGCGCCGGCCCGCGAAGCGCTCGCGGTCGTTTGGCTGCGCCGCGCCCTCGCCGCCACGCTCGTCCTGTACGCGGTCCAGGCCGCATACAGCGACGACGTCTCGAACGCGATCGAGAACGCCGGCTTCTTCCTGGTGCCCTTCGCCGTCCTGTTCTGCCAGCTCGCAGCGTTCCGCTGGGACGAGCGCGCCCTGCGCGCTGCGGCGATCGCGGTCGGGGTCGTGGGGGCGGCGCTCGCGACGGTCGCGATCGCGCAGTTCGCCGCGCGCGACCTGATCTTCAACAAGGACCTCCTGGACTCCAACCAGATCAAGCCGTTCTTCCGGGTCAACTCGCTGTTCTTCGATCCCAACGTCCTCGGCCGCTACATGGCGCTCGGCGTGATCGCGATGGGCGCGGCGATCGCCTGGTCCCGCGGCGGCCTGGCGGCGATCTGGGGGCTGGCGGGCGGAGCGCTGATGCTGGCCGGCCTGGCGCTCAGCTTCTCGCTCACCAGCATCGCGGCCCTGCTCGCCGGCCTCGGGGTGCTCGCGCTGTTGCGCTACGGGCTGCGCGGGGGCGTCGCGGCGGCCGCGGCGATCCTCGCGACCGGGGCCGTCTTCGTCGTCTCGGGCGGGCTCGACCGGCCGGACATAGGGCCGGTCCGCGGGTTCGACGAGGAGACCAGCGGCCGCGGCGCGCTGCTCGAGGGCGGATTCGACCTGATCACCGACGAGCCCGTGCTCGGCTGGGGCTCGGGGGCGTTCGGGCGGGCCTACTTCGACGAGGTGCGAAAGACGGAGACAACGGCCTCCCACTCGGAGCCGATCACCGTCGCCGCCGAGCAGGGGATCCCCGGCGCCGTCGTCTACATCGGGCTCCTGGCGGCAATGGCGTGGGCGCTGCTCGGGGGTGGCGCGGGCGCAGCGGCGGGAGGTGTGGGCGCAGCGGCCGGACGCGCCGCCGCCTCGGCCGGGGTGGTGGCTCTCGTCGTTCACAGCCTGGGGTACGCCGGCTTCCTCACCGATCCCGCGACCTGGGCGCTTCTGGCGCTCGCCGTGGGCCTTCGCAGCCGGTGAGTCGCGGGCCGCGATGAGCTACCTGCGACGGCTGGCGACGACGGGGGCGGCCTATACGGCCTCGAGCATCGTCTCGAAGCTGATCGCGGTCGTCCTGCTGCCGATCTACACGGCGTATCTCACGCCGGCCGACTACGGGGCGGCCGAGGTGATGCTCGCCTCCGTGATCGCGGGATCGATCGTGATCAGGTTCGGCGTGATCGAGGCGATCCTGCGCTTCTACTACCTGGCGGGCGAGCGACCCGAGCGCGTGGTCGCGACCGGGTTCGCCTCGCTGGCCTGGACCTCCACCATCGCGGCCACGATCGCCCTGGCCTTCGCCGAGCCGATCTCCGAGGCGCTTTTGGACCGGCCCGACGCCGGGCTGGCCCGCCTGGCGATCCTGGGTCTGTGGTCGCTGACGCTGTGGGAGTTCGTCCTCACGATGCTGCGTCTCGACGAGCGGGCGCGGGCGTACTTCGCGATCACCGTCATCAACGTCCTGGTGACCATCCCGACGACCGTCTACCTCGTGGTCGTACGCGACATGGGGGCCGAAGGAATCCTGCTGGGCACCTTCGGCACCGGCTTGTTCTTCCTCGCCTACCGCCTGTGGGAGGAGCACAGGCGGCTCTCGCTGCGCCCCGACCTGCCGTTGCTGCGGCGGATGCTGCGCTTTGGGCTGCCGACGATGCCGGCCGAGCTGACCCTGTACTCGCTGAACTTCGTCGACCGGATCATCATCGTGCGCCTCGCCGGGTTGGCCGAGGCCGGCCTGTACGCGCTGGCGGTGAAGTTCGCGAACGGGCTCCAGGTGCTCGCGCGCGGGTTCCAGCTCGCGTTCCCGCCGCTGGCGTACTCCATCCGCGACGACGACGAGGCCCGCCGCACTTACGCGCTGTTGGTCACGTGGTTCGCGGCGGTCCTGGCGTTCGCGGTCGTGGGCCTGTGGCTCCTGGCGCGCTGGCTGCTGCGCGCGCTCGCCGCCGACGAGTTCTTCGGCGCTTATGAGGTGGTGGGCCCCCTGGCGGCCGGGATCGCCCTCTACGCCCTCTACCTGGCGATGGTCGTGGTCCTCGGGCGCACCGGGCGCACCGAGTTCGGCCTGCCCGCCACCGTGGCCGCGGTCGTCGTGAACATCGGGCTCAACCTCTGGCTGGTGCCGGAGAAAGGGATCGTTGGCGCCGCGATCGCGCTCGTGGCCTCCTACGTCGTGGTGCTGGTCCTCATGTACGCGGTCAGCCAGCGGCTTTTCCGCGTCCCGTATGAGTGGCGCCGGCTCGGGCTGGTGCTGATCGCATCCGCGGGGCTGGTGGCGGGCGGCGATCTGCTGCTCCCGACCGACGGGCTCGACGGCTTCGCCCTGCGGCTGGCAGCGTGGTTCGCCTTTCCGATGGTGCTGCTCGTGGGGGGGTTCCTCTCCCGCGAGGAGCGGGCGGAGATCAGGCGGTGGATGGAGCCGGGGGCCGTCCGAGCAAGGTTGGCGGAGCTGCGGAGCGCTTCCGGCAGCGGCGAGGGGATGGGGGCCGGGGAAGCCGCCGAGCGTCGATCCAGCGGCGCCGCGCCGGAGACCTTCGAGCAGGCCCAGCGCGACTCCGACCGCCCGATCTAGGTGGCGGTAAGACGGCGGTTGTGGGCCTCGGCCGCCTCGCGCAGGCCCTCGCCACGCCAGGGGTGCAGGGCCCGGCGGGCGTGGAGCCAGTACCACCCGGGGTCGTGGCCGGGCAGCACCGTGGCGGCCAGGGCCCGGGGGAGGTAGCTCCAGGCCGAGAGCGCCCGGGCGATGGCTGCCGCTACCGGGCCGTGGTGCTTTCGCATGTAGGCGTCGCGGCCGCGGTGGAACTCGGTGACGCGGCGGGAGCCGGCCGTTCGGTCCGTGGCGAGCTGCTCGTGGTGGACGGCCTTCGCGGCGGGGACGAAGAGCACGCTCCACCCCGCGTCGCGCAGGCGCCGCTCGAAGTCGGTCTCGTCCGAGTAGACGAAGAAGCGCGGGTCGAGGTAGGAGACCTGCTCGGCCGCCGTGCGCCGTACGAGCATCGCCGAGGACTGCGCCCACCCGACCTCCCGCGTCTTGTGCCCGCGGCTTTGGGTGACGAGCCAACGGTGCAGAAAGAGGGCTTGGGCGAGTGAGGCGCCCAGGCTCGGCAGCCGCCAGGCGCACGCCAGCTCCTCGCCCGAGGGCGCGAGCAGCCTTGCTCCGGCCGCGCCCGCGCCCGGCTCGGACTCCAGTGCCGCCATCAGGGCCTCGACGGCCCCCGAGCGCAGCTCCGAGTCCTCGTTGAGCAGCAGGCACAGCTCTCCCCTTGCCTCGCGCAGAAGCAGGGTGTCGTTCTCGGCCTTGCCCGCCCGCCCCTCGCGCTCGATCAGCCGGACCCGCTCGCCGAAGTCCCCGGCGGCGGCAGTCCAGGCCCGCACGGCGTCGGGCGAGCCGTCGTCCGAGGCGTTGTCGAGGACCAGCACCTCGCTCGCGACGCCCTGCGGATGCGTCGCCTGGATCGCGTCCAGGCAAGCGCGCAGATCCTCGCGGCCGTTCGTGTTGACGACGCAGTACGAAAGCTTCACGGCGACAATGCTGGCGAATGCAAGTTCAGATCGTCGATCCGCCGGCGTACACGCCGCCTTATGACCGCTCCCTGAGCGCCGCCCTGGCCGCCGCGGGGGCCGACGTCGAGCTGGTGACGAGCGAGTTCCCCCACGGCCCGGTGCCCCCGGCCGAGGGCTACGAGGTGATCACCGAGTTCTACCGCCGCTCGTCCACCGCGAGCGCGCGCCTGCGCCGCCCGCTGCGCGCCGCCGAGCACCTGGCCGACATGCGGCGGTTCCGGGCGCGACGGCCCGTTCCGGACGTAACCCATTTCCAGTGGCTCACGGCGCCCGGGCTCGACGCCCGGCTGCTCCCGCGCGGGCGCCCGCTCGTCCAGACCCCGCACGGCCTGCTTCGCGCGCCGCCGTGGGAGGGCCGTGCCAGGGGCTACCGGCGGCTGCTGGGCCGCATGGACGCGCTGGTCGCGCTGTCGGAGTACGGGGCCGGGGTCCTGCGCGAGCGGGCCGGGGTCCCGGCCGACCGGGTCCACGTGATCCCGCACGGGCCGCTCGACTACCTCACCCGCCTGCCGCGCGAGGCGCCACTTCCGGGCGAGCTCACCGGCGTCGAGGGCCCGGTCGTCCTCTTCTTCGGGCTGATCCGTCCGTACAAGGGCGTCGACGTGCTGCTGGAGGCGTTTCGCGAGGTACGTGGCGCCGAGCTGTGGATCGTGGGGAGGCCGTTCGGCGTGGAGATGAGCGAGTTGCACGCGCTCGCGGACCGCTGCGAGGGAACCGTCCGCTTCGTCTCGCGCTTCGTCGAGGACGCCGAGGTCCCGGCGCTCTTCCGCCGCGCCGACCTGGTGGCTTTGCCACACCGCGACGCGGAGCAGTCGGGGGTGCTGTTCACGGCCCTCGCGTTCGCGAAGGCGATAGTGATGAGCGACGCGGGCGGGTTCGGAGAGGTGGCGGCGCTGGGAGCGGGACGCGCAGTCCCGGCGGGCGACGCCGCGGCGCTGGGGGGCGCCCTCACCGAGCTGCTGGGCGATCCCGCGGCGCGCGGCGCGCTGGCGGCCGCGGCGCGCGACGCCGCGACCGGACCCTACTCGTGGGAGCGCGTTGCCGCCGCACACCTCGCCCTCTGCCGACGGCTCGCGGGGCGG
>JBPCKC010000105.1:0-25884 GCA_051004675.1 Solirubrobacterales bacterium
AGGGCAGCATCGACTGATTCGTCGATTCGCTCTGCCGCGCCATCAATTCGGCCCGGGACGCTCCGTTCCCGCATAGCGAGACGGAAGCGCCACAGACGGGGGTATCGGCATGAACGCCACTCCCTCACCGCCCCCGGCCAACGCCGATACTCCCACTGCGCAGCAGAGGGAATCCGCGCGCACGATCTACGAGAGGTCGGTTGAGGGCCGCCGAGCGGCGACGCTTCCGTCCCTGGACGTGCCCGCGCGGACCCTGAGCGACCTCATCCCGCCGCAGTTCCTTCGCGCCGGGCCGGCGGCTCTCCCCGAGGTCTCCGAGCCCGAGATCGTGCGCCACTACAACCGGCTGTCGCGGCGCAACTTCGACCTCGACACCGGGCCCTACCCGCTGGGCTCGTGCACGATGAAGCACAACCCTCGCCTCAACGAGCGTGTCGCCGGGCTGCCGGGTCACGCGCGCCTGCACCCCGCCCAGGACCCGAAGCGCGCGCAGGGGGCTCTGGAGCTGATGTGGCGCCTGGAGCGCTCCCTCGCCGAGATCACGGGGCTCCCACACGTGAGTCTTCAGCCGTCCGCCGGCTCGCACGGCGAGCTCGCCGGCTTGCTCCTGACCCGGGCCTACCACGCCGACCGCGGCGAGGAGCGCGCCCGGGTCCTGACGCCCGACACGTCGCACGGCACGAATCCGGCGACCGTGACGATGGCCGGATACGAGGCCGTGAAGGTCGCGACGGACGAGCGCGGCGGCGTCGATCTCGACGACCTGCGAGAGAAGATCGACGACCAGGTCGCGTGCCTGATGCTGACCAATCCGAACACGCTGGGCGTCTTCGACGAGAACATCGCCGAGATCGCCGCCCTCGTCCACGACGTGGGGGGGACCCTCTACTACGACGGCGCCAACCTGAACGCGATCATGGGTCGCACGCGGCCCGGCGACATGGGCTTCGACATCTGCCACCTCAACCTCCACAAGTCGTTCTCCCAGCCCCACGGGGGCGGCGGCCCCGGCGCGGGGCCGATCGCCGTCTCGGAGCGCATCGCGCCCTACCTCCCGGTGCCGCGCGTCGTGCGCGTGGACGGCGCGAACGGCTCGGGTTCGGGCTTCGACCTCGATCACGCCGAGGGCAAGTCGATCGGCCGGCTGCGCGGGTTCCAGGGCAACTTCGGCGTCTTCGTCCGCTCCTACGCCTACATCCGCTCGCTGGGGGGCGACGGCCTCACCGAGGCATCCGAGACCGCGGTGCTGAACGCCAACTACCTCCTGGCGCGCCTGCGGACGGACCGCGCCGGGAAGTACTTGCCGCTCGCGTTCGACCGGCTGCCCATGCACGAGTTCGTTCTGTCGGGCGCGCCGGCGAAGCGCGAGCTTCAGGCGAGGACGCTAGACATCGCGAAGCGCCTGCTCGATTACGGCTATCACCCGCCCACGATCTACTTCCCGCTGCTCGTGGACGAGGCCCTGATGTTCGAGCCGACCGAGACCGAGACCCGCGAATCCCTCGACCAGCTCGCCGACGCGATCGAGGCGATCCTGGCCGAGGCCGAGGCCGATCCGGCGATCCTCCACGACGCGCCCTACACGACGCCCGTCCGGCGCCTCGACGAGGCCGCGGCCAGCCGCCGCCCCGTCGTGCGCCAGCCGCTCGGCTAGCGGGACGCTAGAGCGCCCTGGCGGGCAGGCCCGGAACGCTCGTTGAGCTGGGGCGCCGCCGGTCGCCTGGCGTCAGCCCTCGGGCAGCTCCTGCGCGAGCTCGAGCACCGCGCCGAAGAGGTCGCCGTGCTCGTCGACCCGCGCCAGCACGTCCTTGGGCTCGAACCGCAGGCGCTCGGGGTCGCCGTGCTCGGTGGCGGCCTCGACCTCCTCCCAGCGCAGGGGAGTCGAGATAGTGGGACGCTCCCGGGCCCGCAGCGAGTAGACGGCGACCGTCGTCTTCGCCCGGTCGTTCTGGCTCCAGTCCACGAAGACCTTGTCCTCTCGCAGGTCCTTCTTCATCTTCGAGATCACCTTCTTGGGATCGTCCTTCTCCAGGGTCCGGGCGACCGCGTGGGCGAACGGCTTGGTGCGCTCGTAGCCCGCCTTGGAGTTAAGCGGCAGGTAGACCTGAAGGCCCTTCGAGCCGGACGTCTTGGGGAAGCACTCGAGGCCGAGGCCGGCGAACATGTCGCGCAGCCGCAGCGCGACCCGGCAGCAGTCGATCGCGTCCGCGGGGGGGCCCGGGTCGAGGTCGAACGCAACGACGGTGGGGTTCTCGAAGTCGTCGACCTTCGAGAGGGACGGGTGGAGCTCCATCGCGGCGAGCTGACCGAGCCATGTCAGCGTGGCCAGCTCGTCGCAGACGACGAAGTTGAGCTCCCCCTCGCGGCCCATCACGATCGGGGCGGTGCGCACCCAGCCAGGCGTATGCGACGGCGCCCGTTTCTCGTAGAAGCGCTGGCCCTCCGTGCCGTTGGGGAACCGGACGCGCGTCAGCGCGCGCCCCGAGAGGTGCGGGAGGATGGCAGGGGCGATGCGCGCGTAGTAGTCGATCGCCTCGCCCTTGGCGAAGCCGGTCGGCCACAGGACCTTGTCGAGGTTCGTGAGCGCCAGCCGGCGCCCCTCGACCTCTACTTCGCGGCCTTTGCCTTGCTTCGCGATCGCGAGGGGGTCTTCGAGGCGGGCTTGACCGAGCTCTTTGACTTGGCCGTGGACTTCGAGGATCCGGCCTTGCGCCCGTTGGAGGAGCTCGACGCCGACCTGCGCTTGGCGGCCGGCTTGGCCTTCCCCTTCGCCTTCCCCTTCCCCTTCACGTCGGAGCCCGCGGCGAGCGGCTCGCCCTTGACCGCGGCCAGGCTCTGCTCCAAGGCGGCCATCAGATCGGGCGCCTTCGTCGGGGTGGGTTCCTCGGAGACCGCCTGCACGATGTCCTCGCCCTGGGCCTTGGCCTCGACCCGGGCCAGCAGCTCCTCGCGGTACTCGTCGTGAAACTCGTCGGGGTCGAAATCGGAGGTCAGGGAGCCGACGAGCTGCTTCGCCATGTCGAGCTCCTTCTTCCGCGGGCTCTCGGCCTCCTCGGGGACCACGCCGTCGAGCTCGGCCGGCGGGACGATCTCGTCCGCGAAGCGCATGGTGGTCAGCGTCAGCACGTCGCCCATGGGCCGCAGGGCGGCCAGGTGCTCCTTGTTTCGGAGCACAAAGCGCGCGACGGCGACCTTGCGCTCGTCGGCCATCGCCTTCACGAGCAGCGCGTAGGCGCGCTCGGCGCCCTGCTCGGGGCCGAGGTAGTAGGGCTGGACGAAGTAGATCGGGTCGATGTCGTCGAGGTCCACGAACGCCTCGACCTCGATCGCCTTGGTCTTCTTCGGATCGAGCTCTTCCAGCTCGTCGCGGGAGAAGATCACGTACTGGTCGGGCGCGAGCTCGTAGCCCTTCACGATCTCGTCGTAGGAGACCTCCTCGCCGTCGGCCTCCGAGATGCGCTTGTGGCGAACCCGGGAGGAATCCGAGGCGCGCAGCTCACGAAAGCTGATCTGGCGCCGCGAGACGGCGCTGTAGAGCTTCACGGGCACGTTGAGGAGCCCGAAGGAGATGTTGCCTGACCAGATCGCTCGTGCCATGTCCGTTCCTTGAAGACCGCGTGGCTGCCCGGAAGTAATCGGGCAGGGGTCCAGTTTCCCACTTCGGCCCGGTTTTCATGCACGTGGCGGCCCTGGTAGCGATCTTGCGCCGATAATCGCCCGGTGCTGTTCGAGCTCGACGACGTGACCTACCACCGCGGCGGCGCGGCGGTGCTGCGGGAGCTGACCGCGAAGCTGCCGATTGGGGCGTCCTGCGTGGTCGGCCCCTCCGGCTCGGGCAAGTCGACCCTCCTTCGCCTGCTCAACCGCCTTGCCGACCCGTGCGCCGGCGCGATCCTCTACCGGGGCGACGACGTGCGAGGTCGCGACCCGCTGCAGCTGCGGCGCGAGGTATCGCTGGTCCCGCAGCTGCCCGCCCTGCTCGAGGGCACGGTGGAGAGCAACCTGCGCTTCGCAGCCGGCCTCGCCGGGCTGGAGGCCGACGTTCATCGCCTGCTCAACCTGGCCGGGCTTGACGCCTCATTCGCCGAGCGCGACCCCGTGAAGCTGTCGGTCGGCGAGCAGCAGCGGACGATGCTGGCTCGCGCCCTCGCGGTCGAACCGCGGGTGCTGCTGCTCGACGAGCCCACCTCGGCGCTGGACACGGGGGCCCGCGACGAGATCGAGGCGACCGTGCGGCACCTGGGTGAGCGCCTCGACATCTCGCTCGTGCTGGTCACGCACGACCTCGAGCAGGCGCGGCGGATGGCCGACTGGGTCGTGCGGATCGACGCCGGGCAGGTCGTCGCGCAGGGATCCACGGACGAGCTGCTGCCGGCGTGAGCCCGTCGATCGACATCAGCCTCGCCGAGGTGGCCGCGAGCCTCACGCTGGTGGTGGTGGCGGTCGCGATCTCCCTGTGGCGCCGCGCCGAGCTGGCGGACGACATCGCGGTGGCAGTGCTCCGCTCGTTCGTGCAGCTCACCGCGATCGGCTACGTGATCCAGGCGATCTTCGACGAGGACAGCTTCGTCCTCGTGGTCGGGCTGATCGCCGCGATGGTCGTCTTCGGCGCCTTCACCGCCCGCCGCCGGGCGCGCAAGGTCCCCGGCGCGCTGGTTCCGCTGCTCGTCGCCCTCGGCACCGCCGGCGCGGCGACCCTCGGCCTGGTCGTGGCGCTGGGCGTCTTCGAGCCCGAGGCGCGTTTCCTGGTCCCGGTCGGCGGGATGGTGGTGGGCAACGCGATGACCGCCGCTGCGGTGGCGCTGAACCGGCTCGGCGACGAGATGCACGACCGGGCCCGCGAGATCGAGGCCACCCTGGCGCTCGGCGCCACCTCCTCCCAGGCGGCCGCGCCCACGCTGCGGCGCAGCCTTCGCTCGGGGACCATCGCCCTCGTCGACTCGACCAAGACCACCGGGATCATCTTCTTCCCGGGGGCGATGGTGGGGATGCTCCTGGCCGGCGCCGATCCCCTCGATGCGGTCCGCCTGCAGCTCATCCTCCTGTGGACGCTGCTGGGCAGCGTGGCGATCGCGGCGGTGATCGCCACGACCCTCGCCTACCGCAACTTCTTCACCCCCGCCCATCAGCTGCGCGAGCCACCAGCGCCTTAGGGCGGGGGGCCTCCGGGTAGATTCCGCGCGGTGCGCATCTTCTCCGGCATCCAGCCCACCGGGCGAAAGCACCTGGGCAACTACCTCGGGGCGATTCGCCAGTACGTGGAGGGCCAGGACCGCGGCGAGGCCATCTACTGCATCGTGGACCTGCACGCGATCACCGTCGATTTCGACCCCGCCGAGCTGCGCGAGCGGCTTTACGACACCACGGCCCTGCTGCTCGCGACCGGGCTCGACCCGGGGCGCTGCATCCTGTTTCGCCAGTCCGACGTGCGCGAGCACGCCGAGCTCGCGTGGCTCCTCGGCGCCGTCACCGCGTGGGGCGACCTCAACCGGATGCACCAGTGGAAGGAGAAGCGCAGGCTGCTCGAGGAGCGACGCGGATCGTTCTTGTCGGCCGGCCTGTTCACCTATCCCGTGCTCCAGGCCGCCGACGTGCTCGCCTACCGCGCTCAGGAGGTCCCAGTCGGCGACGACCAGCGCCAGCACATCGAGCTGATGCGCGAGATCGCGCGGCGCTTCAACGAGCGCTTCGGCGAGACGCTCACGATCCCCGAGCACCGCATCCCGGGGGTCGGCGCCAGAATCATGGACCTCCAGGACCCCGCCTCGAAGATGTCGACCACGGGCGGCACCGAGGCCGGGACCGTGCTCGTGCTCGACGAGCCCGACGCGGTGCGTAAGAAGCTCATGAGCGCCGTCACCGACTCGGGATCGGAGGTCCGCCGCTCGGCCGAGAAGCCCGGGGTGACGAACCTCATCGACATCCTCGCCGTCGTCCGCGGCGCCGACCCGGGGGCGATCGAGGCCGAGTTCGAGGGGGCGGGCTACGGCGACTTCAAGCGCGTCGTCGCCGACGGCGTCGTCGACTACCTCGCCCCGGTGCGCGAGCGCTACGCCGAGCTTCGTGGCGACGAGGCCGCCATCGAGACCGCGCTGGCCCAGGGCGCGGAGAAGGCCCGCGCGATCGCCTCGGCCACCCTCGCCGACGTGCGCGACCGGATGGGGATCGGCCCGGCGGCCGGGTAGGCCACCGAGGCGCGGTCCGCGGGCCGGCGTTCTGACGACCTGCGCTGTGCGTATCTTTGTCGGCGCGATGAGAGCCGCCGAGCTCGAGCTGGATCTGGACGCTTTCTCGGGTCCGTTCGACCTGTTGATGACGCTCGTGCTGCGCGAGGAGCTCGACCTCGCGGAGGTCGCGCTCGGCGAGATCGTCGTTGCCTACGTCGAGCACCTCGACGTAGCCGGCGAGCTGGACCTCGAGGCCGCCACCGAGTTCCTGGTCCTGATCGCCTCGCTCCTGGAGCTCAAGTCCAGGCTGCTCCTCCCCCGCGAGGAGGAGGACGAGATCCAGCTCGGCCCGCAGGAGGCGGCGGACGAGCTCTTGGCGCGCATGCTCGAGTACGCGCGGTATCGCGACGCGGCCGCCCACCTGCGCGAGCGCTTCGCCGAGGGCCGCCGGTACCTCTACCGGATCGCGCCGCTGCCGCCCGACCTCCGCCGCGTCTCACTCGACGCCGCGCGCCCCGCCTACGAGGGCGAGCAGCTGGCCGCCGCGCTGGGCGACCTGCTGCGGATGCCGCCGGCGCCGGACACCAGCCACATCCGCCCGACGGTCTCGCTGGAGCGCCGGCTGGTCGTGCTGCGCGAGCTGCTCGGCCGCAAGCGCTCGTTCGACTTCGACGAGCTGTTCGCGGACGAGGACCGCCTTACGCAGGCGGTCACGCTGTTCGCCCTGCTCGAGATGCACAAGTGCGGCGAGGCGAGCTGGACCCAGCAGGAGACGTTCGGACCGATTCACGTCGAGGCGCTGTGAGCGCGGAGCCCGAGAAGGAGCAGTGATGTTGCGAGCCGCGAGCCGTTGCCCATGACGAGCCTGGAGCGCACGATCGAGGCCCTGCTCTTCCTCTCTCCGGAACCGGTCTCGACGGCGGATCTGGCCGAGGCCTGCGACGTGACCGAGGCTGAGGTCGACCGGGCGCTCGACGCCATCGGGCCCGCCCTGGCCGAGGGAGAGCGCGGGGTCGTCCTGCGCAACGTCGCGGGGGGCTACACGCTCGCCGCCGACCCGGTGGCCGAGGACGCAGCGCGAAGGCTGCTGGCGAAGCCCCGCACGCCACCGCTCACCCAGGCGCAGGCGGAGACGCTGGCGATCGTCGCCTATCTCCAGCCGGTCTCGCGCCCGGAGGTCGCCCGCATCCGCGGGGTCAACGCCGAGTCGGCGACGCAGACGCTGGCAGAGCGTGGGCTGATCGAGGAGTCTGGGCGCTCGCAGTTCGGGGCCGTCGTCTACCGCACCACCCAGCTCTTCGAGCGCCTCTTCGGTCTCGCCGGCCTGGACCAGCTTCCCGAGGCCTCGCGGTTCGACCCCACGCCCGAGGACGAGCGCGAGCTGCGCGAGCGGCTGCTGAAGGCGGGGGAGGCCCGGGCCGAGTAGCCCCGCGGCGCCACGAGTAGCCTCGCTCGCATGCGCCTCGCCAAGTACCTCGCCCACTCGGGCGTCGCATCGAGGCGGCGCTCGGAGGAGCTGATCACCGGCGGTCGGGTGAAGGTCGGGGGCGCGGTGGTCACCGACCCCGCCCGGGACGTCGACGAGGACTCGGGCGTCGAGGTCAACGGCCGCGCCGTCGCTCCGGAGGCACGAGAGGTCTGGATGGTGAACAAGCCTCGGGGAGTCGTTTCCACCGCGCGCGAGCCCGGCCGGCGCCGGGCGGTGGTGGAGCTGGTGTCCTCGCCGCGGCGCCTGTATCCGGTCGGTCGCCTGGACGCCGACTCGACCGGGCTCATCCTGCTCACCAACGACGGCGAGCTGGCCGAGCGCCTGATGCACCCGCGCCACGAGGTGCCGCGCACGTACCGGGTGCGCCTGCGCCGCCCGGCCGAGCCCGAGCAGCTGAAGCGCCTGCGCCATGGCGTCGAGCTCGACGACGGGCCGACCGCGCCTGCGAAGGTGCGAAAGGCGTCGGCCCGGGTGTTCGAGATCACCCTCCACGAGGGGCGCAACCGTCAGGTCCGGCGGATGGTGGAGGCGGCGGGCAACCAGGTCGTCGAGCTGGAGCGCGTCAGGTTCGGCCCGCTGGAGCTGGGCGACCTGCGCGAGGGGGCGGCCCGGCGGCTTCGGCCCGCCGAGATCAGGCGCCTCTGGAAGGATGGGGAGGATGAGTGACTCCCAGCGCCTGTGGGCCGTGCGCGGCGCGGTGAAGGTCCCCTCCAACGACACGGAGGCGATCGTCAGCGCCACCGAGGAGCTGATGCGAGAGCTGATGACCCGTAACGAGCTCGCCCCGGAGAGCATCGTGAGCTGCCTGTTCACGGCCACGGACGACCTCAACGCCGAGTTCCCGGCCGTTGCCGCTCGGCGGGTGGGGCTCGACGCGGTCCCCCTGCTGTGCACCCGGGAGCTGGACGTGCGAAACGCGATGCGCAGCGTCGTCCGCGTGATGGCCCACTACTACGCCCCCGCCGGCCACGTTCCCCAGCACACCTATCTGGGCGAGGCTCAGGAGCTGCGAGCGGACCTGCACTCGGC
Organism: Solirubrobacterales bacterium; assembly: GCA_051004675.1. GTDB lineage: Bacteria > Actinomycetota > Thermoleophilia > Solirubrobacterales > 70-9 > JBDTSW01. The sequence goes on from JBPCKC010000105.1 coordinate 8,686, forward strand.
GCAGTAGCGGCGCGCCGGCGCTGCCACAATCAGCGCCCATGAGCGTCACCTTCGCCGAGAAGCTCGCGTCCATCCCCGGGTACGTCGCCGGCGTGCCCAAGGGCAAGGCGCCCGAGGCCATCGCCGACTCGGGGATCGCGCAGCTCGCATCCAACGAGTCACCCTTCCCGCCGCACCCGGCCGTCGTCGAGGCCATCGCGCGGGCCGCGGCCGCCTCCAACCGCTACCCGGACCCGGACGCGACGCTGCTGCGCCGGCGGATCTCGGAGCGCTTCGAGGTTGACTCGCCGCAGATCGCGGTGGCGAACGGCTCCTGCGAGGTCCTGCTGGCCGCCGCGCTCGCGCTGTGCGAGCCGGGAGCCGAGATCGTCTACGCGTGGCCGTCCTTCTCGATGTATCCCTACCTGGCGCCCCTCTCCGGCGCCCGCGAGGTCAGGGTGCCCCTGAACGAGGCAGGGGAGCATGACCTCGACGCGATGGCGGCCGAGATCACCGCGGCGACCCAGGTCGCGATCGTGTGCAACCCGAACAACCCCAGCGCCACGCACATCCCGGCGCAGAGCATCGGGGCGTTCCTCGAGCGCGTGCCCGGCCACGTGACCGTGATCCTCGACGAGGCCTACGCCGAGTTCCAGACCCACGACGATCCCGACGCGGGGGCCGACCTGCGCCGCGAGTTCCCCAACCTCGTGGTCCTGCGGACCTTCTCCAAGGCCTACGGACTAGCCGGCCTGCGCGTGGGCTACGCGCTCTGCGCCCCCGCCTTTCGGGCGGCGGTCGACGCGGTGCGCCAGCCGTTCAGCGTGAACGCCGTGGCCCAGGCGGCCGGCGCCGAGGCGATCCTGCACTCCGACGACGTCGCGAGGCGCGTCGAATCGACCATCTCCGAGCGGGTGAGGGTGGAGGAGGGGGTCCGCGAGATGGGCCTGGCCACGCCCGACTCGCACGCGAACTTCTCCTGGGTGGACCTCGGCGACGCCGAGGAGGCCGACGTGGTGGAGGCACTCGCCGCCGAGGGCGTGGTCGTGCGCGCGGGCACGCCCCTGGGCGGTCCCGGCCACATCCGCGTGACCTACGGCACGCCGGAGGAGAACCGGCGGTTCCTCGCGATCTTGCAGCCGGCCCTCTCGGGGCAAACCCTTGCCTAAATCGCGATCGCGTGCTACAAAAGATCGCTCTGATGCAGGGTGATTGCACGACCTCGACCGACCACGGCGTCTCCGGCGCCCGCCGTCGTGCGCGCCTGTATTCCTGGTATTGGCGATTTAGCTAGGCGTTCGGCCTGGCGGGAGCGTCCCGCCTTGATGCGAAGGATTCGAAAGCCGGACGCCGTAGCGGCCCCTCAGGCGGCCAACCGAGTTTCACCGTTTCAACACTAGGACCGAAGAAGGAATCGAGAGGCTTACACCCATGATGATCGTGATGAAGGAGGGCGCGACCGAGGCAGAGGTCGACGCCGTCGTAAAGCGAGTCGAGTCCGTCGGCTGCTCCGCGCACCTGTCGCGCGGCGAACTGCTGACGGTGATCGGTGCGATCGGAGACCGCGACCGCGTCGCGAGCCTCGGGCTGGAGGGCGCCCCCGGCGTGGACCATCTGGTCCCGATCCTCAAGCCGTACAAGCTCGCCTCCGCTCAGTTCCGCAAGGGCGAGCGCAGCGTGATCGAGATCGAGGGACGAAAGCTGGGCGGCGAGCACTTCTCGCTGATCGCCGGTCCCTGCACGGTGGAGAGCCGCGAGCAGACGCTCGAGGTGGCGCGCTGCGTCGCCGACAACGGCGCCGCGATGCTGCGCGGCGGCGCTTACAAGCCGCGCACCTCGCCGTACTCCTTCCAGGGGCTCGGCGTCGAGGGGTTGCGGCTGCTCCAGGAGGCCAAGGAGGAGACCGGCCTGCCGATCGTCACCGAGGTAATGGACGCGCGCGACATCCCGGACGTAGTCGAGGTCGCCGACGTGATCCAGGTCGGCGCCCGAAACATGCAGAACTACCCGTTGCTGTCGGAGATCGGGCGCACCGGTCTGCCCGTGCTGTTGAAGCGTGGCCTCTCGGCGACGCTCGACGAGCTGCTGATGGCGGCCGAGTACGTACTGAAGGAGGGAAACCCGAACGTGATGTTGTGCGAACGGGGGATCCGCACCTTCGAGACCGCGTACCGGTTCACGCTCGACCTCCTGGCGATCCCGGCGCTCAAGGAGCTCACGCACCTGCCGATCGTGATCGACCCCAGCCACGCCGCCGGCCGGCGCGACTGGGTCGCCCCGATGTCGCTGGCCGCCGCCGCGGCGGGCGCGGACGGGATCATCGTCGAGGTCCACAACGAGCCCGACGAGGCGATCTGCGACGGTCCGCAGGCGATCGCAACCGAGCGCTTCGCGGAGTACGCGGACCAGCTCCGGCGCGTCGTCGAGGTGGCCGGCAAGGAAGTCTCGGCGGTCTAGGGCCGCCGAGAGCCTCCCTCGGCCACAAGAGCCCGAATAGGCTGACCGCGTGCGCATAGCTGTTCTCGGCGTCGGCCTGATTGGCGGCTCGGTCGGCCTGGCCGCGCGTCTGCGCCTGGGCGCGGAGGTGGCCGGGTTCGACCCGGACGCCGACAACCTCGCGCGCGCCCGGGCAGTCGAGGCGCTCGACATCGCAGCCGGATCGGTCGCCGAGGCGGTCGCCGGGGCGCAGGTGGTGTTCTGCGCCGCCCCGGTGGCGGCCCTGCCCCGGCTCGTCGACGAGGCGATCCGAACGAGCGGGCCCGAGGCCGTCGTCACCGACGTGGGCTCGACCAAGCGGGCGCTGGTCGCGTCGCTTGCAGAGGGCCCCGCCAGGGAGCGCTTTATCGGCGGGCACCCGCTCGCGGGCGCCGAGACGTCCGGCGTCGCCAACGCCAGGGCCGACCTGTTCGAGGGGGCGCGCTGGTACCTCACGCCGACCGATCGCTCGGGCGGCGTCCAATACGACCTGCTCCAGCGCACGGTGGCCGACCTCGGCGCGCGTCCGCAGGCGATCGAGGCCGCCGCCCACGACCGGCTGATGGCGACCGTGAGCCACCTGCCCCACGTGATCGCAAACGTGCTCGTGCAGCAGGCGGCGGCCGCGCTCGCCGAGGAGTCCGAGCGCCTGCCCGAGGTGGGGCCCAGCTTTCGCGACACCACCCGCGTCGCCGGGGCCAACCCCGCGATCTGGGAGGACATCTACGCCGCCAACTCAGACGCGGTGGCGGACGCGATCGACGCGGCGGTCGACCGCCTCGCGGATGCCGGGCGGCGGATCCGGGCCGGCGAGGGCGCGGCCGTCGGCGAGTGGCACCGCGCCGCGGGCACCGACCGCCGCCGCCTGCTCGAGGCGGAGATCGAGGGCGGCGAGCTGATCGAGCTGCGAATCGCCGTCGAGAACCGTCCGGGGACGGTCGCGGAGATCGCCCTCGCGCTCGGGCACGAGCGGGTGAACATCGAGGACATGGCGCTCTACCCCGCCGCCGACCTGCGCACGGGCGCGATCACGCTCTGGATCGCCGGCGAGCCCGAGGCCGAACGCGCCGCGGCAATCGTGCGCGGGCTGGGACACGGCGTCTCGGTGGTCGGCGGCGAGGGCTGAGCGGACGTGCCGACGGCCCGCTTCGACCCCCCGGGGCCGCTGAGTGGCTCAGTGCGCCCTCCCCCCGACAAGTCGATCTCTCACCGGGCCGCGATCCTCGCGGCCATGGGGGAGGGGGAGACGGCCGTGCGCGGCTACCTCGACGCCGCGGACACGCGGTCGACGCTCGCCACGGTGGCCTCCCTGGGGGCGATGGTCGAGAAAGGCCCGCGTGGCGGGCTTAACTCGACCATCGGTGGGCTGGAGCTGCGAATTCGGGGGGTCGGGCTGCGCGGGGCCGCCTCGGCGGAGATCGACGTCGGGAACGCGGGGACGCTCATGCGCCTGCTTCCGGGCTGGCTCGCGGGACAGCCCGAGGGCGTCTGGACCCTCGACGGCGACGAGTCCATCCGCCGCCGCCCGATCGACCGAGTGGTCGGCCCTCTGACCGAGATGGGGGCCGTTGTGGCGGCCCGCGAGGGTCGCGTCCCGCCGCTGGAGATCCGCGGCGGACGGCTCCACGGCATCGAGTACCGCCTGCCGGTCGCCAGCGCCCAGGTGAAGTCGTGCCTGCTGCTCGCCGGCCTGCTCGCCGACGGACCCACGACCGTCGTCGAGCCCGCGCCGACCCGCGATCACACCGAGCGGATGCTTCGTGCTGCCGGCGCCGTGCTCCAGGTCAAGCCCGCCGGGACGCCCGTGGCCATCCGCGGAGAGCTGCCCGGCAACAGGATCACCGTCCTCCCGGCCGAGCGCCTGGACCTCGGCGATGTCACGGTCCCCGCCGACTTCTCCTCGGCCGCATTCCTGCTTGTCGCTGCTGTGCTTGTCCCGGGGAGCGCGGTGACCGTCACCGGCGTCGGCCTCAATCCCACCCGCATCGGCCTGCTGGGCATCCTCAACCGCATGGGCGCCGGGATCGAGGTCGCCGAAGGCATGCCGGCCGCCGGCGAGCCGACCGGGGCTGTGACCGCCCGCCACGGGCCTCCGCTCAAAGGCGTGCGGGTCGGCGGAAGCGAGGTGCCCCTGGCGATCGATGAGCTGCCGCTGGTCGCGCTGCTGGGGTGCTTCGCCGAGGGCGAGACGCACCTCTCGGGCGCGCAGGAGCTGCGCCACAAGGAGTCGGATCGCATCGCGACCGTGGTCGGAGGCCTCGCTGGCCTCGGCGCCGAGATCGAGGCGACCGGCGACGGCTTCGTGGTCAGCGGCACCGGCAGTCTGCGCGGGGGAGCGCTGGACTCCCACGGCGACCACCGCCTGGCGATGCTCGGAGCCGTCGCCGGCCTCGCCTCGACTGAGGGTGTGGAGGTCTCCGGCTTCGAGGCGGCCGTCGTGAGCTACCCCGGCTTCGAGGCCGACCTGCGAGGTCTCGCGGCCGCCTAGACCGTCCTGACCCGAGACGTCGTCAACGTGGCTGATCGGCGGCCGGTCCCCGATTCCTGAGTGGGGTCTGCGCTCGCTGTAGCCCTCGCGCCTCGTCCGTGGGCAGGTCGGCTAGCCGCGGTTGCTGGGATGCCCGACGCCCGGCCAAGGCGAGAGGACGAGGAGGATCCGGGAGTCCTCGGAGGCGCTCACCTCGTGCCGTTCGGCGGGGTCGAAGATCGCCAGCAGCCCCGGCCCGCCCTCGGCGGAGTCGCCGCCGGGAAGATCGATCCGCGCTCTCCCGGAGACCACCAGCACCCAAGCCCGCTCGTGGACCTGGTGCTCGGAGAGCTGCTCGCCGGCCGGCAGGTTGATGAGTATCGCGCGACCCTCGTCCTCGGAGTCGAGGACGACCGGCTTCTGAGGTTCGACGTCGATTGTGGAGAGGTTCCAATTGCGCATGGGCGCAACTCTATCCTCCGCGCGGCCATGGTCATCGCCATCGACGGTCCCGCCGGGGCCGGCAAGTCAACCGTAGCCCGGGCGCTCGCCGCGCGCCTGGGCCTCACCTACCTGGACTCGGGCGCCATGTACCGCGCCGTGGCCCTGGCGACCCTGCGCGCCGGCGCCGACCCCGACGACTCCGAGCAGACAGGCGCCATCGCCGGCGAGCTCGGCCTCGAGCTGCGCGGGGACCGCGTCGGGCTCGACGGCGTGGATGTGAGCGCGGAGATCCGCAGTCCCGAGGTAAGCGCCGCCGCCTCCCGCGTGTCGGTGCACCCGCGGGTGCGCAGCGCGATGGTGGAACGCCAGCGGGCGATGATCGAGGCCGAAAGCTACGTGGCGGAGGGACGTGACATCGGCACCGTCGTCAGCCCCGAGTCGCCGCTCAAGGTCTTCCTGACGGCAAGCGCGGACGAGCGGGCTCGACGCCGGGCGGCCCAGACCGGCGAGCATGCTCGCGACGTCCTCTCCGCGCAGGCCGACCGCGACGGTCGAGACCTCGAGCGCGAACACGGCGCGCTGCGCGCCGCCGATGACGCGATCGAGCTGGATACCACCGGGCTCGGCGTGGACGAAGTCGTCGAACGGATCGTGGCACTGGCCCGCGAGCGTGGGCTCGCGTGAGCTCCCGGCGCCCGGAGATCGCGGTGGTGGGCTTTCCGAACGTCGGCAAGTCCACACTTGTCAACCGCCTGGCCGGGGGGCGCGACGCCGTTGTCGACTCCGAGGCCGGCGTGACCCGCGATCGCAAGGTCGTGGAGTGCGAGTGGAACGGGGTCGCGTTTCGCCTGGTCGACACCGGAGGCGTGGACCTCGCGGCGGGGGACTCGCTCTCGCGCTCGGTCCAGGCGCAGGCCCGCGAGGCGATCGCGGACTCGGACGTCGTCGCGCTGGTCATCGACGCGCGCGCCGGGCTCGGCCCCGGGGACGCCGAGGTGGTGGACATCCTGCGGCGCTCCGACGTGCCCGTCGCGGTCGTCGCGAACAAGGTGGATCGCGCCGAAGACGAGCCGCTGGCAGCAGAGCTCAACCGCCTCGGCTTCGGCGAGCCGCTCCCCGTTTCCGCTACGCACGGCCATGGCACCGGCGACCTGCTCGACCGGCTGGTCGAGCTTCTCCCGGATCGTGAGCCCGAGGCGGAGGAGGCCGACGACGCCGTGCGCGTCGCGGTCATCGGGCGGCCCAACGTTGGCAAGTCCTCGCTGGTCAACCGGTTTCTGGGGTCCGAGCGGGTGATCGTCTCGGACATGGCCGGCACGACCAGGGACTCGATCGACGCGGAGTTGCGGCACAACGACCGAGATGTGGTCCTGATCGACACGGCGGGGTTGCGTCGGCGGACCAAGGTGGCCGGGACGGTCGACTACTACGCGCAGCTTCGCTCCGAGCGGGCCGCCGAGCGGGCGGACGTTGCGATCGTGGTCTGCGACGCCTCGGAGGGCGTCACCGCGGAGGACCTGCGGGTCGCCGAGCTGGCCATGCGAACGGGCTGCGCGACGCTGATCGCCCTGAACAAGTGGGATCTCGGAGGTACCGACCTGGACGACGCGAAGGCGCGCCTGGCCAAGCGGGTGCGCCAGCGTCCACCGGTTCTCACCACCTCCGCGCTCGCGCCGCGGAACCTCGGGAAGCTCCTCGACCGCGCGATCGAGCTGGCCGATCGCCGGGCCGAGCGGATCCCCACGCCGCAGCTCAACCGCTTCGTCGGCGACGTCGTGGCCCGCCGCCCACCGCCCGCCAAGCGCGGCCGGCGCCTGCGGCTGCTCTACTCGGCGCAGGTCGAGCGCCGGCCGCCGCGAATCGCCATCCAGGTGAACGACCGGCGGCTGATCACGCGCGACTGGGCCTATTACCTGGAGAACCAGCTACGCGAGCATTACGCGCTGGAGGGCGTACCCCTGATAATCGACTTCGTGCCCAGGCAGGGAAGCAGGAGACGCTCACCGGGCGGGTCGCGCGCCCGCGCCGGCGCGGAAGGACCGGCGTGAGGCTGAAGCGACCCAGCCTGAGGCTGAAGCGACCCAGCCTCGAGCCGGCGGCCCGGATCCTGCGCTCGGCGGGCTACGCGTTTCAGGATTTCCTCTTCCTGGCCGGGCGAGCCCCGCGGGCCGTCGGGCGAGGCGTCAAGGGCTTTTGGATGGGCATGTCGCTGCGAACGCGCCAGCGATTGGCCCTCGCCGTCCTCGGGTCCGGCGTCGCCGCCGCGGCGCTCGCGTTCGCCGTTCCGCGCCTGCCGTGCGAGTTCCCGGGCGGCGACGTCTGCGCGCCCATGGACGACATCGACGCTCTGGTTCCCGCGGACGCTCTCGGCTACGTGCACCTCACACTCGACCCCGAGAGCTCGCAGTACCAGGAGGCGACCCAGGCCCTTGACGTGGTGCCCCAGCTGACGCGGCAGCTCGTGGGACGCGTCCTGGCGCAGATCCCGGGCCCCGGGGGCGAGCCGGCCGACTTCGCGCGCGACATCGCGCCGTGGCTCGGCGGGCAGGCGGGCGTGGCGATCGTGCCGCTGGGCGGCGGCGCCGAACAGGTCCAGCTCCTGGAGGAGGGAGACCCGGAGGGCGCAGGCCAGTTCGCCGAGTCCCTCGCCGCAGGCGCGGCGCAGACAGCCGACTACCGGGGGATCGACGTCTCGACCGACTCGCGCGGCCTCGCGACGGCCTCGGTCGAGGGTTACCGGGTGATCGGCACTGAAGAGGGCGTCAGCCGCGTGATCGACGTCGCCACGGGGGCCGAGGATTCGCGCTCCCTGGCCGAGGAGCAGGTCGCCGGCGATCTTCGCGACGCGCTGCCGCCGACCCGCTTCGCCGAGGCGTACGTCTCGCGCGACGGCATCGAGGCCCTGATCGAGGCGCAGTCCAGCCCGCTCTCCTTCCTCGAGCCCTTCGTCGATGCAGCCGCCTCGGAGGCGGCTGCCGCGTCGGTGGGAGCCGACGACGGCTCACTCGAGCTGGCCATCCGCAGCGCGCTCGACCCCGAGCGCGCCAGGTCGAATCCGGGCTTCTTCGCGGCGTTCCCCGCCTTCGATCCGACGATCCCCGAGCGCCTGGCCAAGAACACGCTGGGCTACGTGGGCATCGCCGAGCCGGGGACCACCGTGGCGGAGCTTCTGGCGCAGGCCACGGCCGAGGCTCCGGCGCTCGCCGAGGGCTTCACCGAGGCCGCCGAGCGCCTGCGCGACCTCGGCGACGTGGAGATTGAGGACGAGCTTCTGCCCTCGCTGGGCGGCGAGGCCGCCTTCGCGCTGAAGCCCGGAGACGAGGACCGCCCGGCGCCCGAGCCCGAGGAGGCGACCACCGCGCCCGTCCCGGAGGGGCTCCCGCAGGGGCCTGCCCCCGCGGCGGACGAGGCGCCCGTTCCCGTGCTCCAGTTCCTCGCAGAGGGTGTGGACGCCGACCGCGCGAAGCGCACGCTTGCCCAGCTTCAGGGCCCCATCGCCGAGGCGCTCGATCCTGGGACATCCCTTCAGGCTCCGGTCTTCGGGCGGGAGGAGCTCGAGGGCGTCGACGTGCAGATCCTGCGGATCTCGCCCACGGTGAACCTGAGCTACGCGATCGCCGGCGAGGACCTCGCCATCGCAACCCAGCCCGAGGGCGTCGAGGCGGTGATCAGGGGCGAGGGTGGCCTGGATGCCAACGACGGCTTCAGCGCCGTGACGGAGGGCCTCGCGGACGATCCCTCGCTGATCGTGTTCCTGGACCTGGCCGGCCTGATCGACCTCGCCGAGCGGGAGGGGTTGGCCGAGGACCCCGCCTATGCGCTGTTCGCGCCCGAGGCCCGGCGCCTGCGGGCCGCGGGGCTAACGGTCGCGGCCGAGCCCGCGTCGATCGACACCGACCTGCGGATAGTGATCGACCAGGACGAGGAGGACAAGGGCGCCGACGAGGCGGCGACCCCGTCTGAGTAGCACCGGCGAAGCGTCACTCCGACGAGGACGGCTTCGCTAGCCTGCCAGCGCATGAGCCAACCGCAAGAGCTTTCCGACGACGAGTACCTGTTCACCTCCGAGTCGGTCACTGAGGGGCATCCCGACAAGGTTGCGGACCAGATCTCCGACGGAGTCCTGGACGCGGTGCTGGCCGACGACCCCTACGGCCGCGTCGCCTGCGAGACGCTGGTGAACACCGGCCTCGTCGTCGTCTCGGGCGAGATCTCCACGGACACGTACGTCGACATCCAGGAGATCGCGCGCGAGACGATCAGGCGGATCGGCTACACCGACCCCGACCTCGGCTTCTCCGCCGACTCCTGCGCGGTGCTGAACGCGATCGACAAGCAGTCGCCGGATATCGCTCAGGGCGTCGACGAGGCGCTCGAACACCGCACCGACGCCGATGACGACGACGAGTTGGACGTCGCCGGGGCCGGCGACCAGGGAATGATGTTCGGCTACGCGACCAGCGAGACATCCGAGCTGATGCCGCTGCCGATCTCGCTGGCGCACCGCCTGGCCCACCGCCTCGCCGAGATCCGCCGGGACGAGGTCGTGCCGTACCTGCGGCCCGACGGGAAGACGCAGGTCACGGTCCGCTACGAGGACGGCCAGCCGGTCGAGATCGAGAAGATCCTGATCTCAACCCAGCACCGCGACGGGGTGGACGCCGACACGCTGATTCGCCCGGACCTCTGGGAGCACGTGCTGAACCCGATCCTCCCGGCCGATCTCTACGACCCGCGGAAGCTGAACACCAAGCAGAACTTCCTCGTCAACCCCACCGGCCGCTTCGTGATCGGCGGGCCCGTCGGCGACGCCGGTCTCACCGGGCGCAAGATCATCGTCGACACCTACGGCGGCATGGCCCGCCACGGGGGCGGCGCGTTCTCCGGCAAGGACCCCTCGAAGGTGGACCGCTCGGCCGCCTACGCGTCGCGCTGGGTCGCCAAGAACGTCGTGGCGGCCGGCCTCGCGGATCGCTGCGAGGTCCAGGTCGCCTACGCGATCGGCGTCGCGCACCCGGTGTCGGTCATGGTCGAGACCTTCGGCACCGAGAAGATCGCCCGCTCGAGGATCGCCGCCCTGGTCTCGGAGCACTTCGACCTGCGCCCCGGCGCCTTCCGCGAGGAGCTGAAGCTGCACCGGCCGATCTACCAGAAGACGGCGGCGTACGGGCACTTCGGCCGCGAGGACCGCGACTTCACGTGGGAGCGCACGGACCGCGCCGACGCGCTCCGCGAGGCGGCGGGCCTGGGGGCCTCCCAAGGCGCCGCGACCCCGGCTTAGGCCCACCAGGTTTGCGGGATCGCGTGCGCTTTCCGCACACGATCCGGAAAACCAGGGCTCGGGTGCCCCGGCTGCGCGGCTACCCCTGCGGCGGGGGTGGCTGTTGCTGCGTGGGGGCTGTCGAGGGGTCGGCCTGCGGCGCCTGTTGCCGCGAGGGCGGGTTCAGCCCGCCGCCGTCGGAGGCGTGCGTCGCCTCGTCGACCTTGTGGACGACGTCGGCCGGCTCGGCCACCCCGGAGAACTGAAACTGGTAGTCGTCGCCGGCGGCGGTGTCGAAGTCCACGTCGCCGATCTGCAGGATCCGCTGGAAGATGCCCTGCTGGAAGTTCACGTTCTGGACTCGTTCCAGGCGCGTTTCCTGGATGGTGCGCGAGACGATCCCTTTCTTGATGTGCAGGCGGCGATCGGTGATCGTGTAGCTGGTCGCGACCCGCTTGACGAAGCCGATCAGGATCGTGAGCGAGACGCCGACGATGGCGAGCAGGGTCACGATGCCCTCCTCCGGCCCGCCGTCGCCCAGTCCGGTGATGAAGGCGACGATCGCGCAGATCACCGCTGTGAGCAGGAGTCCCTTGAGGTAGAAGTCGAGGATCGAGCGCCAGGAGGGATGTCCCTCGTAGATGACACGCTCACCCGGCTGGAGCTTGGGCGCCATGGGCGGCGATCCTATCCGGAGCGCTCATGCCCCGTCGCCCCGTCGCCGGACCGAGCGAGCTGCTGCGCCATCCGCTCCGCCGCCTAGCCTCCGGCCGATGGCGATTGCGAGGGTCGAGCCGCTGACAACCGCCCGTGCCCTGCGCGGGCCGTTCGACTACGCGCTCCCCGAGCGCCTGGGCGACGTGGGCGTGGGCAGCGTCCTCCTGGTCCCGTTCGGGCCTCGCCGCCTGCTCGGCGTAGTTGTTGATGTGGCTGACTCCAGCGAGCTCGACCCCTCGCGACTGGTCGAGCCGGTGCGGGCGATCGCGGCCGGGGTCTCGCCCGAGCTGGTGCGCCTCGGTCTCTGGGTGGCCCACGAGTACTGCTCCACGGCGGCGAGGGGCCTCGAGCTGGTGCTGCCGCCCGGCACGGTCTCGCGCGGGAGCGCGGCGAAGCCGAAGCTCGAGCTTCGCGCCGAGATCACCCCCGCCGGAGGAGCGGCCCTGGACGGCGCCGTTCGCCTGGGCGCGAGGCAGCGGGATGTCCTCGCCCAGCTCGACGGCGCCGGGCGTGAGGTTCCCTCCGGCGAGCTCGGGGCCGACCGGGCCGCGCTGCGCCGCCTGGAGAAGCGCGGCTTCGTCGCCCTCCGCGAGGTGGAGGTTCGCCGCCGCCCGGAGGTCCCGGTCGTGGGCGCCCGCTCGGGTCCCGTCGAGTTGAACCCCGACCAGCGCCGGGCGGTCAAGGCGATCGTCGCGGGGCTCGACGGCCCGGGGGGCGAGCTGCTTCTGCACGGCGTCACCGGCTCCGGGAAGACCGAGGTCTACCTGGCCGCGGCGGAGGCGGCTCTCGAACGCGGGCGGGGCGTGATCGCGCTCGTCCCGGAGATCGCGCTCACGCCGCAGACGCTCGGCCGCTTTCGCTCCCGGCTGGGCGAGCGCGTGGCGCTGCTTCACTCGCGACTGTCGGCGGGGGAGCGACGCGACGAGTGGACGCGCCTGCGCTCGGGGGAGGCGCGCGTGGCCGTCGGGCCGCGCTCGGCCGCTTTCGCCCCGGTCGCGGCCCTCGGCCTGGTGATCGTGGACGAGGAGCACGAGCCCTCCTACAAGCAGGAGGGCGACCCCCGCTACGACGCCCGCGAGGTGGCCCGCCATCGCGCCGCCGCGGCCGGCGCCGTGATGGTGGCCGGGACGGCCACACCCCGGCCCGAGAGCTGGCACGCCCTTCGTCGGCTGGAGTTGCCGCGCCGCGCCGACGATCGCCCGCTGCCGCCGGTCGAGGTGCTCGACATGCGTGCGCGCTCGGGGGCCGGGGGGCCGCTTCACCCCCGCACGCGGGAGGAGCTGCGGCAGGTCGCGGCTACGGGCGGGAAGGCGATCGTGCTGGTCAACCGCCGTGGCTGGGCCCCCTTCCTTGATTGCCGTTCGTGCGGCCGCGGATTCGGCTGTCCGGAGTGCGACGTCTCGCTCGTCGTGCACTCCTCCGAGCTTCGCTGCCATCACTGCGGCCATCGGGAGGCGGTGCCCGGGGCGTGCGACGAGTGCGGCTCCGTGACGCTCGCCCAGCACGGAGCCGGCACCGAGCAGGCCGAGCGCGTGGTGTCCGAGCTCGTGGCGCCGATGCCCGTCTTCCGGCTCGACTCCGACACGGCGAGCGGGACCGGCGCCCACGCGGAGATCCTCTCCCGGTTCGACCGTGCGCAGTCCGGCGTGTTGATCGGGACCCAGATGGTCGCCAAGGGCCACGACTTCCCCGACGTCACGCTCGGGGTGGTTCTCGACGCGGACGCCAGCCTGCGGTTCCCCGACTTCCGCGCCGAGGAGCGGACGTTCTCGCTGATCGCACAGCTCGCGGGACGCAGCGGGCGCGGACCCGCCGGGGGCCGGGTGCTGGTCCAGACGCTGGCGCCGGAGGCCGATGCCATCCGGCACGCGGCGCGCCACGACGCGGCCACGTTCCTCGAGGGCGAGCTCGAGCGGCGCCGCGCGCTGGCGTATCCGCCGTTCGCGCACCTGGTGCGAGTCGAGCTGACCGCTCCCGACGAGGCGGCGGCGCAGGCCGCCGCCGAGCTGCTGGCCGCTCGGTTGACCCCGGCGCTTCCCACCGAGGCCCGGCTGCTCGGGCCGGCCCCGCGCTTCCGGCGGCGGGGGCGCTACCGGCGCCAGCTCCTCGTGAAGTCCGGCGAGCGCGCGCCGGCGGTGGCGGCGATCCGCGACGTGGTCGATGGGGCGGTGCGCGAGCTTCGCGGCGGTGGGGTCGCAGTCAGCGTCGATCCGGATCCCAGCTAGACGGTCGGGACTCCCGGGCCCGCTCTAGACTCGCGGGAGTGGCCGAGACAGTTCCGATCGAGCCCTCGGAGCGCGAGCCGGTCGAACCCGAGCTGAGCGAGGACGAGCAGCGCCGCCGTGCCGACGCGCTCGCACAGGTGCGCACCTTCGGCGACCCGGTCTTGAACTCGCGCGCCTCGGAGGTGGCCGAGTTCGGCCCCGAGCTGAAGGCGGAGGCCGAGCGCATGGTGGCGATCATGCGCGACGCCCTCGGCGTCGGCCTCGCGGCCACACAGCTCGGCGTGATGCGCCGGATGCTGGTCTTCCAGGCCGGCCCGGACGCCACCCCGACGGCCGTGGTGAACCCGGAGGTGGAATGGCTTTCAGCGGAGAAGGCCATCGCCGAGGAGGGCTGCCTCAGCCTTCCGCGGATCGCGGTGGACGTGGAGCGCCCGCTGTACGCGAGGGTGAGCGGCCGCGACATCCAGGGCCGTCCGCTGACGCTGGAGGCGGCGGGCCTGGAGGCGAGGGTCCTCCAGCATGAGGTGGATCATCTCGACGGTGTGCTCATCCTCGGCCGCACCGAACGCGATCAGCGCAAGGGCGCGCTGCGCGCGCTGCGCGAGGGCGTCTCGTACGCGCCGCCGACGCCGGAGTCGGACTCGGAGCCCGACTCCGAGGGCTGAGCCCTGCCCGCCCGCCCCGTCTTCCTCGGCACCTCGGGCTTCGCCGCCACGGTGCTGCGCGCAGTCGCCGACTCCGAGCACCGCCCCGCGCTGGTAATCACGCCGCCGGATCGCCGGCAGGGGCGGGGGCGGAAGGTCGCGCCGCCGCCCGCCGCGGTCGCCGCGAAGGAGCTTGGGCTCGATCTCCATCAGGCCAACGACGTCAACGCCGACGAGGCCCTCGCGCGCATCGCGGCGGCGAACCCCAGCGTGGGCGTGGTCTGCGCGTTCGGCCAGATCATCCGCGAGCCCCTGCTCTCCCAGCCCGAGATGCTGAACGTCCACCCGTCGCTGCTTCCCCGCTGGCGCGGCGCCGCTCCTATCGAGCGCGCGCTGATGGCTGGGGACCCCTCGACCGGAGTGACGATCATGCGCCTCGCCGAGGGCCTCGACTCGGGCCCGGTGGCGCTGCAGGAGCCGGTCGAGATCCGCTCCGAGGACGACCACGAGGCGCTGGAGGCCCGCCTCGCGAAGCTCGGAGGCAAGCTGATGGTCCGAGCCTTGGACCTGCACGCCGCCGGCGAGCTCGCGCTCACCGAGCAGGACGAGGCCGGCGTGACCTACGCGGAGAAGATCACGCCCGGTGACCGGCGCCTCGACCCGGCGCTGCCCGGGATCGAGCTCGCCCGTGCCGTCCGGGCGCTGACCCCGCACATCGGAGCGCATCTGGAGCTCGCCGACGGTGGCCGGCTGGGGGTGCGCCAGGCAAGGGCCGAGCCCGGCGCAGCGCCGCGCGGCGCCCTGGTGGAGGCCGACGGCGAGTTGCGGCTGGGGACCGCCGACGGAGACCTCGTCCTCGCGGTCGTCCAGCCGCCCGGCGGGCGCCCGATGCCCGCCGACGCGTACCTGCGTGGCCACGGCGTGCCCGAGCTCGCGACAAGCTGAGGGCCGGTGGCCGCGACGCCCGCGCGCCAGGTCGCCTTCGAGGTCCTGCGCCGGACCTTCGAGCACGACGCCTGGACGGATCGCGCTCTGCGCTCCGCCATTCGGCGTCACGGGCTCTCCGGCCGCGAGCGCGCCTTCGCCCACCGCCTGGCCTACGGTGCCGTCAAGCGCCGCGGAACCTCCGACCATCTCGCCGCGGCGCTCACCCGGCGGCCGCTGCGGCGCCTCGACCCACCCGTCACGGCGGCCCTGCGCCTCGGCCTCTACGAGCTGCTCTTCGAGGCGCAAGGGGCGGAGCACGCCGCTGTCGGCGAGGCGGTCGAGCTGGCGAAGGGCGCCGCACCGGGCCGCCGTCGCCGGGCCGCATCCGGGCTGGTTAACGCGGTGCTGCGCCGGGCGTCTCGGGAGCGCGCCGAGCTGCTCGGCGGGCTCGACGACGCGACGCCGGCGGGCGCCGCCATCGCCCACTCATATCCCGAATGGATCACCGCGCGCCTGTTCGCCGAGGACGGGGCCGCGGGAGCCCGCTCGCTTCTCGCCGCCATGAACGAGCCCCCGGAGACGGCGCTTCGCGTCAACCTGCTGCGAACGGACCGCGAGTCCGTGCTGGAGCGTCTCGGCGCTGCCGGGGAGGGCCTCGCGCCGGCGGAGCCGGACGACGGCGGGTCGCTGCTTCATCCAGCGGAGGCGCTGGTGGTGAGCGGACCGTGGGGCCCGGAGCTGGAGAGCATGCTGGCGGTCGGCGACCTAGTCGCCCAGGCGCGCGCCTCGCAGGCCGTCGTCGCGGTGCTCGATCCGCGGCCGGGCGAGCGCATCCTCGACCTGTGCGCAGGGCCCGGCATCAAGAGCACCGCGATCGCCGCCCGCATGGCAGACGAGGGCGAGGTACGGGCCGTCGAGCTCGACCCCGGGCGGGCGTCGCAGATCGGCGAGCTGGCGGAACGCCTTGGTGCGCGGTCGGTTCGTCCCGAGGTAGCCGACGCGGCCGTGGGCGACCTCGGCGAGGGCTACGATCGCGTTCTGGTGGATCCGCCCTGCACCGATCTGGGGGCGCTGGCATCTCGCCCCGACGCCCGCTGGCGAAAGACGGCCGACCAGGCCGAGCGCCTGGCCGAGCTGCAGCGCACGATCCTCGCCCGAGCGGCCCAGGCCGTTCGCCCGGGCGGCACGGTCGTCTACTCCACCTGCACGATCTCGGTGGCCGAGAACGAGGAGGTCGTCCGGGCCGTCCTCGGCGCCGGCGCGCCGCTCGAGCCCGACGACCTCGGCGCAGAGCATCCGGGCCTCGCGTCGCCGCACGACCCTCGCACGCTCCAGAGCCGGCCCGACCGCGACGGGACCGACGGGTTCTTCATCGCGCGCTTCCGGAGGGCGCTCGGCTGATGTCCTCCAAGCAGACGTTGCCCCGCCCGGGATGCCCGGGATGCGGAGAGCCCTGGCTTCGCCCGACCCAGCTCCCGGGCCGCTACCGCTGCGTCTTTTGCCTGCGCCGCTACGAGCTGGTCTCCCAGTGCCATAACTGCGGCGAGCATCAGACGATCGTGCGCATGAGCGCCGACGAGGACCTGCTCTGCCAGCATTGCGGCGAGTCCATGCTGGTCCCCGTCTGAGAATGGAAGCGCTACGGCAAGCCACCGGCCCCTCCCCGCGCGATGCGTTCGCGGGCCGTCGGGTCGCGCCTTCGATCCTCGCCGCCGACTTCTCGGCGCTGGGAACGCAGGTCGCCGAGGTGATGGCGGCGGGCGCCAGGTTGATCCACGTGGACGTGATGGACGGCCACTTCGTCCCCCCGATCACGATCGGGCCGCTCGTCGCCGCCTCGATCGCGGACCAGGTCCACGGCGCGGGTGGCGCGCTCGACGTCCACCTCATGATCGAGCGGCCGGCCGACCAGGTGGAGGCCTTCGCGAAGGCCGGCGCCGACTGCATCACGGCCCACCAGGAGGCGGACCCCCACGCCCACCGTACGCTGGCCGCGCTCCGCGAGGCGGGATGCCTCGCCGGCCCCACCCTCGACACGGGAACGCCCACAGAAAACCTCCT
>JBPCKC010000106.1:0-3246 GCA_051004675.1 Solirubrobacterales bacterium
GGTGCGCGAGCCGATCCCGACGTTGATGCTGTCGAACTCGCATCGCGCCGCGATCCTCGCGGCCTTCAAGACGATCGCGCGCCAGATCGCCGGCGACGGCGTGACCCTCAACACGATCCTCCCGGGGCTGATTGCCACCGACCGGGCGTTCTCGAACCACGGGGGCTCGCGCGAGGCCGCGCAGGCCGCGGCGGCGGAGTCGGTCCCGGCCGGCCGCCTCGGCGAGGTCGAGGAGCTCGCTGCGGTAGCCGTCTTCCTGTGCTCCGAGCGAGCCAGCTACGTGACCGGGACCGCGGTCCTCGTCGACGGCGGGCGCACCCGGTCGATCTAGCCCGCGCGGGTCGTGCCCGTCGCCGCGTGCGCTGCGAGGGCCGACTTCTCAGCCCGAGCGCTTGCGGCGGAAGACGTTCGAGAGCGAGTCGACCCGGTCGAGGAAGAGGATCCCGTCCAGGTGGTCGATTTCGTGCTGGAGGCAGCGGGCCTCGAATCCGTCCGCATCGATTACCCGTTGGTCGCTGGCCACCGTCGAGGCCTCAACCACGATTTCCGTCGACCGCCTGACGTTCGCGGTCAGCTCGGGGATCGACAGGCACCCCTCGCGCCCGACGTCGCTGCCTGAGGCCAGCACGATGCACGGGTTCACCAGCACCAGCAGGCCATGGTTGCTGGCGGCCTTCGGGTGCTCGCTCACATCGATCGCGATCAACCGCGCCATCAGACCCAATTGGGTCGCCGCCAGCCCGACGCAATGCTCGTACGAGCGCATCGTGTCGACCAAGTCCGCCGCCAGCTCGGCCAGGTCGGCGCAGCGTCGGGGGTCGACAGCCGGCGCCACCTGCTTGAGCGACGGATGGGGATAGTTAAGAACCGGGCGGACGGGCACGGGGAGCGGGCCAACCGGCGCTACAGCACGTCCCGCTCTAGCGGCCGGACCGTCGCCTCAAGTCCCTGTTCGCGAGCGACCGCCTCGAGCGGCGCGCGGAGGTCGGCCTCGGTGGTGCCCGCCGGCACCGCCACCTCCATCATCATGGCGTAGACCCCTGCGCCCTCATC
The DNA here is from genome assembly GCA_051004675.1 of Solirubrobacterales bacterium. Taxonomy (GTDB): domain Bacteria; phylum Actinomycetota; class Thermoleophilia; order Solirubrobacterales; family 70-9; genus JBDTSW01. The sequence continues at coordinate 1,054 of JBPCKC010000106.1, forward strand.
GCCGCCGACGAGGCGGGTGGTCAGGTCGGTGATGTTCGCCCCGCGCTCTGCCAGGATCGCCGTCACGGCATGGACGATGCCTGGGTGGTCAGCCCCGTAGACGGTCACGATCAGCGACGGCGAGGGTTCGGCTGGAGAGGCCACCTCCCACACCTCGCTCAAGGACGTCGCCTGGAGACCGATCTCGCGCTGGGTTTCGGCCAGGTCCGCCCTCAACGCATCCACGTCCAGGTGATCGGGGCCCGCGACCATGATCATCATCGTGAAGTGCCCGCGCAGGAGGCTGCTACGCGAGTCCTCGATGTTCATCCCGTGCCTCAACAGCAACTGCGCGGTCGCTGCGACGATCCCCGGCCGGTCTTGCCCGACCCCCGAAAGCACGAAGCTGCGCACGGGCGTGTGCAGCATAGGAGTCCGCCGATCCTGAGCGCGATGGCGCGGTACGGGATGTACCTCGGCGACACCGGCGAGCCGCTTGCGGAGTCCGTCGCGCTGGCTTCCCGTGATACATCCCGGCGTCGCTCAGGGACCTTGTTGAACGCGCCCTATCGTTCACGAGCAATGGTGACGAGGGGCGCGATCTTGGCCGACTTCGAAGTCGTCGGGATCCTCGACGACGGAGCGGGCGCGGGCAGTGTGTACGAGGCCACCCGCGGCTCGACCGGCCGGCGCGTGTCGCGCTCAAGCTGTTCCGCAGCGACCTCAGCGACAGCCCCGACTTCCGCAAGCGCTTCCGCGAGCAGGTCACAAAGACCGCCGATCTGCTTCATCCACACGTAGTCCCGATCTATGAAGGCGGCCGGACCGAGCAGGGGCTCTATCTCGCCATGCACCTCGTTCGGGGTCGGAGCCTGGATGAGCTTTGGGCTGCCGATCGCCTCGAGCCTCGTCGCGCGCTCACGACCCTGTCTTCGATCGCGTCCGCGCTCGAGGCAGCCCACGCCCACGGGGTCCTTCACCGCGACCTCAAGCCGCGCAAGATCCTCATCGAGGGCGAGTCCCACCGGGCATTCCTGACCGGCTTCGCCGTGCCGCAGCCACTGGAGAGTCGGGCGAACCCCAGTCAGCCCCGGGGCGCCCTTATACATGTCGCCCGAGCACTTGCGCGGAGAGGCGCTTACCGCTCGGAGCGACGTCTACTCCCTGGCGGTTGTCCTTTGGCAAGCGCTGGCTGGGCGTCCGCCGTTCGAGGGCTCCGACGCTGCGAAGATCCAGGCGCACCTGTTCGAGGCGCCCCCACTGGTGACGGACTATCGCCCGGAACTGCCGCGCGAGCTCGACGACGTCCTGCAAAGGGCGCTGGCAAGGGACCCGGCCGAGCGCCCACGTTCGGCGAGTGCGCTCTTAGCGGAGGTCCAGCGGGCGTTCAGCATGCCTCAGGGCGCACGAAGCCCTGAGGCTGATGCGGTGCCGGCTCGCTCGGCCGCGAGCGAGACGGCGCGCCAGCCGATCGGGGACGGTCGGCGCTCCGAGCCTACGCCGGCGGACGGCGGGCTCCGGGGCGCGCCGACCGAAGCCAGGCGGTGAGGCGACCGGCATGGGTCGCGTCTCGCGGCCTGTGACCGCGCCGAAGAAGGAGGCGGCCGCTAGGCCACCCGCGCGAGAAAAGGACGATCAGCACTCCCCGCGAGCGGCCGCCCCAGCGGCGACCTTTTCGTGGGATCGGCAATGGCCGCCGCCGTCAGGGACTCGAACGCGACGGCGCGTACTGACCTCGTTGACAGCCGCGCTCTTCATCGCCGGATCCGGGATAGCGGGCGGTACGCGGCCGGAAGATGGGGAGCAGGGGAGGCCGGCACCACGAGCGCCTCCCGCCCAGCTGCGTCGAGCTCCGAAACTCGCATGGCGCGCCCGCCTCCGCCTGCCTCTCCGGCCCCACGGCGCTCCCCCGACGACGACGGGCGCGCGCTCGGGGCGACCATGAAGCGCCTCAACTCCAGGCGGGCGATCTTCGAGAGCAGGTTACGCAACGCGGCGACCGCACGCGGTCAGGCGCGCGCGGCGCGCTATCTCGGGGCGGCTTTCGCTGAGGCTGCGGCGAGACTCGAGCGAACGTCGGACAGCGCATGGGCGCGGACATCTGAAGTGGCCCCGGTGTGGACGCTTGAAGTGGCCCCACCTCCGTCCGATCGGCTCTCGACGGTTCGATGCTCATCGAGCTCGAGCGGACGGGGGCGGAAGGGATGGGTTCCA
>JBPCKC010000107.1:0-76107 GCA_051004675.1 Solirubrobacterales bacterium
GCCCACGCCGCCGCCGCCTACGCCGCCGCCGACGGCGCCGGCACCGCCGCCGGCACCGCCCGAGGGCGTCGGGAGCCCGCCCGGCTCGGCGCTCCTGGGCACGCGCCCGAGGGGGAACGCCCGCCGGTTGACGGCGAGCAGCGCCTGGGAGGTGACCCAGACCGGCGTCTGGTCGCTGGAGGCCGAGTAGCGATAGTGGCCGTCCCCGGCCTGCCTCGCATCGAGGTAGTCGAACGGGTCGCTGCCGCCGGATGTGACCGTGGCCGGATTGACGCCCGCGGCGACCAGACCCTGGACTGCCCACGCGGTCCCCTGCGAGTTGCCGCCGAAGCTGCCGTCCCCGCCCTGGCTGCCTCGCAGGTAGGCAACGGCATCCCGCCCGGCCTCCCCCGCGCCGGTGGTCGCGATCGCCTGAAGCGCCGAGCCGGTGCTGTCGGGCGTGCTGAAGGACCCCGGCTGGAACCCCCACCCCCCGTTTGCGTTCTGGGCGGAGCGAAGCCACGCCGTCGAGCGGCGCAGCTCCGAGGCTGGCGCGCCCCCGGCCTTGATCGCAAAGACGCCGAAGGCCGTCAGGTCAACGAACCCTCCCCATGAGCCGTCGGCGTTCCGCTTGCCTCGAAGCGCCGCGACCAGGTCCCGCCCTTCGAACGAGCGCGAGTTGATCCCGCCGCCCTCGAGGGCGAGGATCACCTTCTCCAGATCGGCGGTCGAGGTCGGCGGATGGGAGCGGAGGAAGTCCACCGGGGTGCGCCCGCCGCTTTGGAGGTCCAGCGGGTTTCTTCCCGACGCCTCCATTCCAAGCATCGCCCACGCCGTCATGTCCAGGTTCGAGGAGGCGCCCGGCACGGCCCCGAAGCCGCCGTCGGAGTTCTGCTGGCGCTCCAGGTAGGCGCGCCCTTCCGCCGACCCGGCCGCCTCCGCCGGGGGCGCCGGAGCGCCGAGGGCTCCGAGCGCGACAAACAGCGCCAGCGGCAGCGCCGCCGCCGGTCGCCAGGTGAACTCGGTGCGCTTCCGGAAGCGCGAGATCATGCGCACCAACGCCGGCCCCGCGGCCAGCGCGATCGCAAAGTTCCCGATGGCGTGGGCCACGTTGAACGGAATCGCACCGGCCGATAGCGCCAGATAGCGGTCGAGCGACTGCTCACCGCCGAACGTGACCATCACCGAGAGGTCAAGCAGCGCCCCGTACGCGAGCCCGGCGAAGGCGCACGCGAGTGCCAGGCCAACCCGCCCCAGGCCGCGGCCGGTGGCCCGCGCGAGCAGAGCCCCGAGGACGCCGCAAAGGCCCCACCCCGCCATCTGCCACGGGGTCCACGGCCCCTGTCCCAGCCACAGGTTCGAAACCGGGGCGGCCAGGGCGCCCACGGCGAAGCCCGGTGCGCCACCGAGGGCGAAACCCGTGATGAGGGCGACGTCAGTGGTGGCGACGACGTTCGGGACCGGCGCCAGCACCAGCCGGCCGGCAACGGCCAGCGCCGCGAGCGCGGCGACGAGCGCCACCGTTCGCGACGAGGGGCGCGAGCGCTCGTACCAGGCGATGCCCGCGGCGATGACGAGCCCAAGCATGGTGAAGACGGCGAGCTGCCAGCTCATGCGATCCACTCCGCCTCGGCGGCGAGCCTGCCGCGAAGCAGCAGCGCACCCTCCTCGGCCGTGGTGGGCGCGCCGTCACCCAGTATGCGCGCCACCTCGGTGGCGAAGTACCAGCCGCCTGCGAGGACCTCCCCGGAGGGACCATCCGCGATCGCCCGTCCAGCCCCGAGGAGCACGGCCCGGGTCGCGAACCGCGCGGCGAACTCCACGTCGTGCGTCGCGACCAGAACCGCCGAGCCCTGCGTCGCGATCGCGCCGAGCCGCTCGGCGAGTTCGTCCTTGCGTGCGCGGTCCATGCCGCGGGTCGGCTCGTCCAGGCAGACGAGAGCCGGCGGGTCCCCACCGAACCCGCGGCCCGCCATCACGATTGCGAGAGCCAGTCGCTGGCGCTCGCCGCCGGAGAGGTCGCGGGGATCCTGGTCGGCCGCCCAGCCGAGGCCCACGGCAGCGAGCCCCAGCTCGCCCTCGGCCCCAGGCAGCTCATCGCGCACGCGCTCGCGTGTGAGGAAGTCTGAGGGGCTCTGCGACAGCAGGGCGCAGCCGCCCGGCGCCGCCACGCGGCCCCTCACCGGCGGCACCAGGCCCGCGGCGGCACGCATCAGGGTGCTCTTGCCTGCCCCGTTTCGGCCCATCAGCGCGACGCGCTCGCCTGGCTCGATCCTGAGGTCCAGGCCGCGCAGGACCTCCTTCGGTGCAACCCCGTCGTCGAGCTCCACCCATAGGTCGGCGGCGTCCAGTGCGGCGGCCCCACGCCGGCGCCCGGCCAAGCGCGAGCACAGGCCCCTCGGGCCGGACGCCTCCGCCTTTTTTGCCGACCTGGGCGGCGGCGCCAAACCACGGGTCGCCAGCGCGCGCCGGGCCTCCTTGACGCTCGCGGGAGGAGGCCCGATCCCGGCCAGGTCGAACAGCCTTGCGCCAGGCGTTGCCAGCGCCGAGTCGGTCTCGAGCGCCCACTCGAGGAATGCGACCGGAGCGCCGTCGAAGGCCATCCGGCCGTCATCGATTGCAAGCGCGCGGTCGGCCGCTGCGAGGCAGCGCTCGAGGCGGTGCTCGGCCAGGACGACGGCTGTCCCCCACTCCTCGTTCAGCCGCCGCAGCAGGCCGATCAGCTCGTCTCCGGCCACCGGGTCGAGCTGGGACGTCGGCTCGTCCAGCAGGACCATGCGGGGGCGCCGCACCAGCGCCGCGGCAAGCGCGACGCGCTGAAGCTCGCCGCCCGAGAGGGTGTCGGTGGCGCGGTCCAGCAGGTCCGCGACGCCGAGCGCGAGCGCCACCTCCTCGACGGCTCGGGCCCTGGCCGTCATCGGCTCGCCACGGATCTCGAGCGGGAGCTCGATCTCGCCGCGGACGGTCGCACCGACGACCTGACTCTCCGGGTCCTGGGCCACCAGCCCGATCTCCGCGCCCAAGTCCGCCGGACCGTGCCCGGCGACGTCGCGGCCGGCGACGCTCAACCTCCCGAACGCGTCCCCCCCGTGGTAGTGGGGCACCAGGCCGCAGAGGGCGTGGAGGAGGGTGGTCTTGCCCGAACCGGAGCGACCGGCCAGGACGACGAACTCGCCCGGCACGATCCGCAGGTCGATTTCTCGCAGTGCCGGCTCGGCAGCGTCCGGGTAGCGGTAGGAGAACGCCTCCGCCAGGGCGATCGTCTCAGGCACGGGGCACCCCCGCGGGCGCGCGAGCGGGGAAGCGCGGGACCCGGGCGAACGGAAGCGCGGCCAGCAGCGGGAGCGCCAGCGCCACCGCGGCGGTCTGTGCTTCGGCGTCCATGGTCACCGTCGGGTAGGCGGCGAATTCGGCGACGCCGCCGGCGAGCACCGTGACGCCCAGCGCCAGAATCGCGAACCCGGCGGCGGCGAAACGCCAGGATCGCCGGCCCGGAGGAGGCTGCGCGGCCCTGCGCGGAGGGCCGGCCGCGTAGCCGCGGAGCTCGAGCGTCGCCGCGACGTCAACCGAGCGGTCGAGCGCTCCCGCGACCAGTCGCCGCAACATCGCGACGGAGCCCACGGGCGCCGCCACCGGCCCACGGAGCGCCGCGGCCTCCCGCATCCGGGTGTGGTCGCGGGCGGCCAGCGGCACCAGCCGAGCGATCAGAGTCGCGGTAAGTGCCGAGCGTCGGGCGACCGGGCGCAGCATCCGCAGCAGACGGTCGGGGTCGACGCTCGCCGAGAGCACAGCGAATGCGAGCAGCACGACGACGACCCTCGCCGCCAGGACCGCGCCCTCCGCGAGCGCCTCCGCGCTCACGTCGATCTGCCCCAGCAGCGGCAGCTCCCAGCCCCGCACCAAGATCGTCTCGCCGCGCTGCGAGGCGATCGCGTTCACCGCGACGAAGGCCGCGGCCAGCAGCAGCCCATAGTGGGCTGATGCGGCCAGCGCCCGCTTGGCCCCGCCACAGACGCCGGCCACCACTACGGCCGCCGCGGCCCCGGTGAGGATCAGCGGGTTGGTGCTCGCCAGCGCGATCGTCGCCAGGGAGCCAAAGTAAAGAGAGGCGGAGACGGCGCTCGCGTCGCGCAGCGGCCCCGGCCGCGGGGAGTAGGCGAGCGGTGACCTCATTTCATGCTCGCCTCCTCGATCGGGACCGGCGTCGGGTCTCCTGGCGGCGTGGGCAGGGTGAGCGCGTAGCGGTCGCGCAGCGATGCCTCCTCCAACGCGGCCACGGCGGCCTCCAGCCCCGCCGCGTCGGTGCCGCTGACGACCCAGGTAGGCGGGTCCTCGCCCGGGCGAACGGCCGCGACCAGGCCGCCGCGGGTGAGCACGTCATTTGCGGTGCCGGAGGTGTCGTACTCCTGTAGGACCCATTCGCCGTTCGTCCTGACCGGGGCTGCGAAGACCCCGCTCTGCTGCGGACCCTCCTCGATCAGCGCGGCGGTCTCGTCCCGACGCAGCTCCTCCCATTCCCCGACCAGCACACGGAGCTCATCGCTGCCGGCCACCGAGCCGAACGGCTCGTTGGTGAAATCCACCCCCGCCTCGGCGAGCCTCTCCCCCGCCTCGGAGCACGCCTCTCCCCCGCCCGCACACTCCAGTCGCACCGGCTTTGGATCGTCGGTCGAAGACTGGGCGAGCGGCTCGGGGAACGAGCCAACCACGGCCGGAACCCTCATTACGCCGCTCCACTCGTGATGGTCCCACCAGATCCGCATCCCCGGCTGCACCTCGACTTCCCCGGCCCCGACCGACGATTCGACGCCGTCGACGTAGAAGAACCAGTCGACCTTGTTCTCGCCCTGGACACCACCGGCCAACCCGTCGATCGACTGCACGAAGGCGCCCCCGTAGCGGGTCTCGACCTCGACCTCGGCGTCAAGGGCCCGCAGGACGGTCTCGCTCTCGGAGGGGTCGCTCACGGTGGCGTCGACCAGCACCTCCGAGCCGTAGTCACGCGTGACGCGGAGCTCGGCCTCCCCCCTCGACTCGACGCCCTCGCCGAAGCCGCAGCCCGCGGGCGCGGCCAGCACGAGTGCTGCCGCCGTCCCCGCGAGCATGCGACCCGGGCTCATCCGGGGAGCGTCTTCACCCACTCGCAGCTGGTCGCGATGACGTCGTCCCCGTCAAGGTCAACGATCACCTTGTCGCGGCCGCCCCCGCAGCTCACGCGGTCCGTGCCGGAGAGCAGACGGATCCGGTCGTCGCCGCCCTTCGACTTGACGTCGTCCCAGCCGTCGGTGGCCGAGAAGTCATCGGCAACCTGCCGGCCGACGATCGTGCGCCCCCGCGGCGTCCCTTCCGGCGGGCACTCCCCCGCCACCGCGCTCACGCACACCTCGGCCACGTTCGAGTCGAGGTCCCCCTCGTTGGCGGCGCGAAGCTCGTACGTCTTCGAGGTCGCGAGCGTTACCGTTGCCGATCCGGTCCCGTCGGTCGTCGTGTCCGCATCCGCGCCGGTTACGGTCACCCCTCCGGCGGGCTCGGATGTACAGACGGGGTCCGGCGGCGGGTAGTCGGTGGAGCAGATCCAGCGCACGACGCTGACGCTCATCGTGCCCGGCGTCGTCCCCGGCGCCGCAGCGAGCTGGAGCTCGGGATCGGGTGGAAATCCGGTCAGCTGCCAGAGCACCTCGTCGCCGACTTCGAGCGCGAACTGGTCGCCGCCGACCTGCAGGGCCTGGTGGTTGACCTTGACGTTCCAGAAGTCGTTGGCGCCGGCCACGACGTCGCCGACACCGCACAGCCCCAGTCCGAACCCGTACTCGTCGGTCACCGACAGCGGGTTGACCGCGGGCGTCGCGTCGCCGGCGGTCTCGAGCAGCCCCATGGCCGTGGGGCCCGGCAGCCGCACCCGGTCGCCGCTGCCGCCTTCGCCGTCGAAAAAGCACAGGGCCTGCGGATCGGTCCGGATGCGCTCGGAGTTCGTCACGTAGCTCGTGCCCTCCTCGAGCGGACCGTTCGGCCCGACCACTCGGAGCTCGGCGACCACCTCGTCGCTCGCCTGCGCGGCGGCGGGCGTAACGGCCGTGGCGCCCACGGCTGCGATGAGCGCCCAGCGGGCGCGGACAGAACGGTTAGGCATCTCAGCCACCCCTTTCCTCGAGGGATTCGTGCCCCGCCGACGGCGGGGCGATTTGGCTGGCCGGAGTCAGGTCTCCTGGCTTCCGGGCTCCTCGTCGCGCCTTCCCGAGGCCGCTGGTGGCGTCCTCAGTGGCAGAGGCGACGCTTCATCGCCCGGTCACAGTGGCGGGACCGCGCCGGTCTTTCACCGGACTTCCCTTGGCCACCGGCCGTATGTCGCCGCGAAGTGTATGCCCCCGGTGTTGGGGGCGCGGCTACCGCTGTTGCGCGAACTCCCCGTGCCGCGGGATTTCCTTCTGCAGGTGCGTCGGCCAGACCGGCCAGTGGCGCCTCCACCGCGGAAGCTCGGACGAGGGAAGGATGTTGCGGAATCGTGGATCGCGCTGATTCGCCGTCGCGACGGTCTTCTCCTTGACCATCGAGTCGTACTGGTCGATCGAGTCCTCAAGCGTGTTCGAGTTCAAGATCACCTCACGCCCGAAGAAGTCCGCCTCCTTGCGGACGCCGGGAATCTTCGACAGCTCGGGCTGCCAGTTGTCGACGGCGACTCCGTTCTCCGACGAGACCCAGACGCCCGTAGGGGTATTGACGCACAGCGACTGGTTGCCGTCCGTGTGCCCGGGGGTGTGAAGAATGGCGAGCCCGTCTCCAAGCTCCACGTCCCCCTCGATCTCGACGTGATGGCCGGGCCGTGCCTTGTCGAGGCCACCCTCGACGTACCAAGCCCACTGCATGGGATGCGGCGAGCGGAAGGTGTCGACCTCCAGGCGCTGCGAGATGAACGTCGTCTCCGGCAGCATCGGCTCGCGCGGCGCTGTCTCGCCCATTACCGGCTCGGTCGTCCCCATCAGCCAGCGCGGGTCCTGAACGTGCAGATGGTCATACGAGGCGTAGTCGACGTCCTCGGGTCGAAGACCGCACGCGGAAAGCCCCTCGGGAACGGTGTTAAAGCGCTTCGAGAAGACCTTGTTGCCCAGGAAATCGCCATACCGCTCCAGCGCCTTCGCGTAGTAGGGGGCCTCGGCCGTGCCCTCTGGCACGAGCGGCTCCCAGACGAACGTGCGCCGCTCGCCCTCGAAGTCGCGGTACTGGACGGCGATCAGCCGGTTGAGGATGAACACGTACGGAACCGGGACCGAGACGGCCCCGCCAAACGCGAACCGCGTGTGGTAGGCGCCCGCGGCGAGATCGATGGTGCGGACGGCTTCCACCACGGGGCCCGCGGCGAAGCGCTCCGAGAACGCGCGAGCGCCCTCGCGGATCGCCTCGAGCCGCGCGCCGCGAGGCCAGACCTCGCGCGCACCCTCGAACTCTTCAACCCCGCGGAACCCCGGCGGGGCGTCACTCGTGGTCTCGACTTCCTTCACCGTCGCGGGTGCTGCCATGTGCGTGTCTCCTCGCGGCGCCGCGAAGCGCTCGCGGCGGCGCGCCCCGCTAAGAGCGCTCGGCGACCTTCTGCTGGAGCTGCTCGACCACGTCGGGCATCGCCTTCTTCATGCGGCTGAGCTCCCAGTGCTCGATCTTGATGACGCGGACCGTGTCGGTCGCGATCACCGTGGCCGAGCGCTGCTGCTTTTCGAGCAGGGCCTGCTCGCCGAAGACATCCCCCGGCCCGAGGTCCGCGAGGTGCTCCCCCTCGCGCTCGACCTTGGCGGTCCCCTCGGTGATCACATAGAAGTCGTTGGCGTAGCCGCCCTCCTTCACGATCTCCCTGCCCTCGGCGAACTCGTCCACCTTCGTGAACGGCGCGATCTTGCCGAGGGCCTCGTCCGGCACCTCTGCAAAAAGGTCAACGCTCTTCAGCTGACTGACATCCACTAGTTCCTCCCGAAGCTCCCGTGGGCTCCGAGAACCTAACCGAAATCGCCGGACGGGGCACCGCTGTCCATGACACTCGTCGCCGAGCATGCCGGCCCGACCGGCTAGTCCCACCTCCCGCTTGCGGGGCATCCCGGGCCCGAAGGGCCGTCCTTGCCCGCGCGTATCGTCCTCAGCGGATGGCGGACATACAGCAGCCGCCCGAGCCCGGTCGCCGGCGCGAGCCGTTGCTGGCCCGGGTGCTCGGGGCGGGAGCCCGCAGCGGGTTCCGGGTAGCCGAGGCCACGGGCATCGACCAGGCGATCGAGGAGCTCGCCTCCGACGCGGTGGTGCGAGCGCTGGAGAGCCCGGCCGCCGAACGCGCGATCGCTCGGGCGCTCGAGAGCGCGGCGGTCGAGCGCTCGGTCGTCCGGGCCATTGACAGCGAGATGATCGACCGGGTCTGGGAGCGGCTGCTTGCGAGCGACGAGGTCCAGAAGCTCGTGGAGCGGATCGCGCAGGCACCGGAGGTCCGCCAGGCGATCGCCTATCAGGGGGTTGGGCTGATCGACGACATCGGGGCCCAGGTCGGGCGCATCGCTCGTCGCATCGATTCGACGCTCGAGCGGGTCGCCCGCGCGCTGCTGCGACGCCCGCGCCGAGCGGAGGCAGCCAGCCAGGGCGGCCTGTTCACCCGCGGCCTGGCGCTGGCGCTCGACGCCGCCCTCCTGAACGGAATCTTCTTCGCGGTCTCCTCACTCTTCGCCCTGGGGCTCGACGCGGTGTTCGGGCTCAAGGACGGGTTCAGCGGGTTTGCGCTGGTGCTGGGGACGACGGTGTGGGTAGTCGCGGGCAGCGCGTACCTGGTCTCGTTCTGGAGCCTCTCCGGGGAGACCCCCGGCATGCGCTTCCTCGACCTGCGCCTTTCCGGTCCCGATGGGCCGCGCCTGGGATTCCGGCGCTCGATGCGCAGGCTCGCCGGGGTGGCCGTGTCCGTGCTTTCGCTGGGCCTCGGGTTCCTGGTCGCCCTCTTCGACGAGCGGCGGCGCACCTTTGCCGACCGCCTCGCCGGCACCGAGGTGCGCTACCTCCCACCGCGGCGTGCGGCGCCGTGGTCCACCCCCTGAAACCGAGCGCCCGTCCACGCTGATCGGAGGGGATAGGCTCTGCGGCGGATGGGATTCCTCGCCCCCACCCCGCCACCCTTCGACGTCAAGGAGTGGAAGGCCAAGCCTCACCTCGCGCGGATAAAGCCGCTCGCCCAGGACTGGGCGCTCAACGGGTTCGGGACGCCCACGGCGGTCTATCTGCTCTACGCGATCAAGCTCGTCGTGTTCTCGCTGGGCGCCGCGCTGGTCATCTCGGCGACCACGGCCGGCCTCGGCGGCCTGGGCGACATCTCCGAGTGGTGGACCGAGCCGATCGTCTTCCAGAAGCTCGTCGTGTGGACGCTCCTTTGGGAGATCCTCGGCCTGGGCTGCGGCTCGATGCCGCTCACCTTCCGCTTCAAGCCGATGATCGGGAGCGTGCTCTACTGGCTGCGCCCGGGGACCGTTCGCCTCCCGCCCTGGCCGGACAAGGTGCCGTTTACGGCCGGCACGACTCGGACGGTCGTCGACGTCGCCCTCTATGCGGGGGTCCTCGCCCTCGCGATCATCCTGCTCGTCGGTGACGGCGAGGCCGTGGCGGGCCTCGCGGCGGGGCGACTCGACCCGGCCTTTGTAGGAGCGCTGCTCGGCGTGCTCGCGCTGCTGGGCCTACGCGACAAGGTCTCGTTCCTCGGCGCGCGGACGGAGATCTACGGGCTGATGCTCCTCGTCTCGCTCTTCCCCGTGGAGAACTTCATCGTCGGCTGGCAGATCGCGTTCGTTTGCATCTGGTGGGGAGCGGCGGCGTCGAAGCTCAATCGCCACTTCCCCTTCGTCGTGTCGGTGATGATCTCGAACACGCCCTGGAACCGCTCGCGCAAGGCAAAGGCGCGGCTTTATAAGAGCCAGGAAGACCTCCGGCCCTCGCGCCACGCCGCCTTCGCCGCGCATATGGGCACGGTGATGGAGTTTGGCCTGCCGCTGGTGCTCCTGCTCTCGAGCGGGGGGACGATCGGGTGGCTGGCGGTGATCGGCATGGTCATCTTCCACGTTCACATCACTTCCACGTTCCCGCTCGCGGTGCCGCTCGAGTGGAACCTGTTCATGATCTTCGGGCTCTTTTTCCTGTTCGGCAACTACGGGGACGTACCGCTCTCGACCCTCGAGAACCCGCTACTCATCGCCGGCCTCCTGTTCTTCGGCGTCTTCATCCCGGTGCTGGGCAACCTCAAGCCGGAGTGGATCTCATTCCTCCCCTCGATGCGCTACTACGCCGGCAACTGGGCGACGAGCGTGTGGCTGTTCGACAAGGCCTCCGGCGCCGAGGAGAAGCTCGACACCCAGGTGAAGAAGGTCGCGCGAATCGTCCCCGAGCAGCTCGCCGATGTGTACGACCGCGAGACGGCCGAGCTGCTGCTGAACAAGGGGCTCGCCTTCCGCGCCATGCACAGTCACGGCCGCGCCCTCACCGGGCTGCTGCCGCGCGCGGTGGCGGACGTAGAGGCCTACCACGTACGCGAGGGCGAGCTGATCTCCAACGTGGTCAACGGGTGGAACTTCGGCGACGGCCATTTCCACAACCAGCAGCTTCTCGAGGCGGTCCAGGAGCGTTGCGCCTTCAGGCCCGGCGAGGTGCGAATAATCACGCTGGAGTCGCAGCCGGCGCACGTCCAGCGCCAGCGCTATCGCATCTACGACGCGGCCGACGGCCTGCTCGAGGAGGGCTTCGTGAACGTCGCCGACATGGTCGCACGCGGTCCCTGGCTGGAGGAGCGCTGGGACTTCCCGGCCGAGGTCGTCCACTCGGCCGCGCCACGCGGCGGGCCGGCCGCGATCGCTTGAGCGACGCCGTCGTCGTCGGCTCGGGCCCGAACGGGCTCGCCGCTGCCGCCGTGCTCGCGCGCGATGGCGTGCGCGTGCGCGTGATCGAGGCGGCGGAGACGATCGGGGGCGGCACCCGCAGCAGCGAGCTGACGGTCCCGGGCGTCCTGCACGACCACTGCTCCGCCGTGCACCCGATGGCGGTGGGCTCCCCCCTCCTGCGCTCGCTGGAGCTCGAGCGCCACGGCCTCGAGTGGCGCTGGCCGGACGTGGACCTCGCACACCCGCTCGACGACGGCAGCGCCGGGACCATGCTGCGCTCGATCGATGCCACCGTCGAGGCGCTGGGCGACGACGGCCCTCGCTGGCGCGGCGTGTTCGGCGCACCGTCCGCGTCGTTCGAGGCGCTCAGCGGCGATCTCATGAAGCCGGTGCTCCACCTCCCCCGCCACCCGCTGGCGCTGATGCGGTTCGGCCTCCCCGCCGCGACGCCCGCGAACCTGCTGGCAAAGCGCTGGCGCACACCGCAGGCCCGGGCGCTCTTCGGCGGGGTGGCGGCGCACGCCGTCGCCCCGCTCACCCGGCCGATGAGCTCGTCGGTCGGCATGGCGCTCATCTGCGCGTGCCATACCTGGGGCTGGGCGGTGGCGCGTGGCGGGTCGCGGTCGATCACGGACGCGCTCGCGGCGTTCGTCGCTGCCAACGGCGGGGCGATCGAGACGGGCCGGCCGGTGACCTCCCTCGACGAGCTCGGCGATCCCGGCGCGGTGGTCCTCGACCTGGCCCCCGCCGGCGTCGCCGCCATCGCGGGCGAGCGCCTGCCCGCCCGGGTTCGCCGCGCGTACGAGCGCTACCGCCACGGCCCCGCCGCCTACAAGGTCGACCTCGCCGTGGAGGGCGGTGTGCCGTGGGCCAATGAGGCCTGCGCCAGGGCCGGGACGGTCCATTGCGGCGGGCCCTTCGAGGAGATCGTCGCGGCCGAGCGCGACGTGAACCGCGGCCGCATGCCGCAGCGCCCGTTCGTCCTCGTCGGCCAGCAGTACCTGGCCGACCCGGAGCGCTCGAACGGCGACGTCCACCCCGTCTGGTCCTACGCGCACGTCCCCAACGGCTACGAGGGCGACGCCACCGAGGCGGTCATCGGCCAGATCGAACGCTTCGCGCCGGGGCTGCGTGAGCGGATCGTCGGCATGGCCGTCCGAACGCCGGCCGAGTTCGCCGCCTACAACCCGAACTACGCGGGCGGGGACATCATCACCGGCGCCAACTCGCCGGCCCAGGTGCTGTTCCGGCCCCGGCTTGGCCTCGACCCCTACGCGACGGGGATCCCCGGCGTATACATCTGCTCGGCCGCCACGCCTCCCGGAGCCGGGGTGCATGGGATGAACGGCCATAACGCGGCCCGATCCGCGCTGCGCCACCTGGCGCGCGCGTAGCCGGATCACCTGGGCCGTCGGCCGCGCCATCGGCGGCGCGGTATCTCAGCGGGAGGAGCTTGCGTCGGCCCGCAGCGGACGCCCGATTGAGCTGCGGCACACCGCTCCGAGGGCCGGCCCGTCCTCGGGATCTCCAGCGTCCATGCTCAGCCATGAGGCGATCACGGCGCCGACGCGTCCCGGCTCGAGGTCGGGATGGACACTCACCGAGAGGAGGCTGTCGCTCGCGGTCACCATCCGCAGCGCGTAGGCGGGGAATGTCCGTTCGAGCTCGGCGGCAAGGTCCAGGGCACCCCTGTCCTCGGCAGCGGCCAGCATGTGGGCGTGTCCGCTTGCCACGACCACCTCGAAGATCGGCCGAATCCCGCATTCGTCCTCCTCGCCGAGGCGGACGATGTCGCCGAAGTTGACCTCGTCCGCGAGGACCGGGACGCTCACCAGGATTGCCTGGGCTGAGTCGGCGGGATCCGGCAGCGCGGTCATCACCTCCGAGCAGATCGGGAGCCCGAGCTCGGTGACAGGGGCGGCGACGCGGATGGCCGCGTCCGTGTACGTCGCTTGATCATTCATGCGAACGAATGTTCGTGGGCGTCCCGGACGGAATCGCAGCCCTGCAACGCATCTTGCAGATCAAGACCGGAGGCGGAGCGGACACCGAGGCCCGCGGCGGCGAGGTCTTGGACTGTCCTGCTTTACCCACCCACTGGGGGTGCAGGACAGGACAGCTGCGACGGGGGCAGCGCTCCCTATTGACTCAGGTCGTCCGTGCCGCGTCCGCCCTTGAGCACGTCGCGCCCCGGCCCGCCGATCAGCGTGTCGGCCCCACGGCCTCCCTCAAGACGGTCGCCGGCGGGTCCTCCGAGGAGCCGATCTCGTCCCTGCTGACCGACGAGGCGATCCTTGCCCTTGCGGCCGCGGACGACGTCTCGTCCGCCTCCCGCGCACACCCGGTCGTTGCCGCCCAGACCGCTGACGCTGTCGTTGCCATTCCGGGCGACGATCACGTCGGACTTCCCGGTTCCCCGGAGGACGTCGTTCCCGGAAGTGCCGATGACGGTTGGCCTCCTGCCTTCGCAAAGCGGACGGCGCCGAGCGCTCGCACGGCAATCGGGCGGCAGCGCGCGCTCAAACGGCAGAGTGGCGACGAATCTGCAGCCACCGGGGGCCCGGATCTTCACCCGGCCCGACCCGTTCCCGCTCAGGCGGTCCGCGACAAGCGAGAAAGCGTTGACCTCTTCAGGCGCCTCCGCGAACCTGAACCTGAATCCCCACATTCGGCCGAGTCGCGCCACGGTCTTGTAGGTCCAGGCAGCGGGCGTCGCGACCGCCGGCTCGAAGAGCCCCCACTCGCGGATCGCGTAGGTGAGATGGCGGCGACGGGAGGGCCAGGCGTGGGTCCCGCCTTGTGGTCGGTAAGTGACGTCCACGCCCGCGTCACGCGCCGCAGCAACGAATTCGTCGGACTGCATCCTGACCTCGAGCTCCGCAAGTTGCCCCGGTCCCGGATTCTCGTCCTCAGCCGGTATTCCATCCCCGACCGCGACGTACAGGCGGGTATTGATGAGGTTCGCCACCAATTTGGTGGGGTTGTGGCCGGCCCAATAAAACTCCTGGGCTTGCGGGTCGCCAAATATCGCCTGCGGGTCCTGTTCAATAAAGGCCCTGAAGGCCGGCTCGGCCTGAAACGCGGGCCGCTGCAGCGACAGCGTCCCTTGTGATGCGCCCGCCGAACCAAAGTAGTGCGGCCGTTGAGAGGCGTAGAACATCGCCCCCATACCCCCCATCGAGAAGCCGTAAATACTGTGCCAGCGGCGCTTCTGCCTGATCGGGAGCCGACGCTCGACGAGTGGTATGAGCTCGTCCAGGTGGTAGCGCTCCCACCCGGGGTCGCCCCGCCGGCCGCCGTTCCACCAGTTGGTGTAGTACCCCCGATCGGCCTCCGGCATCACGATGATGCCGCGAAAGCCGCGAGCGATCTCCATCAGCTCCCCCTGACCCGGCAGCACCCATGAGTCATAGGCGTCCCCGGCGCCGTGCAGGAGAAAGAGCACCGGATACCTGCGCCGCGAGCTCGGGTCGTAACCGTTTGGAAGGTAGACGTTGACCCGCAGGGCGTTCGGCCGAG
This sequence comes from Solirubrobacterales bacterium, assembly GCA_051004675.1. Classification (GTDB taxonomy): domain Bacteria; phylum Actinomycetota; class Thermoleophilia; order Solirubrobacterales; family 70-9; genus JBDTSW01. Next base: position 14,376 of record JBPCKC010000107.1, read on the forward strand.
GGGGGCTCCCGGGATGGTTATAGCCCGACTCGGCCTTCGACGGGTCGACGAAGCGGCTGTCCGTGTGCCAGGTTCGCACCTCCGCCCCACCTGCGCCTGGCGGCGAGCAGACCGCAAAGAGCGCTACAGCCGCGAAGGTGGCCCAATTCCGCATAGCCCCAAGGTACTCCGGATCCGGCGGGTCACCCGGTCTGCGGCTAAGAACGCCCGCGTCCCTTCACCGCGTGAACAGAACGAGACTAGGGCGCTGAAGCCCCATCGGGGCGCTACGGGACGTCTGTCGTTTCCCTATTTTTGGCGGACTTGGCTGCGAGTGCTGCGAGGATGGCCACCGCGGCCACCTCGAAGCCGAGCGAGAGCAAGACGGCGGCCCGGTAGGTGGGCTCGCTGTAGTCGAAGATCGAGCTGTAGCGCGCGATCAAGACCGAGACGATCGCACCTCCGGCGAGCGCAATCCCGCCGAGTGCCGGGAGGGCGAGGGCCCGGCCTCGGAGCCCCGCGATCGCCAGGGCGATGCCCGCGGCACCCGCCGCGTTCAAGATGAAGAGCTTCCCGATCGTCGGCACTTCCTTGAGGATCGAGTCGTACTGCTGGAGGTGGATTCCGCCCACCAGCAGGACCGCGATGATGGCTGCGTACCTGAGCCCGTCCGACGGGCCGCCCTCTTCGGCACGGCCGGTCACTTGACCTCCGCCGTTCCCTTCATGAAGGGGTGGAACCGGCAAAAGTACTCGTAGGTGCCCGGTTCCTCGAAGGCCACGGAGCCTTCAGCGCCTCCGTCGATGGTTCCGCTGTCGAACGAGCCGTCGTCGGCTGTGATCGTGTGCACCGCGGCGTCAGAGTTGGTGATCGAGACCTCGGCGCCCGCGCTGACCTGGATCGCGGGTGGGTCGTACTCGAAGTCGGCGATGGTCACGGAATCGGTCATCTCAGCCGGTCCGGTCGGGGCCGCGGCGGTGGAGGACGAGCCTGTGCCGCTGGTAAGTGCGAGCGTGAGTCCGCCGCCGGCCACGATCAGGATCGCGGTAACGACAACCTCGAGGGCCCTCCTTTTTGTGGCGCTGTCGTCCATCGATGACCACAACGGGTGGAGGGCCAGGCCGGATCAGTCGGCTTGCCCTTCCCGAAGGTGCCTGACCTCGTCTCGGCGTGGCGCACCTCGCCGCCCGTGCTGGCAATCACCTGCGCAGAGTGCTGCGACGCCTCGCCGAGCGCGCCAGCCCTCAGAGCTAGGCGTAAATAGGTGCGCTGACCGCGGCTCAGTTGCGCGGGAAGCACGGCGGTTCGGGACACGTTTGGGGACACCGTGCCGATCATGTCGCTTTGCCATCGAAAGCGGCAGCTTGATCGAGACCCGCTTTCAGGCCGTTCGACGGTCAGGCAGACTCAAAGTTCCAAGCAATCGGCGAAACCCGTGATGGTTCCCTCAGCCGAAAAATGGGAGTTGTGGTAGACCACTACCCAGCCGTTGGCGCCACCGGAGACGCTTCTTTTTCGGCTAGTGACCATGTAGAGGGCGGCATGGGAGCCGGACCCGCCGCCGGAAATCAACTGCGTCCCGACCGGGCAGTCCACCACCACGGTCTCGGTACCTCCCCCCGGAATCACCTTCGATGCCTGAACCGTGACGATCGCCCTCAGCTGGTCTGACCCGACCACGGCCGGTGCGAAGTCGACCCGAGAGATTGAGTTGTCGGCGATCTCGGAAGTACCGACCGAGCTCGGGGCCAGATCAAACGCGTCGAGGCTGTTCGGAGCCACCTCGGTCGTTCCGACCGCGTCGTCGTTGATTTCGTCTGATCCGACCGCGTCTCCCAAGATTTTGTCCGCCCCGACCGCGTCCGGGGCGATTTCGCCCGTGCCGACCACCTCGTCTCCGAGGATTGGGTCGGGGTAGGTCCCGTCGAGGTCGCCGCCCGCCCAGGCGCCGTTAAACTGGGCGTCGCTTCCAGGCGCCCCGGGCAGGCCCTGCTCCCCTCGGAGCCCCTGCTCCCCTTGTTCCCCCTTCTGAGCAAGAAGCTCCCACTGCGCGCAGTCCGCTGAGCCCGGCTCGCATGGTTCGGCCCCGTGCTTCTTCGCGATCCAAGACGAGCCTTGATGGGAGACGACATCGTTGGGGGCGTACTCGCGCCCTGCCTCCCAGGGGCCTTGCCAGATGAAGCTCACGCCATCAGCTCCCGGCTGACCCTGGAGGGCCGTCTCGCAGGTGACCTGCCCGGTAGCCAAGACTGATTGGATCGCCTGACCTTCCTGACAGACCCCGCCGACCCGGCTCTGCAAAACGGAGGTGTCGAGGCTCGCCTCATCAACATCCACGCCCTGGGCCGCATCGGGAGCGATGTGCTTTGACTTGACGCTGTTATTGGCAAGCGCCGCCCACGCGGTACCGCCCAACGCCATGAAGACGGCAATAGTCGCCATCACGTTGGCGTAGGTCAGCTGGGAACGAAGCTTTGAGAACACGTGGCCTCCCCTGAGGTAGTTGGCGGAGGCCAGGTAGTTGGCGACCCCCTCCCCAGGGACCGGTCAGCCAAGCAGCGCCCGTCGCGTTTTGGGGACTCTACCTCCTCGTGCGAGCTGAAGCAAGGGTGACCTGCGATTCGCCGACGAGAAGCATGAACGCCGGGCTCAAGGCGTTCTTCCCGGATGCTCAGACGCCTGAGCATCGGCGCTATGCGCTGCGGCCCGACGAGCGGGCAGCGGTCGCATTAGGCGCCCGCCTCGTAGCACGTCGTGGCGCCATGCGTTGCTTGGAGTGCTCAGCCCGGCTCGCGGGTGACGTCCGCCGGGACTACTGCTCGCCGTGTGAGGGCAGCGATCGAATCGAACTCGAGAGCGCCCGACACCGCGAAGCCATCCGTGCCGTTCTCGATCGGGCGGTGCCGGCGATCCTCAGCGATGTGCCCTCGCGCGTGCGGCGCCGGCGAGCAACCCGGCGCACCGACCGGGATCGTGCGTGATCTGATGCCGGCATCGAAGTCGAGCCGCCACCGCTCGTCGGGACGCGCGCGGCTATCCGCGACTTCTCAGACCCCGGCGCTTTTCAGCGCCTACCTCGCGGGAGTGGTCGTCGGAATGGTTCCGTCAAGGGATGGTTTGCGCAGGCTCCGTCTCGAAATCCTCGCGCTCGATCAGCCACTCGCAGTGTCTGGGTTCCCGGGTCGTGGTCGACAACCTCCGTTCTACGCCAGTGAACACCAGCCTCAAGCCCGCCTTAGCGTCCGGATCGGTCACAGTCAGGTCCAGAGGGAGCTCGCGGTCGAATGCCGTGACCACCGGCTTTTGCGAAACCTTTCGCACCTTGCTCGTACGAACTCCTGAGAACGCATCGGAGATCTCCGAGGAGTAGAACCGCGACCCCACTTTGTTCAGGCGCGCGACAACTTCAGGCGTGGGTCCGTCGAGAGTCTTGTGGCATACGAGCTGAATCGTGCCCACTTCGTCGACGGCGGCCAGGAAGGAAGATTCCCCGACCTTGTCGGTGAGGGACACAAAGTGACTCGCCTCGTCTGTGGTCGTGAAGATGTAGTCCGGCCCCGCAAACCCACCGGCCATGGCGATAGCCGCGCCGGAGCCAAGCACGGCGACGCTGGCACCAACAACAACGTTCTTAAAGGAAACCCCAAGCAATCCGAACCCCTCTGTCCCGTAGGTGACCCGGAAACCGTAGTCGCATAAGACCGGCAGCGCAAGCGGCAGAAGAACGCGCGCTGGCGCGCGTGGTTGCCACTTTGTTGCCACTTCCAGCCTCGCCGCACTCGCGCGGCACCGATCAGACACGGTTTGCTGAGCCCGCCCGACGAGCCCGCTATCTCCGCCTGCGTCTTGCCGTCGACCTCGACCCACCGGCGAAGCTCGTCGTCGTTGGCTAGGGCTAACGGGTGGCCCGCTGGCGCACGGACTGGCGCACGCAGCCCCCTGAAACGACGAAACCCCCGCAAAGGCGAGGGTTTCTCAAGGCACCGCTACGGGGATTCGAATTGCCAGAGACGTGGCTTCACAAGGCGGAGGATTGCGCTCTCAGGCGTGATTTGAAGTCGCCTCGGGTCGGGTCGGGTCGCTGAATCGGCGGTTCATTGTCCCGCCATTGTCCCACGTGGGGACATATCCGCTTCGCATGGAAAGCGATACAAACCGCGACCCGGGAGACTGAGAGTCTTTAAGCTGACCAAATGAAGCGCGTTAGCTTCGTCTTCGTAGTGCTCGCGGCTTTAGGGGGCGTCACCGCCGTGGCATTCTCAGCGTGCGGGGGTGAAGACGAGGAGGTAACGTCTAAAACCGCTGCGCTTCACGAGTGTCCAGAGTCAGATGCAGCCTTCAAGGAGCAGGGGTGGACGGTTCCCGACTCCTACGGTGGAGACTGCCCAAGTCCTGAGGAAATCGAGCGGTTGGTCGATCGCCAAGAGCGCCTGGGATCACAATTCCGCGAGCCTGAGCGAATGGGCGAGCGACACCGGGTTCGCGATCTGGAAGACGAGCTGGACGACTGAGTAGGAAAGCCCCGACCCGCTTTGGACGAAAAGCGGCCATCCGCTTTGCATGGAAAGCGCATTGAATGGGCAGTCCCTAATCATGGGCGAAAATGCTTCCGAGGAACTACGGAGCAGAGAACAGGAGGCCCTGGACCGTCGTAAGAGGTTCCAGTGGCAGCCCGGTAACGGGCATCTGCACCACCTACTCCTCGCACGGCGAGCATGGCCGTGGATTTACGGTGCGGTGGTCCTACGCCCTAGGCGCCCACTACTTCCCCCTCGGATGATGCGCCTGGTGGCCACGGAAAGAGCGGCCAGGACAGGCGGGCGATAGGCAAATGACCCAATCTCTTCGGATAGTGATCTGGAGCGCGACGTGCGTGATGGCCTTGGTGAGTCTGGGTGCGTTCACCGCCGCCGGTGCTCAGGCCGACGACCACCGCCGGCCCTCGTCGGTGCTGATCTCGCCCTCCGATCGTCAGGCGGGTCTGCTGGTCGAGTACACCTGGATCCGGCGTATCGACTCCGACCTGTGCAACGTCGGCTACGCCTGGGGGCCGACGACCTTTCCGCGCCCTCTTCGGTATCGACTCGGCCGGGACACTGTCTTTATCCGCCTTCGCAAGGACGAAATGCCAGTCGAGCATCTCCTCGAGGCTTGGAGCTCCATTCGCCGCGACGGCAGCCCCCGCGGCACCTCCGTGCCGGTCCCGGCCACCCTCTCGCCGCATCAACGCGATGGCGAGACGGTCGCGTGGGACCTTCAGTTTCAACCCCCTGCTTCTTCCGAGGACTCCTTTCTCATGCTCACTGTCCATTGGCGTGATGAGACGAACTGCGCGCCGGAGCCTGATCTCGGAAGCCAGCATGTCTCGTGGACGTTCCACCTAAAGCAGCGTCCTTCGGGCTGACACCGCCGCGGCGGCTTGCTCAGCTCCCGACCGGGGTGTTGGACAGCGACTCCCAGAGGTGCAGGCAGGCCAGTGTGCGGTGCGGGCGCCACGGCTCCGCGATGCGCTCCAGCTCCTCCGGCCCGGGCAACTCGTCGAGCCCGTAGCGCAGCTGCACGGCCTTGTGGATCCCCAGATCGCCAGTGGGCAGCACGTCGGGGCGCTCGAGGAAGAACATCAGAGATAGACGATCCGCCGTGGTTCGAGGAGGATGCGGTGAAGGAACGGGTGGAGGCTAACCGTCGCGCGCGTTCTGAATTCCCCGAGTAGCGACTATCGCTTTGGACGAAAAGCGGCTAACTACCGCTTTGCATGGAAAGCGCAATGAAGGCGGGCGCCCCTCTAGATGTACCCCTGGCCGGAAAGACTGGCGAGGACGAGCACGAACCAGACGCCCCACCCGGCTATCCCAAGTACCGCGGAGCGGCGTGCCAGAGGCACGAGCGAGGCTCGGCCCGTGATACCCGCCGCAAACGCGAGCAGCCCCGCGACAGCTATCACGGCCGCCGGAACGAGGCCGACTGTGTAGAACGCAGCCTCTGCGACCGAAATCGGTACATCGCGGTCTGCAAGGCCATTCCACGCGGGTAGCAGGCTCGCAGCCAGCGCCAGGGCAACCGCTGCGACTCCCAGAATGAGGAGGGACAGACGGGCTCCCTGATCGAGTTTCGGAGGCGCTGACATCGCAAGACTTATCGGCAGCGTTGAGTGATTGCTTTGGACGAAGAGCGGCTAATTCTCGAGCGCGTCGAGCTGACGCTGAACGCCCTCGACCGCTGTCGCCGGTGCATCGTTCGCTCGCATCCCGGCGAGGATGCTCGTTAGGCCTTCCCGGCGCAGAGCATCAAGCCTGCCTTCGTCGGCGGCTGCCTGCGCCGACTGGGAGCCGTCCGGGCCCGAGCTGGAGCCGACGAGGACGAAGATCGCGATGCCCAGGGCCAAGACGGCGAGTCCGGCAAGCGCTGAGGCGCGGAGTCCAGTCACGGGTGCGAGCGTACACCCGCTTAGGGCGAAGGGGAGAGAAGCGGCTCACCGAGTCTAAGCTTGTCCCATGCGTCTGACCGCATGTCTCCTCTTGGCTATCGGCCTGGCGAGCTTGCTGGTCGTCCTCGCGCAGGCCGGGTTCAACACCTGCGGCCCCGGCGAGCCGGTCTCAGTCCAGGTTCAAGGCGGAGACGTCACCAGGCTGTGCGGTGGGATCGACCTAGTTCCGTTCCTCGCTGCCGGTGTAATTGGGGTCGCGAGCGGTGTTGGGCTGCTTCGCGCCACCCGCGCTTAGGACGAAAAGCAGCTAGAAGGGGTACGGGAAAGAGATGCGGATTGAGGCCCCTGACTACTTCACGGCAGCCCCTTTCGCGGACGTTCCCAAGCCACTCGCCCTCCTGATCGTTGTGATCCTGGTGGTCGTCCCGGCATATCTGGTCGGACGCCTAGCCGAACGGCGCGGCTACGAGTTTCGCTTCTTTGCCACTGCCGCCATGCTTGTATCGTTCCTGCCTCCGCTGATCGTGTTGCTGATCCTGCCTCGACGGACATAGCTGCTTAGGACGAGAAGCGGTTATCGGTTTATGTGCCGCGCCAGGGCCACCATGCAGACGGCCGCCACACCCGCTCCGACAACGATTCCGAGCAGCAGCGAATCGGCTCCGGCAGCGACGAGCAAGCCCAGCATCACCGAGAAGGTGAACAGCGCGGCACTTGTCAGGCGCTGAATACTGGTCATTCCGTTTCAGGGTAATGCCCCCCCGAGGCACTGCTGCGTTGGACGAAGAGCGCCTAAGACGTTTCGCATGGCAGGCGGCACACTCTTCGTGTGGCAGATTTCTCGCTAGCGGAGCTAACTGCGGTCTACGACGAGGTGGCGCGTGAAGCTGCAAAGCGAAGTACGGGCCAAGTACCCCGCCAGCTGTTCGAGCGGAGCCTCGCCTCCGATCTGGTCTGTGTCGCCGAGTCGCTCGGCCCCCGGACCCAAGTGCTGACCGGGATTCCCTGGATCCTGCCCGGTGGTCAACTCTCGGATAAGGGGCGGCTCCTGGACCGGGAACTCCTGCGCCCAGTCGGTCACACCGCCGACCCCGCAGACCACAGTCGCCAGTACGCCCATCTGACGGATGTCTCTCACCTCTGGCTGGGCAGGACTGCGGCAGGCAAGCTGCGACGACCGACGACTGCGGACAAGCTCCACTCCGCTTCGTGGCTCGAACGAGAGATTCAGGCTGTCCGGCCCAAGGTCGTCCTCTTGCTTGGGCGCCATGCGGCTCCGTTCTTCCTAAAGCGATACGGCGGTGCAAGCGTGAGCCGTCTCGATGACGTCCTCGCGCAGCCGATGACTTGCAATGTCAGCGGCTTCCGGACGACGGCCTTGGCGACCCTTCATCCGACAGGCGCCCAGATGGCACGAGGCGGCGCTGTCCGGGCCTACCGCTCGACGGTAGAGGCGCTGATCGACCTAGTTGGTGCTTAGGACGAGGAGCTTAGGACGAAAAGTGCTAGCCGAGGCCTGTTTCGATGTTTGAGAGAGCGCAGCATTCGGTAAGAGTGGTCAGATGGAGGGAACTCCCACCCCAGTCACTCCCCCGGCTCCGATGCGGAATGAGATCGCGGGGTACATCAACGAGTTCCGCTGGGTCATATTGATCGCGGTGACGCTGATCTTGATTTTCGGCTACCTCACGGCCTCGGCAGCCCAATACCAGGCCTGCGTGATCAGTACTCAGGTCGAAGACGGAGATCCGTCCGACTGCTCTCGCTGGAACCCACTCCCGACCTAGGGAGGGGTGGCAGCGAGCACATCGAGGGGATAGCCACTTCGGACGAAAAGGGTCTAGCACTCGCGAGAGCGGCCATCTCAGCCGCACTCGTCAGTCGAGAGCCACTCGTCAGCAGCCAAGTTCCATCCACCCACGGAGCACGAGCGCGCCGTGATGCCGACTCGCCAGCTGGCGGGCGGACCGGCAGGTCCTATTGAGCGAGTTGTTGGGGGCTAGGGAGTCGACCTTGAATTTGAGAGAAGAGAGTTCTAAGAATCTCTTCGCGCCCCGGCTCAACCAGCGAGACTTTGAGCTCCACGTCAACAATGATCCCGCGGGGCAGGAGGTCGGCGAGAACGCGTTCAGCGACCTCAACCTTGCCGGGCACTGGGAGTGAATTTTCGTCCGCCCACGACCTGATGAGGGCCGGTCGATTCCAGGCGGCACGCAACTCGCGCACCGCTGGCGCTTCGGGCAGCTCCCCCTCGGTCATTTGTCGAAGCACGTCGACGATGGCGTTGCGGTAGCGCTCAGCATCGACCAAGTCCTCGAGCACGACCGGATGCTCCAGGTCCGCACCGAGCACGATGATGTCCTCATCGGGAACGTCGAGGTCCAGTAGCAAGTCGCGGATTCCAGCCCCGCCGTCATCGCCATCGACGAGATGAACCGTTCGAGCTGCCGCGGAATGCAGCGGGCCAGCGCTGCTCCGAGAAATCCATGCCAACCCTGGCAGGCACTGAAAGTCCAGCTTTTCGTCTTCGTCAATGACTGCCCGCAAGAGGGACGGGAGAAGCACTGGGTCGGATGGGCCCTCGGTGAAGACCGCCCTACGAAGCGCCGCAAATGCGCTGCTGCTGGCGCCGGCGGCAACAAACACTGGGGATGGCCCAGGTTCGCGCTGCAGGCTCCACGGTGAGTTGACAATCTCGCTTTGGTCTGGGCCGGTAGGCGTGATCGCCCTTAGACCTGTGCCGAGGTCCCCAGGCAGGGCGGTCATTGAATGGGTGGTGTAAATCACCTGTAGCACCGCCTCCTGCACCTCGAGGTAGCGGACGAAGTCGGTCTGGGCGTCCACGTGGAGGTGGGTTTCCAGCTCGTCGATCAGCACGATTGGGGGCAGCTCTCGCCGCTCGCGCATCTCGCCCCAGCTAACCGCGGCGACCATGCCGATGAATCGCTGCAGGCCTGCGCTTTGATCCGCAATCGGGCGCATGCCCGAGTCATTGGTCGCCGCCTTCATCTCCAGGCCGTACTCGTGGACCACGTACGCGACCTTCAGTCCGGGGAACCCGACTAGATCCCGGTCCAAGTGCTCATTGATGCGAGTCTCGGCTCCGCCGACTGCCTCGGTCGCCGCGTCACGATCACGTTCGATCAAGTCCGGGAGGCTTTCAAGGGCAAGACCGCCCAGGCCAGCCAGGAGGCTGCCAATGACCGAATCCTCAAGCTCGCCCCGCATGTCGCGCAGCGGTATGAGGCTCTCACGGGCTTCGTGAACGCGAAGTTCTTCGAAGCGCGGAAGCTCGCGATAGAACGCGACGTCATCAATCAGAACCCAGCGCCCGCGACTGGTCTGATGCATGGTGAGCTCCGTACCATCCGCGTGCTTCATTTGCCTCACTGGAACGAGGTGGCCGTCGGCCATGCCCTCAATGAGATCAGTCGGGAAGTCAAACTGGGCACTGACGACCAACGGATTCTCGACAGTCGACTCCGAGGCTGAAGCAAGGTCGCGCACCGACACGGGACGCGTCGATCGCAGCTCGTCAAGCGCCCCTATGACCGAGCTCTTGCCCGACTGGCTCGGCCCAATGACAGCCGTTAGCGCGCCATCGATCCTGAGTATCTGTGGAGTCGCAAAGCGCCGATAGCCGTTGATGTAAACCGAGCGAAGAAGCAAGCGGCACACGCTACCCGCAGGTGGAGACTCACCCAACCTCAATCGTGCTCATCGCTGCGAAAGCGTATGTCCCCGAGTTAGACGCTCTCCATGCAAAGCGACTACAAGGGTCCGCCTCCGGAGAAGGTGCTGTTGAGCGCGGGGCGACGATCCGCATCTCCGGCGGGCGCAGGGTTACGCGCGTTTTCCCGGGGGCGCGCTGGGGTGGCCTTGGGTGATTTCGATTCCCGGCGAGGAGTTCGAGTCATGGTCCGGCCGGTTTCTGCTCAGCTCAGCCTCCAGGTAGGCGTCGAGCCTGACTCGCGCCTCGTCCCGGCTACCGGGGAACAGGTGCCCGTAGGTGTCGAATGTCTCAGTGATCGCAGCGTGGCCCATGAACTCCTGCACCGCCTTGGGGTTCTCGCCCGCCGCGATCAGTAGCGAGGCGTAGGTGTGCCGGGCGGGGTGGAGCGTAATTCGCTTGAGTCCGGCCGCCCTCCAGGCTCGGTCGGCCCGGCCCATCAGCGTCGTTGGGACGAACGGGGCCGAGCCTGTCCGCCCGAATGCAAGGTCATTCCCCCGGCGGCCAGACCTCAGCAGATGCTGGTCGATGTGGTCGCGAAGCACCGCCAAGAGCGGGACGGTGCGAACGCTTGTAGCCGACTTTGGCTCGATCTCCCCGGCCTCCTGGTCCCACGACCGCTCGATGTGGATCACGCTCGCTCCGAGGTCGATCGACCCCGCCCGGAGCGCCTGTAGTTCCCCCCGGCGCAAGCCGCCATAGAACGCCGTGGCCCAGGTCGCCCGCTCGGTTGCCGGCAGTGTGCCGAGAAGGGCCCGCGCTTCGGCGAGCGTCGCGATCTGAACCCTGGCCTTCCGCGAGCTGGGAAGGGCAAGGTTTGCCGTCGGGTTGATCGCGACCTGATCACGCTGCATCGCGCGCCGATAGATCGACCGGAGCGGATCAATCGCGTTGCGAACGGTGGACGGCTCCAACCCCGCGGCGAGCATCGCGTCGGCAAGGTCCTGCACGTCTCGCCGCCGTATGTCCCCGAGCCGGTATTCGCCCAGCGCCGGCAGGACGTAGCGGTCCAGCTTCATCCGATAGGTCCTGATCGTGCTCGGCTTAAAGGTTCGGCCCGAGCGGTCGCGAACGAGCCCGCTCTCCGCGCCCGTCAGCCATGCCATCGCCGCTGCTCGTAGCGTCGTCGGCTCGGGGGACCGCAGGGTCCCCTGCCGCAGGGCGACCACCGCATCAGATCTCCAGGCCTTGGCCTCTGCCCTGGAGTGGAATGTCTTGCGGATGCGCTTGCGGTCGCGATCGGACCAGAGGTGCGCCCGGTAGGCCGGGGTGCAGCCACAGCGCCCTCCCCCGCGCGCTCGACAGCCTTTCGAATGGCGGACTTCGATTCCCTCAGCCATGCCTACCTCCTAGGCTCCTCGCTGCGTCGGGACGAGTGTGACTTGGCCCGGCGCCGGGGGCCGGGTGTTCACGCACCGCGGCCCCATTTGATCGTTCGGGTCGATGCTACCGCCGGGATCGGACTAGGAGGCATCCTCAAGCACCCGCTCAGCGTTTTCGTTCACCCACCGCTGAAGCTCCGCGACCGGGATCATCCGGACCCTGCCACAGCGCACAATCCGGAGGTGCGGCTGAACGTGTTCCTTAAGGGTGGTCAGGCCAATCCCGAGAGACTCGGCGGCCTCGCGCGGGGTCAGCGCGAGTCGTGGGACGGCGCGAGCCGGTCGGTCCAAGTGCTTCGGCGCCCGATCCATGCCCATTGAGCCTTGATACAGGAGGCCATCCGTGGGCTGTCAAGGGGGCCGCCGCAATTTCTTGGCCGCGGAGGCGTCGACCGCCACGGGCATTCCCCAACAGGGTGCGGCGAGCCACGGCTCCGCGCCGCTCAGACCTCAGACGGTCGCCACAACCTCATCCGTAGAAACGATCAGGCCAGCTTCTTGCAGGGGCACGGCGCTATCACATTCCACCCGAAAAAGTCAACCTTGCGCAACCCGCCCGGCCACCCGCAGAGTGGTCGGGATGGCCGAGAAGTCCAAAACGGGTGCGATCTGGATCGACGGGGTCCCAGTGGTCCCGACGATGCTCACGCTGAGGCCGTTCGAGGCCGGGTTCCTGCTCGAGACGACCGAGCGGAGCGTTAGGCAGCTCCTCAGGCAGGGCCGGATCGAGAACGCCTCGCGCGATGCTACGAAGCGGATCGCGGTCGAGGACGTCTGCACGCTCGTCGAGGAGCGGATCGAGGCCGGCCGGCTCACGCCGCTGGCGCGCTACGTCCTGCTCGAGGTGCTCACGGGCCGGTTGCGCGTGCATCGAAGTCAGATCGGTTCCGGGGCCCCGGCCTCCCTGGCCAGTCTCGCCCTGCCAGGCGCCCCTCTCCCCTCCCGCAGCGCCACCACCGACTCGTTGCATAGGAGCACGTCGATTCCAAGGTCGAGTCCAAGGCACATCCCGAGAGCCGCTGATGCAACGTAGTCGCGCCCACGAGCTTCCTGCAGGCCCTCCCCTCGCCCCCGAGACAGAAGACGCGGTCAGGGCAATACTTTCGCGCTGCCACGCTCACTCGAGGGCGAAGAACCCGTCCGGCACCAACCGGCTCAATCGGGTCCTGGCCCTCTGCGCCGAGATCGCCGCGCCCGACGCCGAGCCAGAGCTCGCCGCCCATTTCCGATCTCTCGCGGGCGTGAGCTGGCCGACGGCGTCCTGGGCACTCAAAGAGCGCGGCACGACGCAGCTTGAGGTCGTCGAAACCTTCCGGCGGGCGGTAAGGCGACACGCCCGCCTCGCGACGCTCGACGACCACATACTCGAGCTCCTCCACCCGCGCCCGATCTGGCCCGTCGTCTCGTTTCTGCTCGAGATGGGCTCCGCCTCAGCGGGAGAAATCGCCGATCGAGCCCTCTGGGCCTACGCCGAGACCGACGTTTCCGCGAACCGGGTGAGGGGGCGCGGGCGCCCGGCGCAGAGCAGCATCGACAACATGGAGATGATCACGCTGCGCCTGTTCGACCGGATCATCGAGCTGCGAAAGGGCCGCCACCCGCACCCCGCCTTCGCCCTGTGGACCGAGCGCCCCACCCTGACCGCGCCCGAGATAGGGCGCTCGGGCTGGGAGTTTCTCGCCCCCGACCTGGCGGAGATCCGCCTCGCCAGAACCGGACTCGTGGAGGCGGTGCACCACGCACTCGGGGTGGGCCCGGACGCCGATCTCCTCGACGAAGTGAGACGGGCGAGCGTCACCCGGTTGGCACGCGGCGGCCCGCTGTTTCGCACCCTCCGCGACCTCGTGGCCGCCGACCTCTTGGTATGCACCGGGTGCCGGCCGGAGGCCCTGGCGCAGCTGATGCGAAGCGACTTCGTCGCCGACCACGTCGGGGTCCCTCCGGACAACCGGGGCGGCTACGCGCTTCTCGTCCGACCCAGGAAGGGACTGCCACATGACGAGATTCGGATCAAAGTGTTGTCCAACGGGCTCGGCCGTGAAGTCGAGGCCTATCGGACTTTGATGGAACGGGCGACGCCGGCGCTCCACCGCTGGCGGCGAAACGGCGAGGGCCGCACGCGCTACGAACGCGCGCCCGATGACTTTCCGCTGCTGGTCAGCGACCGGGTCAACTTCAGGCCCTTCGGCCAACACGGGCTGCGGCGACTGCTCTCGGGCGTGAAGCCGGATGTCCACGGCAGGCATTGCGAGCCGCTCATCCGCCGCGAACGGGGAGTGAACCCCGAGCTGAGCGAGGAGCAGCGCCGCTGCATCGGACATCGGCCGACGGAGTGGCGACACGCCAGTTTTCAGCTTGGCTCGCGGGCCGGGCGGATGTGGAGCTCGGAGCACCCCTCAGATGGCGCCGACCCCCTGCTCGAGCCCCAGGTCTACGGGCATGCCCTCCTCGACCACGGCGAGGCCAAGGATCCCCTCAAGGCCGTCTACGGCGATCACAACCTCAGTGCTCACTTCGAGTTGATCGCCGGCAGGGCGACGGAGGGAATTTGGCGCCTCATATCCACCGACGATGGCCTCAGAGATCGGCCGAACCTCGCCCTCTGCCGCGAGCTCGCCGTCGGATACCGAGCACTCGCCGGACACATCGAGCACCTGCGTCGCGTGGCGTCCGAGCGCTACGCGGATCCGGGCTTGAAACCGCCTCCGAAAATCCTCCGGCCGGAGCTACCCACGCGGGCCAGCCAGAACGAGAAGCTCGATCGCCTGCTGGCGAGCACCGATCGTCTTCTTGAGGGCCAGGACGTCGCGTTCGCCCTGCATGCGGAGCTTCGCGCACACCTGACCGGATTGCTCCAGCTCCATGACGAGCTGGCGCGCGCCGCCGAGAAGCGCGAGGAGATCGTCGTGGAGGTCTCATCGCTGCTTTACGACGAGACCCGCTGGGAGCGGATTCCCGACGAAGAACCCCCCGGAGCGGACGTGGTCACCGAGGATCTCCGCAGCCTGCTTGAGGGTCGCCCGGCGGGCTCGGGCGAGCGCGAGCCGCCGGGCGCGGTCAGGGGCTGGTTGCTTCCCAGTGAGCTTCCCGAGATCGTCGACGTGAATCGAAGCACCGCGTACCGCTGGACGGTCGGGAAGAACCTGCCCCGCGATCCCGAACGGCGTCCTTGGGAGCCGGACGCGATCCCGATCGACCGCTCGCTGGGGCCTCGCTTCGCCCGGATCTTGGTCGACGCCGTCAAGCCGACGTTCTGGCCGACCCCGGCATCGCGCGGCCGACTCGCGCAGGCGCTCTCCGAGTGGCCACAGATCGAGGGCTGGGTCAAGGCAGGCAAGCCGACCTGGCGGTGCAAGGCCCCCCTCACGCTCCCTCAGCCGTTCGCGAAGCGCCTCGAGTCGGGGGCGCGCCCCACGGGATCAGCCGATGCGCGCTAGAGGTCGACGCGACCGTCCCGCCTCGCCGACGTTCCGCGCGGTGATCAAGCGCGGTCGAATCACCCTGGCTGCGTTCGGCCACGATCTGCTTCCCGCACGCGAGACGCGGGCGCTCCTCACTCGCTCCCTGCGAGCGATCTGCCTCGTCGAACTCTCGCTCGATAGAGGTGCGGAGGGCATGGAGCTAGTGGTCGCGCCGCTAGCCGAGTTGCCGCAAGACGACGAGAAAACCCTGGTGGCGTGGGCGGCGATCACGGGCTTTCGCCGGGTCTGGTTGCCGCGACGCATGATCGAGCTCGATGAGCCTACGGCGACGGCAACAGCGACCGTCAAGTGCCCGACCTGCGGACTGCGCTGGCGCGAGGAGGGTCCTGACTTCTGGGCGGAGGTCCGAAGGCAGGCGGAGTTCCCGGGCCGCTGCCCGGTCTGCGGCGGCACGCTTCGGCAGTGGAGAGTCAGCGGGGGGCACATCGCTCCGCCGAACGGCTCGCTTTGGCTCGACGCTGATTCGGGGTCCGATGGCTCCTGAGCGAATCCTCGCCGCCCGATGCCGCTGCGGTGCCTCGGTTCTGTTCTCGGCTCGGCCGCGAACCACGCTGCCGCCCGTGCTTCAGTGTCCTCCCTGCGCGCGCCGGGACGCCGACGTCACCGCCCTGTCCGGGGCACTGGAGAGTGAACTGCTGGTCCAACGCGCAGAAAGCCTTCGGCCGGCGACGGACCACGCGGCCCACCCGGACCTCGATCGGCTCGTGCGCGACCTGCGAAAGCTCTCCGAGGGCCTCCGGCGACGGCGTCAGCTCCACCCGAATTCGTCCGACTGAGGCTGTACACAAGACGGTTCGCAGCAATCAGTACTTGGAGAGAGAAATGACGCCCACCTTGATCATCCTGCTCGTCCTGGCGCTCATCGCGGTGGCCTGGCTCCTGACGCGCGTTCGCCTGCTCAACGCACAGCGCGACGAGGCGCGCGAAGAGGCCGCCACCGCCGTGACTGAGCACGCCGCCGCGACGGCCCGCCTCGAGGAAACTCAGGCCCAGCGCGACCAGCTCCTACGGGAGCGCGACGGGCAGGACGAGGCCCAGGGCGAGCTCGCGGGCGAGCTTACGAAGCTGACCCAGAACGTCGGTGAGATGCGGACAACACTCGACGGCGCGAAGACCAAGGCGACCGAGGCCGCCGAGGGAATGACCAGACTCGATGGCCATCTGACCGGGTTTACGAAGCGCCTCGCGAATCCCCAGAGCCGCGGTGCCTTCGGCGAGGAGGCGCTACGCAACCAGCTCGAAGTACTTGGATTCGCGGAGGGCCGGGACTACCGCCGCCAGGTCCGGGAGTCGAGAACCGGCCGGCGCATCGACTACACCGTGGAGCTGCGCGGAGTCACGATCGGCCTCGACGCCAAGTTCGCGCTCGATCCCGACCTCGCCGAGCTCGCTCTCGCCCTCGAGGAGGGCGACCAGGAGCGCATCAGACCGTTCGCGCGGAAGCTCGTGGCTCGGGCCAAGGAGCTCAGCGCGAAGGTGTACTGGGCGCATCTCGATCGCAGTCCCAGCTTCGTGCTGATGTACGTGCCGCTCGAGGGCGCGCAGGAGGCCCTGTTCTCGCTCCCGGACTTCAGCTACGACAAGTTCGCCCTCCAGCATCGGGTGTATCTCGTCTCGCCGCTGCAGCTCGGTACCACGCTCGGCGTGATCGCCGACGTCGCGCATGCCGAGAAGCGAAGCGAGGAGATCGAGGAGGTACACAGGGAGCTGGTCTCCCTCGACCAGGAGTTGGGCAAGTTCTGCGACCTCCATCACAAGCACGGGCGGCAGATCTCTGCAGTAGTCACCTCGTACGACGCCACCGCTGCGATGCTGAGCACGCGTGGAGGGCTCGGCCGCATGGCCAGCCGGCTCCGCGCCTATACGCGACGGGCCTTCAGCCGACCCGAGGATCTCCACCTGCACGCCGCCCGTGACGACGTGGTCGACATCGGTGAGGCGTACCGCAAGGCCGATGCCGAGACGAGCGCCGAGCTTCGCCGGTCGGCCTAGGATCAAGGCGGTGAAGCACCAGAGCGACTCCGGGGTTCAGCAGGAAGCCGAAGCCGGCATCCTCGCGAGTGTCGCGGCCGAGGTCGGAGTCGAGCTCAAACAGAACGTCCGGCTCGACCTCGGGGATGCGTACGTGCAGGTGGACGGGGCGAGTCCCGACGAATCACTCATCGTCGAGGTCTTCGCGCGGGTGGGAAGGCTCGCAGGCGGCCAGCTCCACAAGGTCTCGACAGACAGCCTGAAGCTGATCGCGCTCAGACAGAGTCGTCCAGATGCCCGGATGCTTCTCGCCTTCGCGAGCGAGGAGGCCGCCAGCTCGGTCGTGGGCTGGCGTCGCCAGGCGATTCAGATGTGGGGCATCGAGATCGTGACGGTGCAGCCTGACGAGCGCACCCGGCAGGCGATACTCGACGCGCAAGAGCAACAGAAGATGGTCAACCCGCCACTCGGCGAGAGCGACTAGGAGATCTTGTCGAGCAGCTGGGCCGGGCGCACTCCGAGCGCGTGAGCCACTCGCACGATTGTCCCCAACCGCGGTTCCCGCACGCCCCGCTCGAGCCGACTGACCTCGGTGGGGTGCAACTCCGAGGCATGCGCGAGCGCCTCCTGCGTCAGGCCTTGGTCTCGTCGCAGGCGCCGTACGTTCGTGCCGAACCGTTCCTGAGGGCTCACCGGGCGGATGCTCCGCGCAGTGGGCCAAAAGGTCTAGAGCCAATAACTCATATTTGGGCTAGGCTCGCACTAGTCATGTCAGGTCGCGTGACCATCTCCGACTCCTCGTCTATGCCTCACGGCCGAGAGCTCTCATTCGCGCTGCGCCCCCGAAGGCGCCAGCAGCGGTATCTACCCCCCGCCTGAACGAGGATGCACGTCCCGACCCTCGTGATCACGCCGGGCTCGCGCGCTCGCTCCTACCAGCGCGCCTCGCGGCTCGTGGAACGTGCGGCGAGCCAGGGCTTTGACTACTGGCGGATCGGGGGATTGTTCGACGGGGAGCTAGACGAGCTAGCGCTCGTCGCAGCGGACGACCGGTGGCCTCATGCAGTGCCGGCCAGCCGCCTGCCCTCACCATTGCCCGCCCGTCTGATTCCCGTCGCGCTGGTTACGCCAAAGGGCGCATTCCTCTGGAAGCCGCTCGACGAGGCAAAGGCCGAAGCCTGGCGGACTCGTGTGAACCGACTCGTCGACCAATACCGCGGCGGACACACCGTGGTACTCATGGACGGCCACTGCTGATGGCGCTGGGCATTCTGTGCCTGGAGACCTACTGGGACCACGAGATCACCGACAGGCGCACCGTCCACGGGCTGTTGCAGCTGCTGGAAGACAACGAGCCCGCGGTGGCCGCCGACCACGCCCACGTAGCCACCAAGGAGGACATCCGCGCATACCTACAAGGAGCGTGGCCCGTCGATAGCTACGACGTCCTCTATGTGGCCACCCACGGGAACACCGGAGGGATCGTCGACGAGGACGAGTTCGAGATCAGCCTTGGCAGACTGGCGGGGATGCTCGAGGGCCGGTGCGCCGGGCGCGTCGTCTTCCTTGCAGGCTGCAGCACACTCGACGTTCCGGAGCGCCGGGTGAAGGCGTTTCTCGAGCGGACGAAGGCTGCGGCGTTGGTTGGCTACACGAAAGATGTCGACTGGCTGGAAGGCGCGCAGATGGACCTGATCGTGCTTGGCGCGCTGTCACGGGGTGGGCCCGACGCGATGGGCGCGTGGCAGGAGGAGCCGAAGCAGATCCTCGAAACGGTACGCGAGCGCCACGAGGTGTTTGCAGATCACATCGGATGGGACTACTGGCCGAGCAACCGGGCACTTCCCGCGCGCCGGCGGAAGGTGCCGGACGGGGCCCGCGAGACCGCCGAGCAGCTGATCGAAATCGCACACGACGAGCGCCTCGAACCAGGGATGCGCGTAGACGCAGTCAGAACGGCCGCGCGCCTCGGCGCAAGCCCCGGGGAGGTTGCCTCGGTCGCCAAGGACCGTGCTGCCCCGATCAAGGTCCGAAGCGCCGCGATCACCGCCCTGAGAGGCATCTCAGGGGCCCCTGCCAAGTCGGTGCTGGTGAATCTCAGGAAGCGTGTCGCGGCCGACGAGCGCGATCCGGGCCGGGTTCGCTTGCGCCGTGCTTTGGGCCAGCGATGAATCCTCCTGTGCCAGAGATACGCTTCAACGACGAAGCGATCCTGAGGGCGTTCGAGGCCTCCCGCCTGTGGCGAGCGCTGCTAGCACCCGACTGGACGCACCCGACGCTGAAGGCTCTCATGCGGGGAGATCCCGTTGAGGTGACGGAGGCCCACATGCTGTTCGACATCGACATGCGCGATGCCCTGGACAGGGCTTGGGAAGCGCCGCCGGACGAGCCAAAGATGCACGCCCCGGAGTACGACTACCTCGACCCAGCGATAGGGCGAATTCAGACTGCTCACCCGGGGGTCGTCGACGAGCTACTCGGGGACGCGCTCGTCGACGAAGAGCCCGGTTGACGATCGCTCATTGCGTGGCCCAATGCTCCTTCACGTACCCGTCGACTTCCGCCTCAGGCAACTCACGGGTGGTGTTGTTCATCCGCACCCAAAACGCTTCGTGGCCATCGCTCATCCGCGCCGTTACGGGCTCTGACGACCGTGCCACGTCAACGCGGCAGACATCTTCGTCAAGCACTTGGTCAATCCGAGCCCTGGTCCGCATCACGGGCGTGTGGCGGAGCGCGTTCACGAGATGCGTGGTTAGCCAGTTGACGAGTCCATCCGGACTCGGGGGTTTCACGAGCGGTGTGTCGCGCCCCAAGCCCACGATCTGACCCTCGTCATTAACGCCGATGAAGAGGGTGCCCCCGTCCGTGTTCAAGAACCCGGCGACGCTCTTGACGATCGCATCCTCCATGCGCTTGTCCTTACGCTCTTCGCGCAAGTTCCAGCGGGCGGTCGATTTGAACTCGACCTCGTGAGTCTCATCGCTGGCGATGAGTTCTTCCGTCGAGATGGCGAAGAACGCCTTCTCACCCCGGAGTTGCTCGGCGACTATCTCGGCGAATTCTGGGTCGGCCTTGATCCGCTCAACCACACTCTCAGTCACGGTGTCGACATCGAGCCCTTGGGCAATCTCCTCCTCGGTGACGGGCATGGGCTCCGCGACCGCGACGTCGGGTGGCTCCTCGTAGACGTCGCCCCCGTCGTCATGGAAGCTGGCGAAGATGTGGTTGAAGACCAGCTCGGCCTTACGCGCCCAGATCTCGGGCTCGTAGGCGACTGGGAGCTCGTCGAGAACATCCTTGACGAGGCCGCGGGCAGCCTCGCGAGTTTCCGCCTTCCTGCGCCAGTCGAGAACGAGGCGATCCTGAATGCGCTCCATCAGGTCGCGCGCGACTCTCTTGACCTCCTCGCGCTGCTCGTCAGTGAGCTCCGGGTCCGGCTGGGTGAGCAGGTCAAACACGGCCAGTTCGGACTCAGAGAGTCCCTCGCGCACCGTCCGCTCCTCCTCCTCGGACAGGTCGCGAGAGAGCGACTGAAGCCGGCGGAGCATTTCGTCCACGTTCAGGCTGCCGGTGTTGTACTCATCAATGAGCTTTCGAAATCGCTCTACCAGATTCATACGGGTCGGGTTCCGTTTCGCCGCCCTCTGCACCTGAGCCCCAATCCGCCCCGCGAGGCGCTGCGCTGACGAGCGCTTCCGCCCCGCGAGGCGTGCCGACAGCGCCTCAAAGTCGATTGCGTTCAAGTCGATCAGCGAATTAGCGTCCGCGCCGTCCGCCGCCGCGCGGATCACGTACTCCTCGGCACCCACCGATCGATCGAGAAGGTCCTGGACTGTTCCCGAGATGTGCGATAGGTCAGGCGCGGGATCAAGCGAGCGGATCGTTTCAGCGAGGTTGCGGGCCACCCCGACTACTCGGACATGTCCCGACGCTGCCGGGTCGGGCAGAATCGCGGCGAAGAGGCGCCGCACCCGGTCTGAGCGCTCCAAGTAGGCCCTTCGGGTCACATCGTCGACGAGCAGAGCTTCAACTGAGGCGTCACGTAGCGCGATGAACTCGAATCCTTCGGCCCCCGCAAGCGCGTCGAAGTCCACGTCCCAGCGCTCGGCGAACGCAATGAGCTCACCGAGCTCCTCGTCGAACTCATCCACCAGCGCCGACTTGTCGCGGATGATGTCTGCCGCCTCCTCGCCATCCCTTGCCGCCGCGTACACGGCGAGGGCCGCTTCCAGGTGCCGAAAGACGCCGACGTAGTCGACGATCAGGCCGTTCTCCTTCTCCGGGAAGACTCTGTTCGCCCGCGCGATCGTCTGCATCAGCGAGTGGTTTCGCATCGGGCGATCGAGGTAGATCGTCGAGCAGGACGGCACGTCGAAGCCCGTCATCCACATCGCGCAAACGAAGACCAGCCGGAAAGGATCGTCCGGGTCCTTGAAGCGCCCGTCGAGGTCCTCGTCGAGCATCCGTTTCCGATGCGGAGCGATATCCAGGCCGGCCTCGGCCATGTCCGCGATCTCGTTCTGCGACTGAGAGACCACGACCGCCATGTCGGTCTCCTCCATGAACGCGATCTGCTTATCCACCCCGACGCGCTCCAACTCAGGTAGTCGCCCAGCGAGCTCACGCAACTCAGCGAGGTGTGTCTGCCACTCCTCAGCAACCAGGTCGTACATCCGCACCGCGGTGGCCTTGTCGATCGCGACGAACATCCCCTTGCCAAGGAAGCCGCGGCCCACGAAGTGGCGCACGAGGTCGGCGGCGATCCGCTGCAGGCGCTCAGGACGGGTGATCAGCTGGTATTCGGTGGCAAAGCGGCGGTTGAGCGCCCGCTCCTGGGAGTCGTCCAACTCCGCCTGCTCGAGAATCCCGGTGAGCTCCTCATCGAAGCTCTCATTGATGATCTGCAGTTCGGGGATCCGGTTCTCGTAGAAGAGCGGTACCGTCGCGCCGTCCTCGATCGAGTCACGGAAGTTGTAGGTCGACACGTACTCGCCGAAGACCTCGCGCGTACGCTCGGCCTCGCCCTTGATCAGCGGCGTGCCGGTGAACCCGAGGAAGCCGGCATTCGGCAGCGCACGGCGCATGTTGAGAGCCAAGGTCGCGTACTGGCTGCGGTGCGCTTCGTCGGTGATCACGATCACGTCCTCGCGATCCGAGCAGACCGGCATCTCCTGGCCCTCCCCCTCCGGTCGGAACTTGTGGATCAGCGTGAAGACGTACCGGTGGTCCTCGCCGAGGAGCTGGCGGAGGTTCGCTGAGGAGGTCGCCTGCAGGTGGCCCTCGACGACGCCGGCGTCCTTGAACTCGTCGTAGAGCTGATCGTCGAGCTCGGCCCGATCGGTGACCATGACGAAGGTCCAGTTGCCTGGCTCGCGGCGCAGGACCTTCTGGGTGAAGAACAGCATTGAGAGGCTCTTGCCGGAGCCCTGGGTGTGCCAGAAGACGCCTAGCCGGCCGTCGCGCGTGGCCGGATCCAAGAGCGCCCGGATCGCCGCGTTGACGCCCAGCACTTGATGGTTCTGAGCGAGCAGCTTGACCAGGCCACCCGGACGCTCCAGGTAGGCGACGAAGTTCTCGACCACGTCAAGCAGGCGCGCTGGTTCGCAAAGCGCCTGGATCGCCGTCTCCAGCGAGACGACCCCGGGTTCGGACTCGTCGTCGATCCGCTTCCACTCGCCGAAGCGCTCCCACGGTGCGAACGTCGCCCCCACCTTCGTCTCAGAGCCGGTCGAGAGCACCACCAGCGCGTTCGGCGTGAAGAGCTGGGGGATCGCGTCGCGGTAGTCGCGCAGGTTCTTCTTGTAGGCCTGCTCGACGGTCTTGTGCGAGGCCTTCAGCTCCAGCAGGACAAGCGGGATCCCGTTGACGAAGCAGACGATGTCGCAGCGCCGCGTGTGAAGCGGCCCTACTACCCAGAACTGCCTGACGGCTAGGAACTCGTTGTTGGCCGGCGTGGTCCAGTCGACCACACGCACGGTCTCGGTCGTGCGGTCCCCGTGCTCGTCGGTGACGGTGACCTTGACGCCGTCGCGAAGCAATTCGTAGACCGCCTGATTCGCGCGGGTGGGATCGAGCGCGGCGCGATTGAGGACGAGCTCATCGAGCGCGGCATCGACCGCGGCCGCAGGCAGATCCGGGTTTAGCTCGGCCAGCTTAGGCGCGAGTCGGTGGCGGAGCACCACCTGGGACTGATCGTCTCGTCCGAGGCCCTCGGGCCCGAGGGTTTCTGTGTAGCCGTCCTCGAGTTCGTAGCCGAGCGTCTCAAGGAGTGCGAGCGTCGGGCGCTCGACAAGCTCATCCTCCGAGTAGTCGCGCGGATTCACTCGGTCTCCGGCGGAGTGAGGATGCCGAGGTCTATGTCGGCGATGTCCAGGTGTCCAGACACCAAGCGAGGGAGGATCAGTCCTTGCGACTCGACGAGCTTGTAGTTCCAGTTTCGGAGCGCAGTCATGAACTCGAACAACGGCGCGCTCACCTCATCGAAATACGCCACTAGGGAAGGCGGAGGAATCGGCATGGAAAGTCCGCTGATGTGATTTCTGTTCAGTGTGGGCACCGCCGCGCCGGTGGCGTGGCTTCGTAGGTTGAGCGACTCCAGAAGAAAATACGCGGAGCGCGGGCTAGCCCGACGAAACTCTTTCACCCAGAGAGTGGTGTTGAGAGGCCAGTAGTCAACCGGCAGATAAGTGACCCTTCCGATCGTGCCGCTTCGACCGGTTGCAACTCCCGGGCCGCTTGCCTTCGCTTCGGAGTGACTGCCGGTTACCCCTGACGCTGACACGATCGGCACCGCACCGGGTTGGCGCACAGATACAGGGAGGTCGAAGCCTCTTGCAAGCACTACCTGGTCATCCAGGGTCCCCGCCTCCCACCCGGCTGGAATCGGCCCGGCGCCGGAATCGACCAGAGCCACGCCCTCGTGGCCCGGAAAACGGAAGTGCACGAACCACTCCCGATAGAGCGACCGAGCGAGATCCTCCAGCAGCTCGATCCGCCGCTCGTTGATCTCGAGCAGCTCGTCGAAGGCGGAGAGGACCGCGGCGACTCGGCGCTGAGTTCGGACATCAGGGACCGTGAGCTCGAAGGCTCGAAGGGTGGCGAGGTTGACATGAGGAACGCCCGCTGTCATTGCGTAGTTGATGAGGCGCTGTTTTGTGGCCGGCGCGGAGAGCGCGAAATAGAGGAACTCCGAATCGGCGATGGCAGGGTCGACGGAGATCTTCATCTGGCTCTGGGAGAGCAGAAATCGCTCGTACGGCTGGTCCAGAGGGACCAACCCAACCTGTCCCAGTGTGCCTCGCTGGGTGACGATGACATCTCCGGGGTAGGCCAGGTTCCCGCGGTGGCGGTCGGCCTTGTCGTCCGAGACGAAGACCATGCCGTCGAGCGAGAAACGGCCCGGGCCGGCGAGCTGTGCACCTCTGATAACAGGTACGCCCGCGGGTACGTAATCCTTTCGCCCAAGGGAGCTCCCAAACGGACCGCCCGCGACGCCCGATTCGCCGCCTTCGGCGAGTTCCGAGACCCGTGCTTCCCGCCAGAGACCCATCAGGCAGAGAGCAGGTTGTCCAGCACCTCGTCGATCCCCGCCTCCAGCTCCTGCGCCCTGCCGCCAAGCGCTCGCAGCTCGGCCTGTGCCACGGCGAGCGTTTCCTCGAAAACCTCATCCTCGAGGTCTTCGACCTCCGTGCCCACGTAGCGCCCGGGGTTGAGGCTCCAGCCCTGGTTCTCGATTTCTTGGATCGTCGCCACCCTGCAAAGCCCATTCACATCTGCGTAGATCCCATCGGGAAACTGCTCGGCGAACAGTTCGTTCGCTCCGCTTGCCAGCTCAGGCTCCTGGCCCCGATAAAGGCGGACGATGTTGGCGAGGAATTCGAGCTGCTCGTCGGTGAAGTCCCGATGAGCACGATCAATCTGACGGAAGATCTGGCGGGCGTCGACGAACAGGACCTGGTCGGCCCGCTCGGTTTCGTGCTTGCCGCGATCGAGGAACCACAGCGTCACCGGCAGCGTCACGGTGTAGAAGAAGTTCGGGCCGACCGCGACCATCACATCGACCAATCCGGCTTCAATCAGTTTGCGCCGGATCTCACCCTCGCTGTGTCGGGCATCGGAGGCTGAGTTAGCCATGACGAACCCGGCGCGGCCGGTTTCGTTCAACGCAGTTGCGAAGAGCTGAATCCAGAGGTAGTTGCCGTTGTCGGCCTTCGGCAGGTCCGGGAACCTCGGATCGTCCTCGAGCTTCGCCTTGTCGATTCTGTTGACGTTGAACTCCGGGTTCGCCATTACGAAGTCGAACCGGCCTACGCTCTCGTGAAGATCCTCGTAGTAGCTGTTGCCCTCCCGGATCTCGCCCGAGAGCCCGTGGATCGCGAGGTTCATCTTCGCGAGGCGCACCGTGGCGGGCGTGTTTTCCTGTCCGTAGATCGACAGCTCGTCACCTGGCGAACGCCGGTGGCGCTCGACGAAGTGCGCCGAGTGGACGAACATCCCTCCCGAACCGCAAGCCGGATCGAAAACCCTGCCGTGGAAGGGCTCCGTGATCTCAACGATCAAGCGAACGATCGACATTGGCGTGAAGAACTCGCCCGCGCCCTGTCCCTCGGCGAACGCGAACTTGGCCAGGAAGTACTCGTAGATCAGACCAAACGCGTCGCCCTCGAGGTCCTTGGTGTAACTGCTGATGTGACGGAGCAGCGAGGCAATCGTCGCATCGGGAATGGCCGTGTACGCGCGCGGCAGGACGCCAGACAGCTCACGGTTGTGCTCCTCGACCAGGCGCATGGCCTCGTTGACGGCCTTGCCGAGATCTGACCCCTCCGGCAGCGAGAGCAACGCGCTGAAGCGGGCCGCGGGCGCTACGTAGACGACACGCTGCGCGTGGTAGTCCGACGGGCCAATCTTGCGTCGTGCAGACGCCTTGGCCTCGATCTCATCGTGGACCGACTGGAACTTGACCTCGGCAAAGCGCAGAAAGATCAGGCCCAGGACCGGGGACCCGTACTCGGACGCCTTCAGCCCGGAATTCGCTCTCAACTCATCGGCGGCATCCCAGAGGCGGTCCTCTAGCTCCCGTAGATCAGGCTGCATTGAAAGCGCTAGCAAGGGTCAACGACATTCGGGGCCAGCCTATCCCTGCGACATTGCGAGCGCGAAGCTGCCCGTCCCGTGGCCCGCCTCACGAATCGTTCTGAAACTCCCGGACGAAGGCGGCCCGGAGGACTAGAGGCACCTCCTCCACGCGAAGCCACTGACATATTGATGCCCGATTGATGCCCGCTCCCAGACCCGGAATCAGGGCAGGAACGCCGAAAGGCCCGCCGTAGCGGGCCTTTCGTGAATAGCGGGGGCAGGATTTGAACCTGCGACCTCCGGGTTATGAGATCGACCCCACGCCATGACCTCGCCTGCTCTCAGGCACGGTCAGGCGCGGCGCGATCGCCTGAGTTGCCCTCACTTGCGCTCAGATTGATGCCCGGATTGATGCCCGCCAGCAGAGGCTCACGGGCCCGCGCGCCAAGCCAGATCGCACCCCGAGTGCAGCGCCGCGTTCGCCGAGCGGTGCTCCCCACCCCCCCGACTCCCCAGGGCTCCCTAACTCCCGTACCAGCGGCTGCTTGACAGCGAGCCCTTCTTCATAGAGGCAAAAAGCGGCGTGTCTACTTCGCCTCGACCACGAGCCTTACGGTGTCAGCTCGCTTCGGCAGACCGGTGGAGCGGGCGGTAATGGGAAGGTCGATCTTCCGCCCCTCTGGTGTGTCACGCCTGATCCTCACGGCCACGAAGACGCGCTCGGCCACATGGGCCGGCCTGACGCTTGGGGTCAGGATGCCGGCATCCGAGGTGATCTCGCTCGTGACATCCAGGTGGTCGCGGAAGTAAGTGACTCTGAACCCGGGTCGGTCCCTCGGCTCGGCCTTGATCTGAAATTGATCATCAAGCAGTCGAGCACGGTTGTAGACCCTGGCTTCGTAGTACACGGTCCTTGCCGGCCTGAGCTCTGTTCGATAGGTCTGATGGCGTCCGTCCTCGTTGAAGACGGACGCGCCGAGGTGCAGTCCAGATTCTCCGCCGATCGTGGCGTCCGGCAGGTAGTCGACTTCGACCGCGCCCACGTCGCTCCCGAGCCCGTAGGGCGTCGGCCGAATCCCGTCGCGCTGGTCTCTGAAATGGGCGCGACTTGCGAAGGGAATTACGTCAATCGCCGCGCTGCCGGGCCCAAGGAGGCGCGTGCGGTTGTACCCGCCGTTGTCCGCCAGCGGACCGAGCACCGGATCGCCGGTGAGATTTGTCCCCCCCACGGGACAGCTTCCCGGCCCCGCATCGAAGATCACGTTGTAGCCACCATCTCCTATCGGTCCGCTGCAGCCGGCTCCCTGAATCGGGCTCGCGACGATCGATTGTCTTAGGGTGATCTGCGGGATCGCGTCGAGGTTGACGATGTCCGCCGTGGGCGAAGCGTTTTCGGCGAACGTGCTCAAGGAAACGTCGATGGGCGCGCCCGCGACCTCGATCGAGCCCGCGCCGGGGGTCGCGGTGTTGCCTGTGAAGGTCGAGTTCGCGACCCCGCCGCCATCACCGCCGGCCACGCTCATGCCTGCGCCAGTACCAGCGACGTTTCCTGCGAAAAGGGAACTAGAAACGTCGAAGCTTCCCGCCGCGATACTCAGGGCGCCCCCAGCCGTGGCCGCATTGTCGGTGAATTCAGATCCGGAGACCCACAGCGGCCTATCCCCTTCCAAGGCGATAGCGCCACCAACCCCACCGGCGCTATTGCCCGAGAGGCGCGAAATAAACACGGCCACCGAACCGTTGGTGGAGATCGCCCCTCCTGCCTCGGCGTCGTTGTTTAGCAGCGTCGCATAGGAGACAGCGACCGACGAGCCACCGCGGATCGCGCCCCCCGCCCCCGATGGAGGGGCGCCGTCTCGAAGCACGAGACGGCTGATCGTGAGGCCGGCTTGCCCGACGTCGAAAATCCGATTAGCCCCTCCTGCGTCGATTACCAACGGAGATTCACCCAGTCCGAAGGGGCCATTGATGCTTAGGTCCTGGCCGTCGAGAACCTCAAGCGCGCCCAGGCTCAGGGTGACCATATTGATCCCGCTGGCAAAAACGATCGAGTCTCCTCCATCGCCCGTAGTTGCGCCCTGCACACAGGCATCGGCCGCGCCGAGGTTTGCCGACTTCACCGCTTCTCGCAACGAACAATCGCCATCGGGCGTGTCCTCATCGGCTGAAGTCGTGACCGTGATTACGCTGGCCGCAGTCGTAGATGCCTGGACGAGGGTGAGGCCAAGCACGGCGGCTGCGGAGGCGACTGCAATGAGGATTCTTGCTGAACTCAAGGCGATTGCCTTATGTCGGCCTTAGCGTCCCCATCGAAAGCAGCATAGGCATTGATGCCCGCCTGCCGCGCCGGGCAGAGACCCGGAGGACGCGAAAGGCCCGCCGGAGCGGGCCTTTCGTAAATAGCGGGGGCAGGATTTGAACCTGCGACCTCCGGGTTATGAGATCGAGCGCAAGCGCTGTCCTGGCCCACGCATATGCGTCACCAGGCTTCGCCCAATGGCCTGAGTTGCGCTGGCTTGCGCGCAGATTGATGCCCGAATTGATGCCCGCACACGCGGCCCGGCTCTATCGTGCGACCCGATGGCAGCGCATACAGAGACCGAGTACTGGCACGTAATCGTTAGCCCGAAGGCTGGAATCAAGAGGCCGCGGAGCGATGCGGTCGCCGTCGACAGGGATCGAGACTGGATAGAAGACAGGATTCTGCAGCCTCGCCGAGAGGGTGAGGCAATCGTCCTTCAGGGCCAGACGTTTGATTGGAATGAGATCGAGCGGGTCCGCATCACCGTTAGCCCTGTCCCCTCCGCTGAGCTCATAAACCACATCAAGGCGCATGATCGAGCCTCCCAAGTCGCTGTCCTCGGCGGCCCGAGCTACGAGTGGCGTGCCGCCGCGGGCGCGAACGATGTGACGGATGACCTGATTGATGCACCAGCCGGGACAGTCATGGAGCAAGGGGCTGCGCCGGCTCGGGTCGACCCCAGGCGGGTGATGGTTGTCTACGGCCGAGACGGCGAAGCAAGGCGTGCAATGTTCGATTTCCTGCGAGCGCTGGGGCTCCAGCCCAGGGAGTGGAGCCAGCTGGTCGCCGACACGGAAAGCGCCGCTCCGTACATAGGACAGGTTCTAGAGAGCGCCTTCGAGAAGGCTGCCGCCGTCGTAGTCCTGCTTACGCCTGACGACGAGGCTCGGCTCCAAGACCATTTCCTCGAGGACGGTGATCCCGAATACGAGGGGAGACCGACCCCGCAGGCTCGGCCGAACGTCTTGTTCGAGGCTGGCATGGCGTTTGGGCTCCATCCGGACCGCACCATCCTTGTCGAGTTGGGCCAGCTGCGGCCGTTCAGCGACTTGGCGGGTCGACACGCAGTTCGACTGGATGAGGGTAAAGCCGCACTTCGCGAGATCGCAAAGCGACTGAGGACTGCGGGTTGCGACCTCGACGAGAGTGGGGACGATTGGGCTGACCCGGAGCGGTTTCCGGCACGGTAGGCCTGTGACGCTCGACTTGGGACAACTGCTGCGTTTGAGGGGCATGATCCAGAGTGCTGCTGAATCCATCGAACCCGACGGCGACGGAGCAGCGGCGCTCACGGAGAGCTACGAACGCCTACGGAGTCGCGTGCGTGAACTAGTCCAGGTCTCGGCCGCTGAACTCCAAGAGTTCGACGCGGCCTTCCCGCGCCTCGACGTGATCAACATTCCCGATCGCGAGCATCCGCGGAAGATGGCGATGCGGAAGCTGGCATATGCGCCTCAGGCCAAGCGCGCCCAAGTACTTCTCGGACAGCTCGCCGGATGGGTCAGCGGGCTGATTGAGGAGCTTGAGCTGGAGCAAAGACACCCGCCGGAAGCGGGACAGCGGGGGGGCACATGAACGCGTGAGCTGCTGACGGGAGACTGGGGAGAGTCAGCCGTCGCTGTGATCGAATCGCCACGGTACTTTCGGCCTGGCCCCGGGTGACGTCTTGAGCCATTGCATGTGGGTCACCGGGAGAACGCCAACCGCATCAACCTAACCCCGATCCTAGAGTCGTTGTGCCCCCGCGAGCTCGCGGACCCGAGTCTTCTGAGGACCGCAGGTGGTGTCGCGGCCTCCGGGCAGGCACGTATCGTCGTCTTCGTGGCGAGAGGCGGCGACAGGAGCTCCCTGCGAGCGGACGGGGATCGTCTCTACTTTGGTAGCTCCGTCGCTCTCTCGGACGCCGTGGCGTGTCGAAGGGCGACCCGCGCTGGGTCGAGGCGAGGCCAGACCGGGTTCACATTCGACTTTTCGAGAACCACCTACGCATCGCACCTCGCGATGGCACAGCTGGTCGTTCATGCCGAGGCATGTCGACGACGGGACATGCACTTCGACGTGATCGATCCAAAGGATCGGACGATGAGACGGATCTTCGAGAACAGCAACTGGGCGCATCACCTGAGTCCGGTGAACTATGAGCCCCGCGAGGACATTCCTGCGACCTGGTTGCCGGTAATGCGCTACACGACGGACGAGGAGCTCCTGCGGCTAGTCGACGGGACCCTGTGGGTGGTATTGGGACAAGCCACGATCAAGCGGTCAGCTCTGCACGGTTTGGAGTGGGCGCTGAATGAAATGGCGGACAATGTCTTTCAGCACGCTGATTCGCCGCACGGTGGGCTGATCGCAGTCATGGTCGCGGCTAAGCGGAGCAGGATCCAGTTCGTCGTTGCCGACTCGGGCCGGGGTATCCCCGACTCCATACGAACCGGTCACGAAGACCTCGACACCGATCCCAAAGCCCTGAGACACGCGATGAAGCAGGGTGTGACACGAGATCGCTCCGTGGGAGCTGGCAACGGCCTTGCGGGAGCCCTTCGTATCGCCACGGCGACAAACGGGCGTTTCTCATTGTTTTCGGGACGGGGTCTCCTAGTTGCCCAAGCCGACCGCCCGCGACCCACCGCACGATCCTGGAGCGAAACCAGTGCCCTGGAGGGCACAGTGGTCTCGTTCGAAATGGATGTTCATCGCGACTTCGACCTCGAAGCGGCTTTACTCGAGGACGGAATCTCGATAGCTGATTGGGACTACCTAGACGCCACATACGAGCCAGATGATCATGACATCCGCCTGCTTGTAGTCGACGAGGTGACGAGTACCGCTACGAGAGTCGGCGGCGAGCCACTACGCCGCAAAGCGCGCAACCTCGTAAGCGCCCATCCCTCCGCGAAGGTGGTTCTTGACTTCGCGGGCGTTGATCGCGTCACTTCAAGCTTCGCTGACGAGGTCGTTGGGAAGCTGCTAGTGAGTCTTGGTCCATCGCGCTTTGGCGAGCGAGTTGTCCTTGAGGGACTCGATGAGGGCTTGGTTCAGGGCCAGGTGAAGAGAGTTCTCACTCAGCGCAGCGACGAGGCTCGCATGCGACGACGCGAAAAGTTGCGATGAGGCTAGGGTCGGGCTCAGTCGCTTAGCCGCTTTTCGTCCAAAGCGCTAGCCCGCCCAGCGCAGGGGCTCGTGGCTAACGCAACCGCTCCCCCCGACCTTCTCGGCAGTCGTCGCCGTCCTGATCAATGAGGGAGATCAACCCGCTCGTGGGTACGCCCACGGCGCCGCGATGGCCCTCTAGCGGCCAAGCGCCCCGTTAGCAGTCCGGCCGTCAGGAGCATCACCCCCTCCGGCCACCGGGCTTCTACCCGGCCGGAGGGAGTTTGGGGGCGGCGATCGCGTCGTCAGCGATCGTCTTCTGCGCGGAGCATTGTCCCGTCGGCTGTCCCGCGGGCGCCCCTCGAACGACGAAACCCGCCTGGAAGGCGGGTTTCTGAGGCACCGCTACGGGGATTCGAACCCCGGTTTCCGGACTGAGAATCCGGCGTCCTAGTCCCCTAGACGATAGCGGCGCGGGGGGGCGCGATCTTAGCAATGGGCACCCGGCCGATTCGGGCCTGAAACAGTGCGGCTGAGAGGATTCGAACCTCCACGAGCTTTCGCCCACATGCACCTGAAGCATGCGTGTCTGCCAGTTCCACCACAGCCGCGTGGGGACCAGAAAACCTAGCGGCTCATCGGTCGGTCGGCGCGAAACGCCGGGTCGTGCAGCACAATTCCTGGATGACGTCCGCGAACGGCCGGTCACCGACGCCGCGGGTCGGGCTCGTGCTCGGCGCCGGCGGCATCCAGGGGGGCGCGTGGCTTACCGGCGGCCTCGACGCATTGGCGAGCGAGACGGGCTGGGACCCGGGCTCGGCTGACGTCATCGTCGGCACCTCGGCGGGCTCGATGATCGGTTCGCTGGTCGCCTCCGGGCTGCCGCCGTGGTTCATGGTCGCCCACTCGGCCGGCGAGAGCTTCGAGGGAGTCGTCGACGCGACGGGCGAGCCCGCCTCCGATGCCGACCGCGCTGCCGGGGCGATCTTCCGCCTCGAGCGCGCCTGGCCGCCGATTGGCCCGGGCTCCTGGAGCCTGGCCCTCCGCTCGCTGGCCGGCCTGCGCCGCTACACGCCCACCGCGGCGGTCGCTGGCTGGATTCCCCGCGGCTTCATCTCGACCGACCCCCTCAGGGACATCGTCCGCCGCGTCGTTCCCCACGGCTGGTCGCCGCACCCAAACCTCTGGATCGTCGCCTGCGACTACGCAACCGGGCGGCGCGTCGCGTTCGGCCGCGGGGGCAGCCCGCCCGTCGAGCTGGCCGACGCCGTCGCGGCGTCGTGCGCGATCCCCGGCTTCTACCACCCGGTCGAGATCGGCGGCCGCCGTTACGTGGACGGCGGCATGTACTCCACGTCCAACCTCGACATCGTCCGCGACGAGGAGCTGGACGTCGTCATCTGCCTCAACCCCACCTCCTCGCTGCACCCCACGCGGGCGTGGAACCCGGGCGAGTGGATCAACCGCCTGGTCCGCGACGGCACGGGGCGGCGCCTGGGCCACGAGGCGCGAAAGCTGCGTGAGCGAGGCACCGACGTCGTCCTCGTCCAGCCCACCAGCGAGGACCTCGAAGCGATGGGCCCGAACCTGATGAGCCGCCGTAACCGCCAGCGCACGATCGAGGTCGCGCGCCACACGGTCGCCGAGCAGCTGCGCGGCGAGCAGGCTCGCGCGGCGATCGCGTCGCTTCCCGCCGGCCGCCCCGAGAAGGTCAGCCGACCCACCTCTCCTCCTGAGGAGTGGCCCGATTTGCTGGAGCTCTCGGGCCTGCAATCGGCGTGAGTTGCGGCGGCTCCGGGCCACCAGCGCGAGGTATAGGGTGGGCCTCCAAGCACCCGATCAGGAGTAGGGAATGGCAACCGGAACGGTGAAATGGTTCAACGACGAGAAGCGCTTCGGCTTCATCACGCCCGACGACGGCGGCAAGGATCTCTTCGTGCACCAGAGCGGCATCGCCCAGGGCAGCACCCTGGAGGAGGGCGCCAAGGTCTCCTACGAGGCCGAGGACTCTGACCGCGGCCCCAAGGCCGTCAACGTAACGCCCGGGTAGCGCCGCCGGCGCGCGCCGCACACACGCGCTCCGGTCGCCTCAGTCGATCAGGGTCTTCGTCATCTGGCGGATGGCGAGGCGCCACATCACCAGCAAGAACGCGACCAGGGCCGCCACGCGCAAAAGGTCGGTCGCCTCGAACCCGAAGGCCGCGTGGCGCACCAGCTCCACGAGCTGGTAGAGCGGGTTCAGGTTCGCGAGCGCCTGGATCCCCTCGGGGAGCTGGTCGATCGGGAAGAACGTCCCCGCGACGAGGAAGAGCGGGGTTACCACCAGCGTCGTCACGTAGCTGAACTGGTCGATCTTGTCGACCGTGCCCGCGACGGCAATCCCGAAACCCGCGAAGCCGAGGGCGGTGATGAAACAAAAGAACGGGACGAGCAGCATGCCCCAGGCGGGGTCGAGGCCGAAGCCCATCGCGACCAGCAGGGGAAAGCATCCGTAGAACCCCGCTCGGATCCCGATCCAGAGCATCTCGGCGCTCACGAGCTCCTCGACGGAGACCGGCGCGGCCAGGATGGCGTCGTAGGTGTTCTGAAAGCGGTGCTTGACGAAGGTTCCGAACATCGCGGGGAAAACGCTCGCGAAGATCACGGCCGTTGCCACCATCCCGGTGCCGACGAACTCGACGTACTCGAGGCCACCCACGCCGTCGACGAGAGTGGACCCGAGCCCCAGGCCGAAGGCGAGCAGGTAGATGATGGGCTCGAGGACGCTCGAGAAGGTGGTGCTCTTCCAGAAGGTCCGGAAGTTCGCGACCTCACGGCTCATGATCCCCGTGATCGCGGCCGGGTCCAGGCGCCTTACGCGCACCTCCTCGGTCATTCCGCCTCCTCCCCCGTGAGCAGCACGAACACGTCCTCCAGCGAGGCCGCACGTCGGATCGCGTCGTCGGGGACCGCACCGTCGGTGGCGCGCTCCGCGCCGACCACCGCGATCGCCGGGCCCGCCGGGCGCACCTTGAGCCCCTGGGCCTCGGCGCGCCGCCGCGCCTCGGCGAGGTGGTCGGGCGGCCCGTAGATCTCCGCGGTCTGCGAGCCGGCGTGCTCGGCCACGAGGTCGGCCGGCCGGCCGCGGGCGATGATCTTGCCCTTCGTCATCAGCGCCACCTCGTCGGCCAGGCGCTCGGCCTCCTCGATGTAGTGCGTGGACATCAAGATCGTCGACCCGCGTGTTCGTAAGCCGTCGATCAGCGTCCACATCTCCGTGCGGATCTGCGGGTCCAGGCCCACGGTCGGCTCGTCCAGGAGCAGCAGGTTCGGCTCGTGCACCAGCCCACGAGCGAGCAGCAGGCGCCGGCGCATGCCTCCGGAGAGCTTGTCGACCGGGTCGTCGCGGCGCTCGGTGAGGCGGGCCAGGGCGAGGGTCCGGTCGACCGCCGCCGGCACGTCCTTGACCCGGTAGAGCCGGGCGAACACCGCGAGGTTGTCATGCACGGTGACGTCGATGTCGAGGTTGTCGAGCTGAGGCACGACCCCCATCCGGGCGCGCGCCTCCTTCGATTGCGAGGGCAGCTCGTAGCCCAGAACCCGCAACTCGCCCTCGTCGGCGATGGCCTGCCCAGTCAGCATGCGCATCGTGGTGGACTTGCCGGCCCCGTTCGGCCCCAGCAACCCCAGGCAGATCCCGGCCGGAACGTCGAGGTCGAGACCGTCGACGGCAGTGATCTCATCGAAGCGCTTGACGACGCCACGGAGCTCGATTGCGTTGCCCGCTCCCACGGCGGACACGGTACTCAGGCGGTCACACAACGACCGTGGTGGGCCTGCCAAGCTTGGGCCAGGGAGCCGTCGTGCGCAAGTCAATGTTGATCGGCATCGTCATCCTCGTCCTCACGGTCGTCCTCGTGGGCGCCCAGCTATTCGTCGCCGAGCTCGGCGAGCGGAAGATCGAGGAGCGACTCACCGAGGGCGGCGGCGAGGCGGCGGTCACGCTGAGCGCAACGCCGGCGGTCCGTCTGCTGTTCGGCGACGGCGACCGGATCGAGGTCCGGGGCTCGGCGCTCGACCTGGACCTCGAGACCGAGGACCCCGAGGTCCTGGACCGGCTCGACGGGTTCGAAGAAGTGGATGTGGCCCTCGAGGACTTCCGCGCGGGCCCGTTCGACGTGGCGAGCTTCGGAATGTCCCGGGAGGGCGACGGGCCTTACTCGGTGCGTTCGGCCAGCTCGACGACCGCCGCCGACCTGGTGGACTACGGCGCGGACGCGCTCGGGCTCGCCGGCGGGCCCCTGCTGCGCTTCTTCGCGGGCCGCGCGCCGCTGGGCACCCGCCAGATCCCGATCGACGTGGAGATGGAGATGGAGTCCGACGACGGCCGGATTCGCGTGGTCTCCGGCACCGGCACCGTCGCGGGCTATCCCACCGGGCCGCTGGCGCAGTTCATCACCGCCGCCATCGTGGCGCGCCTCTAGCTGCCGTGCTCACCCAGTCAGTTGTCACCTGAAGGTCGCTGAGCGACCCTGAGGTGACAACGGACGGGATTTAGGGCTCCCGCTGCTTCTCCTTGAGCTTCTGCTCGTAGTCGGCCTCGGTCGAGCCCCCGATCAGGGTGCGCAGCCACTCCTTGAAGCGCTCCGTGCGCCGGGCGGGATCGAAGCGGCGCTCCGCGCGCGCCTGCTTGGCGGGATTGCGGTCGCCGTAGAAGCGCCGGGCCCAGCCCGAGCCGGGCTTGCCCAGACGGATCGCCCCGTAGAGGGCGAACGGCAGGAGGAAGAAGCCGAACACGCCGTGGGCCACACGCTTCTTCATGAAGCAGATCACGATGAGGCCGACGGCCAGCGCGCCGGCCACCAGGGTGACGGCGACCGCTCCGTGGCCGCCATCCTCGAGATCGAACGGCCGGACGCCGATCAGCAGTAGCCCCATCGCTGATGCTGCGATCACCGCCGCGTCCACCGAGGAGCGTCCCTCCTTAGCCCAATAGACGTCGTCCAGATAGACCCAGAGCGCGAACTCGTCGAGAGTCAGCCCGATGCCGATCCCGAACACGACGGCGCACAGCCCATAGAGAAAGTCAGTGGTGAAGGTGCCGAAGCCGAGTGTGCCGGCGATCATCATCAAGACGATCCCGAAGACCAGGTGGTGAACGTGGACCCCGGACCCGCTGACCACGCTGCCGGGCCACCACGGCACCCGCGGGCTGCGGATGAGTCGCGTGGACATCCGGATGAATCCGAACGAGCCGAGCAGGCCGAGCAGCACGAGGAAGATCCACTGGCGGTCGTGCTCGACGAGCTGGTGCTGCCAGAAGTCGGCGAGGACCGCGCCGGTGGCGCTCATCTACACCGGCGCCGGGGCTTTGGCCGGCGCCTCGCGCATGCCCCCGCGCCTCGCCGTGGCCGCTACCGCATCCGCGAGCTCGCCGAGAAGTTCCGCGGGCATGTCGTGCCCCATTCCGGGCACCAGCCGGAACTCCGCGCCCGGAATCGCTCGGGCGAGCGCCCGGCCGGCCGCCGGGCGGACCAGCGGGTCGCTGTCGCCATGGATCACGAGGGTGGGCGCGCGAACGCCAGCCAGGCGCTTGGTGCGGTCGCCCGAGGACGTGATGGCGTGAAGCTGGCGCGCCACGCCGGCGGGATGGTGGGCTCGCTCCCAGGTGAGCTCCAGGACGCGCACGAACTGGGCCTCGCGCTCGGCGTCCATCGGATAGGCCGGCGAGCCGATCACCTCGAACATCCGTCGCGTCGACGAGACGAACGACCGCTTGTCCCGAGCCGGCTTGGTCAGCAGGGTCCCCAGGGCGCGCATCCGCGGCAGCGACGTGACCCTCTTACCGCTCCCCGACATGAGCATCGTCAGCGAGCGCACCCGATCCGGGTGGCGGTAGGCGACAGCCTGGGAGATCATGCCTCCCATCGAGACCCCGACCACGTGCGCAACGTCGATTCCGAGCGAATCCATCAACCCGGGCACGTCGTCGGCCATCTCGTCCAGGTGGTACGCGCGGCCTCGCGGCAGCCCGAGGAGCATCGACACGGTGCCTGGGGGCCGGCCTCCGAGCTTCGTGGAGTGGCCCGCGTCACGGTTGTCGAAGCGGATCACCCGAAAGCCGCGATCGACGAGCAGGTTGACGAACTCGGGGTTCCAGTGGATGAGCTGGGCGCCCAGCCCCATCACCAGCACCAGCGGCTCGCCCGCGGGATCGCCGAGGTCCTCGTAGCAGAGCTCGAGCTCGCCGACACGGGCGAACCGCTCCTGCGGCTCGAGCTCAGCCCTGCGCACCGAACTCGCGGCGGCTTGGCTCACTCCGCGGCGGCGATCGCATGCGCGGTCCGTCGCGCCAGGGCCATGATCGTTGCCATCGGGTTCGTGCCGGAGGCGCTCGGGAAGGCGGAGGCGTCGCCGACCCACACCCCGGGGGCGTCGTGAAGCTCGCCCCACGGGTTCGCGACCGAGGTGGCCGGGTCGCGGCCCATCCGGCACGTGCCCATCTGGTGGGCCGAGAAGGTGACGAACTCGCGCGGGGCGATCTCCTGCGCGTTCAGGCTCGCGATGAACTCCTCAAGGTCGTCGCCCCTGGCCCAGTCGCCCACGCGCATCCCGCTGCCGACGATCTCGCGCGCGCCCGCCGTCGCGTGGATCCGGGTCAGCTCCTCGACGCCCTGCTTGAGGTGGGCGCGGTCGAGCTCGTCGTCGATCGGGTAATACGGGACCGCGTTGCCCGCGGCGTCGATCCCCACGCGGCCGTGGCCCCGTTCGCGGACCAGCGCAATGAGCGGCGCCGCGTGCTCCCACTCGCGCATGCGGCGCTTGTGGTCGGCGCCCGAGCGCCACGGCACCGCCCCGCCGAAGAGGCCCGTCGTGGCCTGGGCCGACTCGATCAGGAACCCGTATCCCTCCCCCGTGTCGGCGAACTGGTGGGAGAGCGCCGCCTGCGGCGGACCCCACATCCAGTTCTGGGGCTCGTCGTAGTACGCGGTGACGGCGACCGTCGGGTGAAGGCGCAGGTAGTCGCCGACCGCCGGGCCGCCGATGCCCGAGCGCAGCAGCAGTGCGGGCGACTCGATCGCCCCGCAGGCCACGACCACGATCGGCGCCCGCACCGTGAGCCTGGTCGGGGCGCCGTTCGTTCCCGCGGTGCCGGGGTCCGGCTGCCACTCCGCCGCCACGCCGGCCGCGCGCCCGCCCTCGGTGAGGAGCCGAAGGGCCCGGGCGCCGGCGAGGATCTCGGCGCCGTTTGCCTGCGCGTCGAGCAGGTAGGTCTTCGCCGTCGAGCGCTTCGAACCGGACTGATCGCCGAAGCCGATGTAGGCCGCTGACTCCGGCGTGTAGGTGGCGGGATCGGTGTTGCGGGTGATCGGGCGGAAGTCGTAGCCCAGCTCCTCGCAGGCCTCCTTCAGCCGCAGGTGCGGGCCGTTGAGGTCGCTGCAGTCGCCGTTCACGCTCAGCCGTTCGAAGATCGCGTCCAGGTGGCCGTCGTAGTCGGACTCGGCGAGGTCGCTCAGGCCGTGCTCGCCCGCCCACTCTGCGCGCACGTGATCGGACGTCCGCAGGCAGTTGGTCCAGTTGATCACGGTCCCGCCGCCCACCCCGGCGCCGGCGACGACGGAGACCTGGCCCTCGGCGGTGGGGAACGGCCCGCCGTTCAGGTACATCCGCTGGTAGGCGGAGAGCTCGAGGCCGTCGAAGTCGGCGTCGTCGTGGTACTCGCCGGCCTCGAGCACGACGACCGACTTGCCCGCGGCGGCGAGCCCGCCAGCCACGACGCCGCCACCGGCGCCGGATCCGACGACGCAAACGTCGGCCTCGATCGTTTCCTCGGGCGCGGTCGGCCGGCGGATGCGCAACGGACGCTCGCGATCGGCCGGCGGCGGAGCCTGCGGCCCCGGAAAGCCGATCACGTCCCAGTTGACGTTGCGGCCGGTCCCGAGGTCCGGCATCCCGTAGAAGATCGACCCGGCGATCCCGCGCAGCGTCGAGATCCCCGCGAGCGCCTCCGGGCTCGCCTCGCAGAACCCGTTGACGATCGCCTCGCGCGCCTCCTGGGGCGTCTGCGCGGAGATCCCATTGCCCGCGAGCGTGTCCAGCAGCGAGCGCAGCCCAGCGACCTGGTCGTCGGCCAACCCCGCCCGCACCAGCGCGACCTCGACCCCCTCCGGCACGGCCAGATGCGACGCGGCCCGGCGCCAGAAGCTGCGGTTGTCCTCGTCGCCCTTTGGCGGCTCGAGCGAGGGGATGAAGGTGTCGCACAGCGCCGCCAGCGTTGCGCGCTGAGCGTCGTCGAAGAAATCGCTGAGGGCTAGCGTCGCGAAGACCTCGCCGACCGCCTGCGACACCGCGGCGCTGTAGGGGAAGTGGTGCGCGTCGCGTGCGGGGGCGTCGCCCGCCGTGACCAGCAGCGACTGGCGCCTCGTGTACTTACGGATCCCGTCGGGCCCGTGGCGGGAGCCGAGCCCCGATTCCTTCCAGCCGCCCATCGGCAGCTCGAGCGCCGCGTAGTTCACCTGCGCGTCGTTCACGCACGCCACGCCGGACTCGATCCGCCGCGCGACCTCCTCGCCGCGCACCTCGTCGCGAGTCCAGACCGACGCCTGCAGCCCGTAGGGCCCGTCGTTGGCCAGGCTCACGGCCTCCTCGACGCCGGAGACGCGCATCACCGGCAGCGTCGGCCCGAATGTCTCCTCGGTCATGCAGCGCATCGAGTGGTCGACCTCGGCCAGGATCGTCGGCTCGTAGAAGCGGCCCGGTCCCGCCCCGCGGGCGCCGCCGGTGACGACCCGGGCGCCGCGCTCCACGGCGTCGTTGACGTGCGCCTCGATCAGGTCGAGCTGAGGCGGGAAGATGATCGCCCCCACGTCCACCGTCCCCGCCGCGCCCGGGGGCCCCTGGCGCAGGTTCTCCACCTTCTCCGTCAGGCGCTCCAGGAACTCGTCGTGGATCGCGTCCTCCACGTAGACGCGCTCGACCGAGATGCACGCCTGGCCGGCGTTGTTCAGGCCATAGGAGGCGGCGGCGTTGGTCGCGCGCTCGAGGTCCGCGTCGGCGAGGACGATCATCGGGTCCTTGCCCCCGAGCTCGAGGCTGACCGGCGTGAGCGTCTCGGCGGCCTTCGCCATCACCTTCTTGCCCGTCGCGAGCGAGCCCGTGAACATCACGAAATCCACCTCGTCCACCAGCGCCGCGCCCGCCTCGCCGCGGCCCGTCGCGATCTGGAAGACGCCCTCCGGACATCCCGACTCGGTCAGCATCTCGGCCATCAGAAGCGACGTGAGCGGGGTCACCTCGGACGGCTTCAGGATCACGGCGTTCCCCGCTGCGAGGGCCGGGATGCAGTCGCCGAAGGAGTTGTTGAGCGGGTAATTCCAGGGCCCGATCACGCCGACGAGCCCGACGGGGCGGTAGCGAACGAGCATCCGCCGGCCGCGCACGAACGGCGACACCGACTCGATCTCCTCGTCGGCCAGGTAGTCCGGCGCGCGCTTGGCCCAGAACTCGAGGGCGGAGATGCCGTAGCCGAACTCGGCGAACTGCGTCTCGTCCGCGGGGCGCCCCGTCTCCGCGCAGATCGTGCCCACGACCCGCTCCGCGTTCGTGACCATCCAGCGGCGTGCAGCGAGCAGGATCTCCCCGCGGGCCTCGTACCCCATCTCCTCCCAGCCGGGCTGGGCCGCGCGGGCGGCGCCCGCCATCGCGGTGATCTCATCCGCGCCCAGCTCCGGAACCTCGGCGAGCGTCTCGCCGGTGGCCGGGTTCTCAACGGCGATGCTCGCGCTCACGAGGGGCGAGTCTATCCCGCGGTGCCGCCCTGCGAGGATGGGCAGATGAGGACACTGATCGCCTCCGACCTTCACCTCGGCGCCGGTACTGACGTCGATCTGCTGCGCAGCCCCGGGATTCGCGACCTCTTTATCGATGCGCTCGACGGGGTCGATCGCCTGGTGCTCTTGGGCGACATCGTCGAGCTGCGCGAGCGCCCGCTCGCCGAGGCGTTCGACCTGACCGAGCCGTTCTTCGCGGCGCTCGCCGAGGCGGCGCCCGAGGCGGAGCTGGTGGTCGTGCCGGGAAACCACGACCACCATGTCCTCGAGGACTGGCTGGCGCGCCGCCGGCTCGACCGCACTCCGGCCCTCGAGCTGGAGGAGAGGGCGCCGGAGGGCTGCGAGGGGCCGCTGGTGGCGCTCGCCCGGAAAGCCGGGAACGCCTCGGTCTCCCTCGCCTATCCCGGGATCTGGGTTCGCGAGGGTGTGTACGCGACCCACGGGCATTACCTGGACCGCCACCTCACCATCCCGACCTTCGAGCGCCTGGCGCTCGCCGCGGTCGAGCGGGCGCTCGGCCCGGGTCCAACCGAAGGCGAGGACCCGCTCGACGCCCCCGAGGGACCCACCGACCCGGACGAGTACGAGCGGGCTCTGACTCCGGTGTACGCGTTTTTGTTCGCCCTCGCGCAGGGCGTCAGCGGCGACCGGCGGGGGCCGGGCCCGTCGGCCCGGATCTGGGCGGCGATGAGCGAGGGCGCGACGCGGGCCCAGAAGCTCCGCGGCTGGCTGCTCGGGTCCGTGGCCCTGCCGGGCGCCGTGGGGATGGCGAACCGCTTCGGCCTGGGCCCGGTGAGGCCCGACCTCTCCCCCGGGGCGATCACGCGCGCGGGGCTGGCGGCGATGGGCGAGGTGATCGGCCGGCTGGGGATCGAGGCCGAGCACGTGATCTTCGGCCACACGCACAGGCGCGGCCCCCTGGAGGGCGAGCCCGGCTGGACCGCGCCCGGCGGGGCGAGGCTGCTGAACAGCGGCAGCTGGACCCACATGCCGGGGCTGATGGGCAACGCGACTCCGGCGGAGAGCCCGTACTGGCCCGGGACCGTGGTCGAGGTCGGCCCGAGCGGTCCGCCGACGGCGAGGCTGCTACTCGACTCGCTGACCAGGGCGCAGCTGAGCGAGGCGGTGGCGGGGATCCCCCCGGCGTGATCGGCCTCTGCCGCGCGCCCGTAGTGAGATGAGATGACAAGGCTGGCCGGCCTCAACCTCCTTCTCGTCGCCCTGCTGGTGGCCCACACCCTCGACCACGGGCTCAACCAGCCGGCGCGCGACGTGCCTCCGACGGGCACGGCGATCGCCCTCGCCGGCTTCCTCGCGCTGGCCGTCTCGTCGGTCCTCGCCCTTCGCCGCAGCCCGCTGGCGCCCGCCGCGGCGCTCCTCGCCGGCGGCGCCACCGTGCTCGGGCTGATCATCATTCACCTGCTGCCCGGGTGGTGGGACCTAGTCAGCGACCCCTACTGGGACT
Organism: Solirubrobacterales bacterium; assembly: GCA_051004675.1. Taxonomy (GTDB): domain Bacteria; phylum Actinomycetota; class Thermoleophilia; order Solirubrobacterales; family 70-9; genus JBDTSW01. Next base: position 57,091 of record JBPCKC010000107.1, read on the forward strand.
TCGACGCCAACGCGCTGAGCTGGGCCCTCGCTCTCGCTCCGCTGGCGGCGGGCTTTCTGCTCGCGCTCGTTGGCGCCAGGGCGCTGCCGGGGCGCTCCGCCCAAGCGTCTGACTAGACACAGCGCCCCGCACCGTTGTCACCTCAGGCGCTTTAGAGGTGCTTCAGGTGACAACGACAGATGGAACGCCGAACGTACCGGCGTCACGGGCGGGGCCGCCTCTAGCGGCGGCGGACCGTCTCGCAGCCGGCGACACGATCGGACCCGTCCACGATCGCCTCGTCCTCGCCCGCGCCGCAGCGCACGTCGTCGGCGCCCTGGCCCGCCGCGCGGATGACGTCCGCGCCGGCGCCGGCTTGAAGTCGGTCGGCCCGCACGCCGCCCATGATCTCGTCGGCGCCACGGCCGCCGCGGACCAGGTCGGCGCCGGGACCCGCGCGCACGCAGTCGTCGCCCGCCTTGGCGCGAATCCGGTCGTCGCCCGCCCGGCCGCGGATGAACTCGCTGCCGGCCGTGCCGACCAGGCGGTCGTCCTCGGGCGTGCCGTGGAGAGCGATGGTGCAGGTAGCGGGCTCGACCGGGCACCCACCGTTTTCGATCGGCCCGGGATCGTCGGGGCAGCCGTCCTCGGCGTCGGGCACGCCGTCGTCGTCGGCGTCGTCGTCGGGCGGGATCGGACAGCCGAGGTTCTCGGGCGGGCCGGCCTGCTCGGGACAGGCGTCCTCGAGATCGGAAACGCCGTCGTCATCAAGGTCGCCGTCGCCGACGGGGCAGCCGTCGTCCTCAGGCAGGCCGGGCTCGTTCGGGCACAGATCGTCCACGTCGGGGACCCCGTCGCCGTCGGCGTCGGCCAGCGGGCAGCCGGCGTTGGTGGCCGGGCCGGGCTCGTTGGGGCAATCGTCATCCACGTCGCGGACCCCGTCGCCGTCGGCGTCGGGCTCGTCCAGGTACTCGGGCGCCAGCTCGTAGCCGTCGGGCACGAACTTCGGCGCGGGCTCTGAGACCAGGCCGCCGGGAGCCTCCAGCACCGGCAAGCGCAGCTCGAGGTTCGAGACGGTGACCGGGCCCTGGCCGTTTGAGGTCCTGCCGTAGGGAGCGTCGTTGGGGAGCAGCTCCAGCTTCGCCACGTGACCGGGCTCGAACTTCCACCCGTTGGCGTTGAGCTGGAAGACCCGGCGCGTGGCCGACGCCCCGCTCTCGGGCCGGTAGAGGCCGCGTGCGACCAGCGTCTGCGTGCCGCCCGGAGCGACGTCGAGCAAGCGGGCGGCGACCTGGGAGGTCGGGCCGGGCGAGGCGATGTCGGCGATCACGGTCGGCGAGCCCATCAGCGTGTAGCCGCCGGCAGGAGCGGGGGCAACGCGGTAGGTGGCCGTGCCGAGCTGGTCCGCGGCGGAGGTCGATGCGCAGGCGCCTGCGCCCGCGATCGGATCGAACGCGCGGGCGATGGTGGGATCGCCCGCGGCCGGAGCGATCGCCTTGGGAGCCGCGTCGGAGTGGCGCACCTCGCCCGGCGCGATCTCGCCCCAGGTCGGGGCCTCGTACGGGCCCGCGGAGGACGCGGAGCTGGGGCAGGTCTGGGTGAGGGTCGTGACGCCCTGCTCAGGAGCTGGGCCCTCGTCCTTCAAATAATGGTCGAACCACGCGTTCTGCTTGGTTCGCAGGAGCGCCGTGTCGGCGCCCTTGTTCTGACCGCGTGCGTGCCCGTAGTCCAGGAACATCAGCGAGATGTCGGCGTCGGCGTTGAGCGAGCGGGTGCGGTTGTAGAAGCGGATCGCCTCCCCCGGCGGGAACAGGTCGTCGGTCCACCCGTTGGAGATCAGGAGCGGAGCCGGGGGCGTCGAGGGGTCGATGTAGTAGGAGGAGTGGTGGGTCGTCACCTCGTCGACGATGTCGGCGGCCATCGGGCTCTGGTCGTAGGGCTCGCCGGCATTCAGGAGCGCGTACCACGCCGTGAGGTCGGCGTCGGGATCGACGCCGGGTGGCGCGTAGTTGGAGGTGGCAAGGCCGAGCCCGTAGAGCCCGGCCACGTACGACTGCTTGAGGATGCCGATCGGCCCAAGGGTGTACGGCGCGTCGGCGACGTAGTCAAGCGTGCGGCCGTTGGGAGTCAGTGAATAGGCCAAGTCCGTCCAGGGAATCTCCGGGGCGGCGGCGGCGATCCGCATCGGCGTGCCGGACGGGCTCGTCCATGGCACGAGCGTGCCGTTCGGCAGCATCTTGCGGTCGCGAAGCGCGGCGAGCGCCATCGACATGCCGCCCCCGTAAGAGCCGCCGGTCGCGCCCAGGCGCTGCGGATCGGCGAGGCCCTCGTCCACGAGACGACCCATGAACTCCTGGGCGTCGCGGACCTCGTAGCGCGTGTCCATCAGCCGGTTGTAGCCACCGGTCAGGCAGGGAAGGGTGAGCCGCGTGGGGCTGGTGCCGCCACAGGAGTGCCCCCAGCCGCGGTCGCTCATGCTGAACACGGCGTACCCGCGGTCGGCGAACCGCCGCATCGCACCCAGGCCGACCTCGGACCCGCCCCAGCCGTGGTAGATCCCGATCAGCGGGAAGTCGCCGTCCAGCCCGGTGGCGGGCTCGGCGGGCAGCGCGACGTTGACATCGATTGGAACGCCGTCGAAGGTCGGCACGGTGGTTTGCGCGCCGCCGCAGAAGCGGACGCCATCGGGCTCCACGGAGCAATCCACGGCGCCGCCGAAGACCGAGGCCACGTCGGCCTGCGCGGCAGGTGCCGCGCCCAAGGCGCCCAGAGCCGCGCCAAGAACGATCAGGTTTCTCGGGATCCTCACGAACGGCGACCATAGAGAGGTGATGCGCCCCCATGTCGCAGTTCCCCTCCTGGCCGCAGTTCCCCTCCTGGCCGCACTCGTCCTCGGTTCCTGCGGCGATGACCCCGAGCCTTCTCCCACGTCGCCGCCCTCCACCACCGGGCGAGAGCACCAGTCAGGGCGACCCGAGCCGCGGCCGCTTGAGCCGCCGCCCTGCCCAGCTGGCCTCACGAACTGCCGGCGCGCCTCGGGCAGGGTGCTCTACGTCGAGCGCGTCGATCCCGACGGCGACGGCGACGCGCATTTCGTGCTGCTGAGCGACGAGAGCGTCACCGCACCCGGGCTCACCATCCTCGACGTGCGCAGCGACCTGCGCCCGGACCCGCTGCCGGGACCGGGCGACGAGATCGCGGGCGCGGGCCCCGTCTACCCGGGCTCGCGCGGGCAGCTTCAGATCGAGGCCGTCGCGGTCAGGACCGAGCCGTGAACGGGCCTCAGTCGATCCGGAGGGTCTCGCCGGGCGCAAGCACCCTGACGTCCACGCCCGGAGCCAGCCTCGAGGTGTCCGCCAGGAGCGTTCGGGGCTGCTCGGCGACCAGGTCGGGGCGACGTCCGACGAGGTCGAAGCGAAGGTATGTACCCCAGTGGATCGGCACCACGCAGCGGGGCTGGATGCGCGCGGCGGCCTCGGCGGCGCTGTGGCCGTCCAGGTGCCCCTCCCCCACCCGTGGCCCCCACCCGCCGATCGGCAGCAACGCCAGGTCCACGCGGCCGGCGAGCTCACTCATCCCCTCGTAGAGGTCCGTGTCGCCGGCGAAATAGACGCTCGCGGTTGAGCTGCGGAGCAGGTATCCAAGCGCCTCGACCGCGAGGCCGACGGGCCAGCGCCGGCCGTCGTGGCGGGCGTCCGTGGCCTCGAGCCCGACCGGGCCGAGGCTGAGCTTCTCCCCCGGATCGACCTCGGTCACGTCGCGGAACCCGCGCCGGCGCAGCACCCGCCCCCCGCCCTTCGTGACCACGAACGGGACCCGGCGGTCGAGCCCTCGGATCGAGGGGAAGTCGAGATGGTCCATGTGGAGGTGAGAGACGAGGACGACGTCGACCTCGTCGAGGAGCCCCTCGGCCGGCGGGGGCGCAATGCGGCGCGCGTGCAGGAAGCGCCCGCGCAACAGCGGGTCGGTGAGGATCCGCATGCCCCCCAGCTCGATCAGGACGGTCGAGTGACCCACGAAGGTGACGGCGTCGGGCACCTGCGCCTCTCAGCCGCGCGCCATCGGTAGGAGAGTTGTGAAGCTCACGTGCGGACCAGGCTATTCTCGCGGCCCGATCGAGCGGCGAGAGGAAGCAGCATGGACGAGCGAAAGGGCGGCGCCCACGAGTCCGAGCGCCGCCGGGGCCAACACGGGCGTCGGCCGCTGAGCTTCGCAGCCCATGGGTGAGGCGTTGCTGTGGGGTGCAGTCGCCGGATCCTCGCTGGTGATCGGGGCGCTGGCCGCGTATGTCCTCGAGCTGTCAGACCGCGCGATCGGACTCCTGCTGGCCTTCGGAGCCGGCACCCTGATCAGCGCGGTCTCGTTCGAGCTGGTCTCGGACGCCTTCGACCTCGCAGGCGGACAGGAGGTATGGCTGGGGCTGGCCGCCGGCGCTCTCGCGTTCTACCTCGGCAAGCGCGCGCTGGGCCCTTCGAGCGAGGGCGCCGGCCAGTCCAAGGCGATCGTGCTGGGCACGGTCCTGGACGGGATTCCGGAGGGAATCGTGCTCGGGATGAGCCTGATCGGCGGCGGCGGCGGAAGCGCCGCGGTCATCGGGGCCGTGTTCATGTCCAACATCCCGGAGGCGACCTCGTCCACGAACGAGCTCAAGGCGAGCTTTACCAAGGGCCGGATGTTCGTGATGTGGGGCGGGATCGCCCTGGCCACCACGCTCTCCGCGATGCTGGGCTACGCCGCCTTCGACACGGCGTCGAACGGGGTGGTGGCGTTCACGCAGGCTTTCGCCGGCGGGGCGCTGCTGGCGATGCTGTCCTCGACGATGATCCCGGACGCGCACGAGAAGGGCAACGACGCGGTCGGGCTGGTGACCGTGCTGGGCTTTGCGGTCGCCTTCGCCCTCGCCGAGCTGGCGTAGGCGGCCCACTTCAGCGGATAGCGTTCGGGCATCTCCCCCTCGCTCCCGCGCCTGCCCTTCGTCCCCGATCCGCTGCGGCGGATCCGGATCCCTCACGACCTCGAAGCGGTCACCACCGTTGGGGACGAGGCCGACCCGGCCGATGCCGGCATGGGCGCCGACGCCGTCGAGCGGATCTGGCGCGACGCGGTCTCCTGGTACCGCAGTGGGGTCCACCCTGCAATGCAGGTGTGCGTGCGCAGGGAGGGCAAGGTGGTCCTCGACCGGGCGATCGGGCACGCGCGCGGCAACGGTCCCAAGGATCCCGAGGACTCCGAGAAGGAGCTTGCCACCCCGGCGACGCCGTTCACGATCTACTCCAGCGCCAAGGGGATCACCGCCTTTCTCACGCACCTCTGCCACGAGCGGGGCTTTCTCGACATCGAGCTCCCCGTCGCCGAGTACATCCCCGGCTACGAGCGCCACGGCAAAGGCGAGATCACCGTGGCGCACGTGCTCGCACACCGCGCGGGCGTGCCGAACCTCCCGCGGGAGGCCTTCGACATCGCCCGCGCTCACGACAGCGAGTACCTCGTGGAACTGCTGTGCGACGCGAAGCCCAATGCGACCCCGGGTGCGAAGCTCGCCTACCACGCGGTCTCGGGCGGCTACATCCTCGGAGAGGTCATCTATCGGGCGACGGGCAAGAACATCCGCCAGGTGCTCGCCGAGGAGATCCTCGACCCGCTCGGCTTCCGCTGGACCAACTATGGGGTGGCGCCCGAGGACACCGGCAAGGTCGCGCTGAACTACATCACCGGGCCGCCGACCCTGCCGCCCCTATCGACGTTCCTCACTCGAGCGCTCGGCCTGCCGCTCGACGACCTGGTCGCCGCCACGAACGACGACCGGTTCGTGACGGCGATCGTCCCCGCCGCGAACGTGGTCACGACGGCCAACGAACTCTCGCGCTTCTACGAGGTGTTTCGCCGCGGCGGCGAGCTCGATGGGGTCCGGGTGATGAAGCCCGAGACGATTCGCCACGCGCTCACCGAGCAATCGCACCTGGAGTTCGACAACTCGCTGGGCTTCCCGACGCGCTTCTCCTACGGGCTGATGCTGGGCGCCACGCGCATCAGCCTCTACGGCGCGGGCACCCAGCACGCGTTCGGGCACTTGGGCTTCACGAACATGCTGTCGTGGGCCGACCCCCAGCGAGGGCTGTCCGCGGCCGTCCTCAACAACGGAAAGCCGATCATCTACCCCGAGGTGTACCGCTTTCTGGGCCTCATGCAGCGCATCACGAACGAGACCCCCAAGGTCGACGCCTCGACCTTCGCGTTCTGATGGCGAGCTGATCCTGGCATTCCTCGACCGGCCGGCTTGAGCGGCCGTGGCGCAATAGCCTGCCCCCATGGCGACGATGCTCCTCACCGGGTTCCCGGGCTTCATCGGCAGGCGGCTCGCGGCGAAGCTCCTCGAGACCGACTCGAAAGCGAGCCTCGTAGCGTTGGTGGAGCCGCGAATGGCGGATGCCGCCGCGAGCGCCGCCGCCGAGCTCGACTCCGAGCGGATCGAGGTCCTGCCCGGCGACATCGGCGAGGGCCGCCTGGGCCTCTCCGACGCCGATTACGACCGGCTGGCGGCCGAGGTGACCAAGGTCTTCCACCTCGCGGCGATCTACGACCTGGCGGTGCCGCTCGAAATCGCCCAGCGGGTGAACGTGGACGGCACCGGCAACGTGCTCGACTTCTGCGCCACCGCGAAGTCGCTGGAACGCCTCCTCTACGTCAGCACCGCCTACGTCGCCGGGACCAGGACAGGGGTCGTCTACGAGCACGAGCTGGTGATGGGCCAGGACTTCAAGAACCACTACGAGTCGACCAAGTTCCAGGCGGAGGTCTGGGTGCGCGAGGCCATGGCGCGCGTGCCCACCACGATCCTGCGCCCGGCCATCGTCGTCGGCGACTCGCGCACCGGCGAGACCCAGAAGTTCGACGGTCCCTACTTCATCCTGCGCACGATCGCGGAGGCGGAGCGGGCGGGGCGCGCGGTCGTCCAGTTCGGCCAGGCCGGGGCGCCGTTCAACGCCGTGCCTGTCGACTTCGTCGTGGACTCGATCGCTGCAGCCGCGGGCTCGCCCGAGGCGGAGGGGCAGACGCTCCACCTCGTCGACCCGGAGCCGCTGAGCGCGAAGGAGCTGACCGAGACCCTCTCGATGGAGTACGCGGGACGACCACCCAAGGGCCGGATTCCGCCCGGCCTCGCCGCCGCCTCGCTCCGCGTCCCGGCCATCCGCAACCGCCTCGGGGGGACGCCGCCCGAGTCGCTCATGTACCTGAACCATCCCGTCCGCTTCGATACGCGCCGGACGGTCGAGCTGCTCGAGCCCCTGGGCGTGCGGCCTCCGAACTTCCGCGAGTACGCCGGCGCCATGGTCAGGTTCTTCCAGGAGCACCAGGACGACCCGGCGTTCGTCCCCGGCTACAAGCCGCCGGCCGGCGGGTAGGCGTCACCGCTGACCAGCCTGCCGCCGATGCCCCCTCCGAAGAAGCTGAGCGTCGCGGTCACGGGGCCCACCGGCGAGATCGGCCGCGCCTTCATCCGGGCGCTCGAGCGCTCGCGCGAGATCGGCGAGATCCGCGGGATGGCGCGCAGCCCGTTCGACCCCGAGGCGTACGGTTGGCGCAAGACCGACTACGTGCGCGGCGACATCCTCGACCCGCGGGCGGTCCAGAGCTTCATCGCGGGCGCCGACGTCGCCGTCCACCTCGCGTTCATCATCTTCGGCGACCGCAGCGAGACCCGCTCGATCAACCTCGAGGGCTCGCGCAACGTCTTCGAGGCCACCGTCGCATCCGGCTGCGAGCGTTTCGTCTACACCTCGTCCGTCTCCGCCTACGGGTTCCACGCCGACAACCCGCAGCCGCTTACCGAGGAGGTCGAGCCGCGCGGCACCGAGGGCTTTTACTACTCGGCGCAGAAGGCCGAGCTCGAGCGCACGCTGGACGAGGTGCTGGAAGGAAGCGACACCAAGGCCTGGGTGTTCCGCCCCTCGATCGTCGGCGGGCCCGACTCGCCGGCGCTGGTGAACAACATGCCCTACCTCCAGGCGGCCGAGGCGCTCCCCGGACCGCTGCGGCGCGCGCTCGACGCACTCCCCACGCCAACGCCGGTGCTACCCGACTTCGGGACTCCGCTGCAACTGGTCCACGCCGACGACGTGGCGACAGCCCTGCGCTCGGCGGTACTCGGACGCGGGAAGCCGGGCGTCTACAACCTGGCGGCGAAGGGCGAGGTCCAGATCGCCGACGTCGCGTCCGCGCTCGGCTGGCGCAGCGTCAAGGTGCCCAAGGCGGCGATCGCCGCAACGGCCCAGCTCCTCGATCGCATGCCGCTCGCGCCGGCACGGGCCGAGTGGCTCCACGCGCTGCGCATCCCCGTGATCATGGACACGGCCAAGGCGCGCCGCGAGCTGCGCTGGCGGCCGAAGTTCGACGTGGCCGAGACGCTCGCCGAAACCGTGGCCGGCGCGCGCGAGGAGACGGCCGGCTAGGAGCCTGGGCGTTTCGCGCCTGGCCCGCAGCTACGCTGGCTCGCGTATGGATGCACAAGGCGCGGGAAGCCAGGAAGGGTCGAGCAACCCTCGCGAGAGCGAGAAGGAGCGCGTCGATCGCAACATGCAGGAGCTCCTCGAGGGCGTGCGGGTGGCCCTCCCGGGAGTTCAGGCGTTCTTCGCCTTCCTCCTCATCCTGCCGTTTCAGCAGGCGTTCGCCACGGTGACCACCTTCCAGCGCGACGTCTACTTCATCACCCTGCTGGCCACGACGCTCGCGTCGATCTTCCTGATCGGGCCATCCGCCCGCCACCGAGCACGGTTCCGCGAGGGCGACAAGAAGTGGGTCGTGATCACGGGGAACCGGCTGGCGGAGACCGGGATCGTGTTCCTTGGCCTGGCGATCTCCGGGGCCATCCTCCTGATCACGGACGTGCTGTTCAGCCTCCAGGCGGCGATCGCCACGAGCGCCGGGATCGGACTCACGCTCGGCTGGATCTGGTTCGCCGCGCCCGGGCTTCGGGAGCTTCGCGACAGAGGCGACGAAGAACGGGCCTAGCGGCCGGCTTCAGTCGTCCGGCTGGGCGTCGTCGGCCTCGCCGTACTCGCCGACCGGCCCGGTGCCCTCCTCGGGCTCACCCGCCATGTGGGTGGGATCGGGGCCGTCGTCGCCGTGGCTCGCGTGCTCCACGAGATCCTCCTCGGCGATCTCGAAGCCCTCCGCCTCTCCCTGGCCCGCCTCGCGCAGGGGACGCTCGGCCTCGGGGATGTCCTCGTCGCGAGCCCGGCCGCCGATCGCGGCCGCCTCGCGCCCCGCGGCTTCGGCCTCCTCATCAACGCGGGGGTCGTCGCTGGGCGCTTCGTCGGGTCGCTCGGTCACGACGGCTCCTTACCCCGGGGGCCGAGCGCGAAACGACGAGGAACGCCGTGTGCAATCGTGGGGCCGATGGGCGCGGGCGACCAGGGACGCGAAGCGATCACCCCGGAGGGCATCGAGGCTCTCCGCGAGGAGGTCAGTGAGCTCGAGGGACCGGGACGGATCGAGATGGCGGCGCGGATCAAGGCCGCGCGCGAGCTGGGCGACCTCTCCGAGAACGCCGACTACCACATCGCCAAGGAGGATCAGGCGCACCTCGAGACCAAGATCAAGCGGCTGCGCGCCCGGCTCGCGAACGCCGAGGTCGTCGAGGCTGAGGACGCCGGCGACGCCTTCGCGTTCGGGCTCACCGCCGAGGTCGTCGAAGGCAAGGGCAACAAGACGCACATCTGGACGCTCGTAGGCTCGACGGAGGCCAACCTGGCCGAGGGGCGGCTGTCGGCCGAATCACCGGTCGGCCAGGCCCTGCGCGACACGCCCGTCGGCGAGTCGGTGACGATCACGACGCCGGGCGGCAAGAAGACCTTCACGGTAAAGGCCCTCGTCGGCTGAGACCGCGCTCCTACCCGGCGGTAAGTCTTGCGGCCGAACGAGAGGCGCCAGGGGTTGCTCGACGGCGCCCACCGGCTCCGGTGCGTGCGGTAGGCCTCGGGCTACCCGGCCAGGCCGGCTCGGGCGGCCGCTTTGGAGGCGCGTGCCGCGAGCACGAGCCCCAGCGTGGCAGCCGCCGCGAGCACGACGTGCAAAATCGCATCGCCGCTCGTCGGCAAGTAGAGAACCCCAAGGGGACGATCGTCAAGCGCCGCCCAGAGCCCGACGGCCGCATCCGTGACCGCGCGATAGGCGAGATACGGAATCGCCAGCGAGGGAACCCAGGCGATCGCGAGTCCCGGCACGCCCACGAGGAGGGCCGCGACCGCGTGCCAGCCGTTCCAGTCGACGATGAACGACTCCGCGGTGGCGTCGCTTCCCACCGCGAAGTCCGGGTTGATGGCCAGGCCGATGAGCCCGGTGACCGTGGTGAACAGCCCGATCCAGATCGCGAAGTGCTGTGCGACCGTCCAATCGCGCGGGTGCGTCGCGGAGGGCACCGGCCGAGTATCCCGCACGCGGGCCAGTCCTGCTCTACCTTGCCCGCGGTGAGCGAGACGGCGCAGGGAGGCAGCCAACGCATCGTCGTGATCGGCGACGAGGACCTCAGCGACGAGGTCGCGGCGGCGCTCGAGGCCGGCGAGGCGGAGGTCGAGCGCCTGACCGAGCCGGACGAGGAGGACGTTCGCAAGGCGCTGGAGGATGACTCCGCCGCGTCGGTCGCCGTAGTCGGGCGCGACGACGCGTTCGTATTTCGCATGGCGCTCCTCATCCGCTCGATCACCGAGGACGTGCCCCTCGTGCTGACCATCTTCGACGACACGATGGCCGAGCAGGTCGCTCGCGAGGTGCCGAACACACACGTCACCTCGCTCGCCGAGATCGTCGCTCCCTCGTTGGCCGGGCCGTGCATCGACGAACGTGCGGCGGCGGTGGAAGTCGAGGGCGAGCGAGCGGTCCTGCTGATCGATGAGGACGGCGAGCTGTCCGAGGAGCCTGTCCCACAGCTCAAGGCGCACCGGACCGAGGCCCTCACCCGGGCGCTCTTCACTCCCTACGACAAGAGCGCCGGGTTGCTTCTCTACGGCGCGATCGGCCTGGTCACGATTTTCTTGATCGAGACGATCACCGCGATGATCGTCCTCGACAACTCGGTTGTCGACGCGATCTACGGGTCGGCGAAGACGCTCGTCACCGTCGATCCCAACCTTGATGTCGACGACGGCCCGGGCTGGTACAAGCTCTTTACCTCGGCGACCATGCTGATCGCCCTGGTCTTCGCCGCGGGCTTCACCGCGGGGCTCGTGAACCGGGTCATCGAAAAGCGCCTTACCGGCCTGGTCGGCAAGAGGGCAGTCCCCCGCCGCGACCACGTGGTGGTCGTGGGCCTCGGCCAGGTCGGGATCCGACTTTGCCTGCTGCTCCGCGCCTGCGGCGTGCCCCTGGTCGCGGTGGAGCAGGACGAGGACGCTCGGAGCATCGGCCTCGCCCGCGAGCTCGGGCTGCCCGTGGTGATCGGGCGGGGCTCGGATCGATCGTTGATGGGGCGACTGTCCCTGCACAAGGCCAGAGCCGTCGCGGCGGTCACCGCGGATGATCTGGAGAACATCTCCGTCGCGATGACGGCCCGTGGCATCGAGGACGAGATCCGGGTCGTGATGCGGGTGGGTGACGGCGACGTCGCCAACGAGACGCGCTCCCTACTCGCGCTGGGGCTTATCCGCGACGTCCACCGGATCGCCGCCGCCCTGATCGCCTCGATGGCCCGCGGCGACGAGGCGGAGACCGTGGTCTGCATCGGCGACGACGCCCACCTCAGGTTCCCCGACGGACGCCTCCAGCAGGTGGAGCTGCAAACCCTGGCGGAGTGACGCGGGACGGGCCGCGACCGCGGCTTACTCGCGTTCGATCATCGGGAGCGCCGGCGCGAACAGTCGGGGTAATTGGACGGTATTTGAACCAGACGGCCGTTCGCGTGGTCCGAGACCTTCACGCTTCCATCAGGGGCGGGTAGCGTCGCCTGGGAGGGCGCCACGGAAAACGTGGCCGGGCTCTGCTGCTCATCGCGCAATGCGACACTCCGGGCAACGGAATTGAGGAGGGGCGCGATGAGCCTTGCGTATCGGATTCTGTACGCGGTCGGTTTCACCCCCTGGGAGCAAATGGCCGACCCTGCGATTGCGCGCCAGATCGCCGATCTCTTCGCCCGCGAGGAGGAAGGACGTGAGCCGCCTTACGGGCGGGCGCTCGACCTCGGCTGTGGGAGCGGGATCTGGGCGGTCGCGCTGGCGCAGCGTGGCTGGCACGTCACGGGAGTGGACTTCGTTCCAAAGGCCCTCCGCAGGGCGCGCGAGCGCGCAGGGCAGGCGGGAGTAGAGGTGCAGCTTGTGGAGGGAGACGTGACCAAGCTCGCCGCCGCCGCCGCCGCCGGCTCAGGGTTCCAGCTCCTCGTCGACTTCGGGTGCTTCCACGACGAGCTGACGGATGAACAGCGCAATGAGGAGGCTCGCGAAGCAACCGCCGCCGCTGGCCCTGGGGCCACGCTGCTGATGATGGCCTGGACCCCGGGGCGCCGTGGGCCACTGCCGCGGGGTGCGAGCCGCGAGGACATCGAAGCGGCGTTCCCTGAATGGACCCTGATCGACGACCAGGCGATGGACCTACCTCCCGGCGCGCCCGGATACGTGAAAAGGGCGGAGCCGCGGTTCTACCGCTTGCGGCGCGAGCGAGGCGAATCGCGATAGCCGCGCTGCCTGCGCTGCCGCAACCCAGAGGACGGGCAAGACCGAGGGCGGGTTCGGATCGTGACCGTCTATCGGGGGCCCACACGCTGGTTTCACATCAGGGTGCCCGGAGCTCACAGCAGTCGGTACCAAAGGCGGTACGAGCGGCTTACGGCCCAGGCGAGCCTGCTACCTCGACCTGTACCGTCGCGGGCTGTAGACCCCTGCGCTCGGCGCGAACGCGATGAACGCCTTCCGCCCCTAACCGCTTCGTGATGGTGGCGCGGCCGAACCCGTTGGTTCGCCGTCTTTCCCCGGCGAATTCGATGCGCACTCGCGGAAGCGGGACTGGATCCGCGGTCCCGGTCATCGTCGCCGCGAAGCGATACCGCTCGCGCTCCCCCGCCGCCGCGGTCAGCGGCTTGACCGAGAGCTCGATCTGTGGCGGAGGCGCCTCCGCATAGCGCTCCCAATAATCGGGCAGGACGCCGCCGGCGAACGTGTAGGTGCCGAAAAGCCAGCCGTAGTTCACGACCCAGGGGCCCATGCGCTGCTCGGTGACGGGGTCTACGAGATTCGCCTGCGGGAGGATGTCTGGATCGATCGGGTGATCCGGGCCCGGGCTCTCCTGATAGCGCTCGTCGCTCGGGCAGGCCACGCCGAGCTGTGGCGCCCCGCCCTGGCGGAGCTCATAGAGCGCCTCGGCGACGACTTGGTGGTCGGGATGCGGATCCGAGGGGCACTGCGAGCCCTCGATCGGATTGGGGACCGCCGCGAGGATCTCGCCCTCGGGCAGCCGCGGCAGTCCCCATCGCTTTCGATATGCGCGGAGTGCCTGGAAGGCGGTCGTGACCTTGTCGGCGGTCAACGGGTCCGGATTCAGATCGAACGGGAAGCCCCGATCGCCGAGGTCGAACGCCACCCGGGCGCCCGCGCCGTTCGCCCAGACATCGGCGCAACCCGCAGGGCCACCACAGAACCGGCCCTCGTAGTCGTCGTCTCTCCACGGGTTGCGCCGGACGCGCATGTCGGTCAGCCCCGAATCGAGAGCGGCCATGTCGTCGAGGAACCAGTGCCAGGAGGCGACTCTCGCTCGCTTGCACGCCCGTGATCCCTGCCTGCGCCAGGGGTTGCCGAGCGGCCGGCGCTCCCCCTTGTCCGGCTCCCCCACCGGGGAACCCGGCCCCTGGTACTTGTACGGGCCGATCATCTCCCCCTCGGAGAAGCCCTCGGTGATCGTCCCGTTCTCGAGCTCCGGGTCTCCGATGGGCGGCGACTCGGCCGCGGTCTTGCATGAATCGGTCTGCTCGCCCTGGGTCATCAGGACCGAGACGACGTAGCTCTCGGGCCGGTCCTCGAACGCTCCCCAGACGGCGAACTCGTCATCCGGATGGGCGCTGATCGAGTACAGGATGGAGCCGCGATCGGGGTCGGCCTCAAGCGCGCCGGCGTCGCCGACAGACACAGGCAACGAGACCGCCGCTACGGCCGCGGCCAGCCACCTCGCGCGAGCTGGTCGTCCCCCCGACATGGGCGCCATTATCCCACGCGTGCGATCCCCGCGCACAGATCCGATCAGGCCCGTTCGGTCGGACTCGCTGACGAGTCGGAGTAGGCGTACGTTCGCCGTATCGAGACTCCCTGGTCCCGTTCGCGGGCCAGGTGAGTCCCTTGACAGGTACGCGGGCTCAGCGCCGCTCGAAGGCGCCGATGTCGGGATCGGAGTCCCGCCGGACTCCGCGCTGATCGGTGGCGGGCGAGTTGCCCGCGCGACCGATTGCCTTGCTGGTCGCCTTCAGCGCGTGCGTCTCGGTAGGGCCGCCGTTGTCCGCGAGCGGCTTCAGGAGGGGATCGGCGACGAACACGTTGCCCGACGGCCCGCTGCCGCAGTCGCCGCCGTTGCCGAGCAGGTTGTGCGCGACGGTGACGAAAGAGGTGTCGCAGTCAGGCTCGGGGGCGGTGGGATTGAGATCGGCGTTGCCCGCGATGATCGAGTTTCGGATCGAGATCTGGTTGAAGGAGGAAATCCCGCCGCCGTGGCCGGTCCCATTCGCGTCCGCGTCGGCCGTGTTCTCGCTGATCGTGGCCGAGCGCAGCTTGGGCAGCCCGGCGCCGACGCTGATGCCGCCGCCGCTGGCGGGCGCCCGGTTGCCGCTGAGCGTCGAGTTGACCAGCGTGACCTGGGTATCGCTGCCGCCCGTGTAGATCCCCCCGCCCGAGCCGCTGTCGCCGTTGAGCCTGTTGCCGCTCACGGTCGAGCGCTTGATCTCAATCTTGGTGTCGAAGCCGCCGGCGTAGATGCCGCCCGCGAGGTAGGACGAGTAGTTGTCTGCGATCGTGCTGGCGATCACGGTCGTGCTGGGACCGGCGGCAACGCTGAGTCCCCCGCCGATGCTGCCGGATCCGTTGGCCCTTATCACGACGCCGTGCAGGGTCGTCTGACCGGCCGAGCCGATCCCACCGCCGCAAGCGCAGTTGGCGTTGCCGGGAGCAAAGTTCCTCAGCACCCTGCTCGAGCGCAGCTCGAGCTCGCCGCCGAAGTTCACCGAGATCCCGCCACCGCTGGTGTCGTTGCCGGGCTGGCTGGCCCCGACGTTCCCGTCCGTGATCACGAGCTCAGACGCGGTGAGACTGCCGCCTTGCGCGATGTCGATCACCCGATCGAAGGTGTTGCCGTCGATCGTCGCCTTGCCCGTCCCGTCCACCTGCATCGTGGTCTCGCCGCCGATGTCGAGATCACCGGACGCGTTCGTGTCGTCGACCCCGGCGCGGCTGCGGGTGTACGTCGTGCCGCCCTGGAGCACGATCGTGTCCGCGCTGCCCGTACCGACGCGCTCGCAGCCGTCGAAGTTGGCGTCGGTGTTGGCGGCCTGCACCGCCTCGCGCAGCGAGCAGAAGGGGTCGAACCCCGGCGGGGTCGGATTCGCGAACTGATCGAGCTCGATGTCGACTGCGATCGTCGCGGCTGGCGCCGTCGCGGGCAGCACGAGCGCTCCGATGGCCGCGACCGCGGCGGCGATGCCCCTAACCCCCCGTCTCACCGTAACGAGACTAGACGATCCTTCACCGAGACTCCTGTTCATTCGAGAGGAGGCTGTTGATGTTCGCACGAGTAGCGAAGTGGGAAGGTGGAGTGTCGGCGATGAGGTCCTCGCTCGATGAACCCACCTGAGGAGGGCATCGATCCCCCTTTTAGGGGCCTGGCTCATGCTCAGCGCCCTTTGTGCCGATCTCTAAAACAAGAGCACATGCCCGCAGCCTTGATATCCGTGTCTGCCGTTGCGGGATCACGCTTGGCGCCGGTGGAGATAGCGGGTCCTCGTGAATAGCCGGAAGGTCGGGATGCGGAAGTGAGCATCGCTGGGAAGCGGAGAAACCGAGCCAAGAGGCCGGGAGTCGGAAACCCGCCCGTCGCTGGGATGGAGACGAACGATCGGGCGGCTGCTCGCGCCGATAAGAAGAGCTCCGACGGCGACCTCGCTAGCGCGAGCGCCGATTTAGTTGCGTCCGGTCGTGATCAGGCCGCCGCTGACCGCGAACTCATCTCCACGGCGCGCGACAACGCAGCGACGGCTCGCGATCGCGCCGCCGAAGCGCTCGAGCGGGCTGCCGGCCCGGGTGGACCCGAGTACAAAGCGGCGGTTAAATTCGCCGCGAAGGTCCGTGCCAATGCTGCCGCCGACCGCGAGCAGGCCGCGACTGACCGCAAGCAAGCCGCGTCTGACAGGGCGGAGGCCGAAATCGATCGAGGGCGTGCAAGTCGCGACCGTCAGCACGCTTCGATTGACCGTGAACACGCGGCGGTCGACCGACGCCAAGCTCTGGACGAACTGGAGCTGGCACACACCGATGGACTCACCGGTGCATATCGCCGAGGGGCCGGTCAAGCCGTGCTTCAGCAGGAAGTCAATCGCTCGGAGCGCACCGGCGAGAGCCTGGTGCTCGCGTTCGTGGATCTCGATGGACTCAAGCGGACGAACGACATCCAGGGTCATGCGGCAGGCGACGCCCGTCTCCGCGACGTATTCGATGCAATGCGTTCAAAGCTCCGGATCTATGAGCCGATCGTGAGGCACGGGGGCGACGAGTTCCTCTGCTCAGTGGCAGGGGTGGCCATGCCGGACGTAGAGGAGCGCTTCGACGAGATCGAGGTGATGCTCAACTCCGGCGAGAACTCCAGGTCGGTGAGTGTGGGGCTCGCTGAGCTTGAGGCAGGCGACTCATTGAAGGATCTGATCAACCGCGCAGACGAAGCGATGATCCGGAGACGATCCACCAAATCAGGACCGCAGTCGCGGTGATCAACGCGATCAACAGCCTTTAGCAGCAGGCGCTCTCGCGACCCCGGGCTACTCGGCTTGTCGGGGCTGTAACTCGCAGTTGACGATCTGGTCGTTAGCGTCATAGCTGACCACGTCCGCCGCGCCGCCCCCGCAGTCCGGATCGGCGGGGTCCGGAAGAGCGTCCATGACCTCCGAGCACACGGGGATCTCCGTCTCGATTACAGAGGCTGCACGCGGATCGCCACCGCGTATGAGTCATCTCGTTCGTTCATCATGCGAACGGACGTTCGTGGACGCGTCGCTACGGCAGGCACACCGCGTAGGTCGTGACGGATGCGGGCGACGCGCTCGGGTTGTAGTGCGAGGCTCGAGCGTCGTCGTCGGGCACCACGTCGCCGTCCACGATCGAGTCGGTCTGCTTCAGTTCGACGAAGGTCCCTATGCCCGGCGTGTCCGACCGCTCGAAACCGGCGCTGCTCAAAAAGTGGGTGTCCGGGCACGAGGCGGTCGTGGTGGTTCCAGTGCCAGGCGGCGCCGACGAGTCGGCGGTCATGTAGACGGGCTCGAGATCGGCGCAGATGGCGTACGCCGTGAGCCTGCCCCGGCCCGAGGGTCGGTCGTTCCAGCCGCGAACGGCCCAGCCGTCGTCGTGGTCGGAGTCGCCGTCGTTGCCGTCGTAGGGGAACGAGGAGTTGAGGTCTGCGTTGCTGGAAAGTGTGGTCGCGTCCTTGATCCGTCCTCCCCCGCCCGTCACCCGGGTTCCCGTTGGGCACGGGGCCTTCACCGTGAGGGTCTCCTGGGGGTCGATGTCCCTGGCCTTCGTCCTGTACTTGGAGACCTGCTGCCCGCAGACCGCGAGGGCCTCGGCGGTCCCTGTCCCGCCGCCGAAGTTGGCGCGCATGCTGGCCTTGTCGTCGGGCGTGCTGCCGGCGTCGGCGCCGTCCTTGGGCTGCAGCTTGACGATCCTGACAAATGACCCCATTCCGAGCAGATGACGGTTGGACGGGCAGTCGACGGTGACGTTGAGGAAGCCCGGCCCCCCAGACACGGCGTTCGAGACGTAGCGGTAGCCGCCGGCCTCGCCGAGGTTCTCGTCGGCCAGCGCGCTCGCGCAGAGCGCCCCGCCCACGACCGCGGCTGTCGCCAGCGTCCGCTGAAACTTCGTCCTCATGGTTCCCCCCTTGGGTCACCGTTCTCGGCTTGGCTCAGTCACAGCCGCCGTTGGCGCTCATGTTAGCCCTGGGTGACGATCTCGGTGTTCGGCGCGGACTGCGCGATGTGGCAGAAGCCGGGAGCGGCCGCCTGAGGCCTCTTCACCTCGGCCGTGAAGCTCGTCGTCTTGTGCGCCCGGGCCACGAACTTTCGAATCGGGGCGACTGGATTTGAACCAGCGACCTTTCGACCCCCAGTCGAATGCGCTACCAGACTGCGCCACGCCCCGAGATACGCGCCTCCGCTCGCTGGGGGCGAGCGGTGCCGGACGCATGATGACCGATCGGACCTTCGTGCGTACGGCGAGGCTAAGCGGGCGACGGGGCTCGAACCCGCTGCTTTCAGCTTGGAAGGCTGACGTGCAACCAATTACACCTCGCCCGCGAGGGTGCGGATTATAGGGTCGATCCGCCTCCTCGGTCTGGGGTTCGCCCGGTAAGCACCAACCGCATGAATCCACCCCTCGACGCAGTCCGTCTGCGGTGGCAGTTGGCGCAGACCACGTCGCACTTCTCGATCTCGTCGAGAATTGCCGTCCATCGCCGGTTGATGAACTCTGCGCCGATGTTGAACTGCTTGTCCCTCAAGTGATCGAACTCCAGAACCAATGGATCACGCTCACCGCAGTCGACACAAGGATGCTGCGCGAAGAAGTCGATCAGGAACTCTGTCCGCTCGCGGACCAGGGGCCGGAGTCCGGCTCAGCCCAGCAGCCGGTAGCCGAAGTCGGTCGTGTAGATGCCGGCGTTGACCTTGCGGTTGGTGGGCGAGCCAGAGCCGAAACCGATCCCGAGGTCGCGGAAGCGACCGTTGAGGATGTTCGCCCGGTGGCCGGAGCTGTGCATCCAGGCGTCGACGATCTGCTTTGGCGTACCGAGGCTGCGGCCGCCCCAGGCGATGTT
>JBPCKC010000108.1:0-39549 GCA_051004675.1 Solirubrobacterales bacterium
CAGGGTGGTCGAGCGGGGCGAGGACGGGCAGACCGTACGCCGCTGGCTCGAACGCGAGCTCTCCCCCGCTCGCATCCATCGCCGGCGCTGGGACGGGCGCCTGCAGGACGGAGACGCGGCGCCCGACGGTGCCTACGCCTTCCGGGTCGGCCCGCTCGGCCACGCGGGCACCCCGGCCGGGAAGCTCGCGCTTCACGACCACCTGTTCCCGGTGGCCGGAGCGCACGCCTACGGCGACCCATTCGGCGAGCCCCGCAGCGGCGGCCGCGTGCACGAGGGCCAGGATCTGCCGGCGGCCTGCGGGACCCCGCTGGTGGCGTCCCGCGGCGGCCGCGTCCAGGCGCAGGGCTACAGCGACGCCCTCTACGGCCACTGGGTCCTGGTTGACGGCTTGGCGTCACAGCGCGACTACTTCTACGCGCACCTGCAGGCACCAACCCCGCTTGCCGAGGGCGAGCGCGTGCACACCGGCGAGCCGGTCGGCGCCGTCGGCATGACCGGCAACGCGCGCTCGGAGTTCTGCCAACTGCACCTCGAGCTCTGGCCCGCCGGCTACCGCAACGGCAACCCCGAGGACCCGGCGCCGCTGCTGCGGGCCTGGGACGAGTTCTCCTGATCCGGCGAGAGCGCGCGGCATGGGCTGAGCTGCGCGGCCGATCGCTACGGTGCCCCGCGTGAGCTCGGACCGCGCCCTCGAGGACACCCGCAGCTACGGCCGCGCCGCCGGCCTACTGACGATCGCGCTGGGCTCGGCCGGAGTGCTCGCGTACCTGTTCTTCGCCTTCGCCTCGCACAGCCTCTCCCGCGACGAGTACGGCGAGATCGTCGTCCTCTGGTCGGTCGTCTTCGTCGCCGCCTCGACCCTGTTTCGGCCGATCGAGCAGCTGCTCTCGCGCACGCTTGCCGAGCGCGAGCAGGTCGGCGAGGACTCCGGCCACGTGCTTCGCGTCGCCGCCCTGATCCAGATCTCCCTGACCGTGCTGGCGCTGCTCGCCCTGATGGTCCTGCGCGGTCCGATCCAGGGCAACCTGCTGGAGGGCGGGGACGTGCTCTTCTGGGTCCTGGTCGTCTCGCTGTTCGGCTTCGGCGGGGCCTACTACGCCCGCGGCTTCCTTGCCGGGCGCCGGCGCTTCGCGCTCTACGCGTCGCTGCTGATACTCGAAGGGCTCGCCCGCCTCGGCTTCGCGCTCGCCGTCGCCGTCGGGATCGCCGACGGCGTCGACGCCGTGGCCATCGGGATCGCGGTGGCTCCGCTCGCAGGTCTGCTGGTGACGCCGCTTGCATTGCGGCACCGCCATTCGGTCCCGGCGGTTGCACCGGTGGAAAAGGCGGCCGCCGGCGCCGAGGACGCGGCGCCTTCAGGCCGGATCGAGGAGCCCGAGTTCACGCTCTCGCGAGGTGGGGCCTTCGCCGCTGCCGTGCTCGTGATGATGCTCAGCGAGCAGGTGATCGTCGGCTCCGGCGTGCTCTTCGTGCGCGCCAGCGAGGGCGCCGCTGCCGCAGGCTTCATCTTCAACGTGCTGATGGTCGCGCGGGCGCCGCTGATGCTGTTCCAGGCGATCGCCGCCAGCCTCCTCCCCCACCTCACGCGGCTGCGAGCCCGCGGCGACGAGAGCGGCAAGGAGGGCTTCCGGATGTCGGTCAACACCACCCTGATCACGATCGCCGGCTTCGCCACCCTCACCACTCTCGGGGTGCTCGCGATCGGCCCCGAGGTGATGCAACTCGCCTTCGGCGAGAAGTTCGAGTACGACCGCACCGGCCTCGCGATCGTCGCCGTCGGCATGGGCTGCTACCTCTCGGCGGCGGCGCTCAACCAGGCCGCGCTGGCCCAGGGGCAGGCGCGGCGCGCCGCCCTCTGCTGGGCCAGCTGCGCGGTGCTCTTCCTCGCCTGGAACCTGGTCTCGCCGCTGGATGCCTTCCGCAACGTCGAGGTCGGCTTCGCCGGCGCCGCGGCGCTGCTCTCCGGGCTCCTCTACGCGATCTACTCGCGCCCCCACCCCATCGCCGCGGACACGTTCGAGCCCGACTCCCCCCGCGAGATCGAAGCGAGGCTGGCGACGGCGGACGAAGTGGCGTAATCCGCGGAAGCCACCCAGACCCCGCACGCCCGGACGCGGAAGCACAAAAAAATGTCTGCGGTGTAGCCGCGGACCATTGATTCAGGCGAGAGCGGAGGACGTGGCGGGATGTATTCCGCCCTGCCACCAGCCCGCGTCCGGGCGTGCGGGGGGCGGGTCCTAGCCCGCTATTCCCACTCGATCGTGGCGGGGGGCTTCGAACTGATGTCGAGCGCCACGCGGTTGACGCCGGGGACCTCGTTGATGATCCGGTTGGAGACGCGCTCGAGCAGGTCGTAGGGCAGGCGGGCCCAGTCGGCGGTCATCGCGTCCTGTGAGGTCACGGCGCGGATCACGATCGGATAGGCGTAGGTGCGGCCATCGCCCTGGACGCCGACCGAGCGGACCACCGGTAGCACGCAGAACGACTGCCAGAGGTCGCGGTAGAGGCCGGCGGCGCGGATCTCCTCCTGGAGCACGGCGTCGGCGTCGCGGAGGATGTCGAGGCGCTCGCGGTTGACCTCGCCGCCGACGATCCGGATCCCGAGGCCTGGTCCGGGGAATGGTTGGCGCCAGACCAGGCGGTCGGAGAGCCCGAGCTCGGCGGCGACCGCGCGGACCTCGTCCTTGAACAGCATCCGCAGCGGCTCGACCAGGTCGAACCCGAGGTCCTCGGGGAGGCCACCGACGTTGTGGTGGGACTTGATCGTGTCGGCGCCGCGGCCGTCGCCGCCGGACTCGATCACGTCTGAGTAGAGCGTGCCCTGGACCAGGTAGCGCACGTCGGCCAGCCGCTCGGCCTCGCCCTCGAACACACGGATGAACTCCTCGCCGATGATCATCCGCTTGCGCTCGGGATCCTCGATCCCCGCGAGCCGCGCGAGAAAACGCTCCTCGGCATCGACGTGCAGGAGGTTGACGCCGAGCTCGCGCATCGACTCGACCACCTGCTCGGCCTCGTTCTTTCGCATCAACCCGTGGTCGACGAAGACGCAGGTGAGCTGCTCGCCGATCGCCCGATGGACGAGGGCCGCCGCGGTTGCCGAGTCGACGCCGCCGGAGAGGCCGCAGATCACCCCGGCGTCGCCGACCTGGGCGCGCACGCGCTCGACCTGCTCGTCGATCACCGAGGCCGGCGACCACTGCTCGGCGCAGCCCGCGATCTGGCGCAGGAAGCGGTCGAGGATCTGCTGGCCGTAGGGCGTGTGAGCGACCTCGGGGTGAAACTGGATCCCGTAGAGACCGCGATCGATGTTCTCGAGCGCGGCAACCGGCGAGCCGGGGCTGGCGGCAAGGGCGGCGAAGCCCTGGGGGGCCTCGAAGACCGAGTCGCGATGGCTCATCCAAGCCTGCTGGGTCTCGGGCAGGCCGGCGAGCAATCGGCCACCACCAGCGGAGAGGGTGAGCTCGGTGCGCCCGAACTCGCCCGCCTCCGCCGGCTCGACCCGGCCGCCGAGCGAGCGCACCATCGCCTGCATCCCGTAACAGATGCCGAGCACCGGGATCTCGAGCTCGAGCAGACCCTGACGCAGCTCCGGAGCGCCCTCGGAGTAGACCGACGCCGGTCCGCCGGAGAGCACCCGGGCAGCCGGGCGGCGCTCGGCGATCAGCTCGAGATCGGTGTCGTGGGGCAGCAGCTCGGCGTAGACCCCGCACTCGCGGATCCGCCGGGCGATCAGCTGCGAGTACTGGCCGCCGAAGTCGAGGACCAGCACCTCCTCGTGGACGGTCTCGGGGGGCGTTACCCCGAGCGCCTCCTCGGAGACGATGTCCTCGCCGCCCGCCGCCGCCGGCGGCAGCCCGTCCACCTGATCGCCCAGCCGCACCTCCGCCCGGCCATCGGCCTCGGGGGCGATCGGGCGGCTAGTCATCGTCTACGGCTGCTCCGTTCGCGACCCGCGCCTTGCCGTTGGAGCCCATCCCCACGGACTGCTGGCGCTGGAGCTGCTTGCCCTCGGTCTGCAGCGACGGCGCGACCATCACCTCGGCCCGCTGGAAGTCGCGAATGTCCTCGTAGCCGCAGGTCGCCATCGAGGTGCGCAGGGCGCCCATCAGGTTGAAGGTGCCGTCGTTCTCGTGGGCGGGGCCGAGCAGGATCTCCTCGAGCGTGCCGTCCTGCTGGGTGGTCACCCGGGTGCCGCGGGGAAGCGAGGGGTGGAAGGTCGCCATCCCCCAGTGATAGCCGCGTCCAGGGGCCTCCTTGGCGCGCGCCATCGGCGAGCCGACCATGACCGCGTCGGCGCCGCAGGCGATCGCCTTGGAGATGTCGCCGCCGGTGCGCATGCCGCCGTCGGCGATCACGTTGCAGTACTCGCCCGTCTCGAGCATGTGTTGAGCGCGGGCGGCGGCGACGTCGGCGATCGCCGTCGCCTGCGGGACGCCGATGCCGAGCACGCCGCGCGTGGTGCACGCGGCCCCGGGCCCGACCCCGACGAGAACGCCGGCGGCGCCCGTGCGCATCAGGTGAAGCCCGGTGTTGTAGGAGGCGCAGCCCCCGACGATGCAGGGCACGGGGACCTCGGCGATGAACTCCTTGAGGTTGAGCGGCTCGGCCTTGGACGAGACGTGCTCGGCGGAGATCACGGTGCCCTGGATCACCAGCACGTCGAGCCCGGCCTCGAGCGCGACCTCGTAGTACTCGGTGACCTTCTGCGGGGTCAGCGAGCCGGCGGCGACGGCGCCGGCGGCCTTGATCTCCTCGATGCGCTTGGCGATCAGCGCCGGGTCCACCGGCGCCTCGTAGATCTCCTGCATCAGGTTCGTCGCCTCGTGGGGCGGCACCTTGGCGATGCGTTCGAGCTGCTCGTCGGCGTCCTCGTAGCGCGACCAGATGCCCTCGAGGTTGAGGACCCCCAGGCCACCCTGGGCGCCGATCATGCCGGCGGTGGCCGGGCTCACGACCCCGTCCATGGCGGAGGCGAGCAGGGGCAACTCGAAGCGGTAGTGCCCGAGCGTCCAGGAGATGTTGACGTCGTCGGGGTCGCGCGTTCGCCGCGAGGGAACGATCGCGATGTCGTCGAAGCCGTATGCCCGGCGGCCCTTCTTGCCGCGGCCGATCTCTACTTCCACTGCCTAATTACCTCCAGGCGATCATCCATGGACGAAGCATCCAGGCTATGCGTGGGCGCGGACGAAAAAGCCCCGCTGTCGCGGGGCCTAAAAGCCGGAAAATGCGGGCTCTGCGGGCGGTTTCCCAACGCCCCGGCGATGATAACAGCGGTAAACCGACCCGCGAGGGGACGCCCTCAGCCCGGCCGGCGGGCGGAGAACGCGGCGGAGAACTGACGCATCCGCCTCTCCGCCGGGGAGCGGAACCGCGCAATCCGCTCGACGTTCGTGAACCCGGCCGTCGACAGCCAGGCCGCGAGTCCGGCCAGGTTGGGAACCCACCAGTTGAAGTCCGAGTAGGCAGCCTGGAACGAGGCGGCGGGCTTGCCGGGCGAGGTGAGGGTCAGCCGCATGGAGAACGGCTCGAGAATGCGGATCTCGCCGCCGGGGACGAGGCAATCGTAGAGCCGTTCGAGGGCGTGGACCGGATTCCTGAGGTGGAGGAGGATCGCCCCCGAGAAGACGAAGTCGACCGGGCCTCCGATCGCCTCGGGGGTGACGTCGTAGACGTTCGAGATCACTCGCCGGGCGTTCGACCCAAGCGCCTCGGAGGCAATCCGAAAGCCCTTGCCGAGCTCGATCCCCCACTCCCGCACGGCCCGCTCGAGCCGCTCGCGGTGAACCGGCGGCCACTCGGCCGACTCGATCGTGTCGACGTCGATGGCGACGACATCCGCGCCCCGCTTCTCCATCTCGAAGGTCCAGAACCCGTCGAACGCGCCGACGTCGAGTGCCCGGCCGGCCATGCGGTCCCGGAGGACTCGCGGGGCCGCGTCCCTGAGGTCGATCCGCCCTGGCGTAACCACGCCGGGGGCGAGCTCGATCGTGTGGTACCAGACCGGGTTGTCCCGGACGGCCGCGGCCAGATCGGTCGGCGTGGCCGCCGGGCCGCGCTGATCGTCGTCAGCGCTCACTCAGGAGACCAAAGCGCTAGCGTCGAGCTCGCTGACCTGCACTGCCCCGGCCAGGCGCCCGACCTCGCGTCGATCAAGGGTGCCCGCGCCGAAGTGCTGGGTCGACTGGGCGCCCGCCGCCACCCCGTGCGCAAGGCAGTCCCGAGGAGCGCGGCCGTCGTAGCGGGCCGCGACGTAGCCCGCCAGGAAGGCATCACCGGACCCGACCGTCGAGACGGGCTCGAGCGGATCGATCTCGACCTCATAGCGGGTGCCGTGCGGAGCCTCGCCGGCCTTCCGGCCGAGCGGGGCGCCGTTTGCCTCCTCCCCCACGATCGCTACGCAGCCATGGGTGCGGGTGATGATCGCCTCCCCCGCCCCCAGCTCGATCAGGCGCTCGAGGCCCGCGGCGAGGTCGGCCGGCCCGTCGAACTCGTGGCCGACGGCGCCCTCGGCCTCGAGGACGTTCGGCGCCACGACCGCCGGATGCGCCCGCAGGCCGGTCTTCATCGGCTCGCCGTCGCAGTCGAGCACCGTCAGAACACCGCGCTCGCGTAGCCCTGAGATCAGGCGCGCGTAGATGTCCGGGTCGACCCCGGGAGGGATGCTGCCCGCGATCACGCAGATCGTGGCGCCCTGGGCGAGGTAGAGGAGCTTCTCGCAGAACGACTCGATCTCCCGCCCGGAGACCTCCGGGCCGCGCTCGTTGATCTCGGTCTGCTCCCCGTTGGTCGGGTCGATGACGGCAAGGTTGGTGCGCGACTCGCCCTCGATACGGGTGAAGTCGTTGAGGATCGACGCCGCCGCCAGGAGCTCGAGGATGCGCGTGCCCGTCGCGCCCCCGGCGAGGCCGGTGGCGATCACGGGCTTGCCGAGAAGCTTGAGGGCACGGGCGACGTTCACGCCCTTGCCGCCCGCCATCGTCGTCGCCTCGACCGCCCGGTGGCGGCGACCGAGCCTGAAGTTCGGCACTGCCACGGTCCTGTCGATCGCGGCGTTGAGCGTGACGGTGAGAATCAAATTCCTGACAGACCTCTCTCCCCGACGGGCACTCTAGCCGCCCGGCCAGTCAGCAGCGGGCTCTCCGGTACCGCACGAGCCAGACAAGCGGCACGGCGATCAGCAACAGTGCGGCGAGGGCTCCCAGGGCCAGCAGGCCCCAGGCGCCGAGGCGCTCCCCCGGCAGGTCCGCGTCGATGCGCTCGATCAGGCTCGCGGCGTCCTCGGAGCGCGTCGCCACCAGGGGCACCCGCGCCTCCTCGGCGCCGTCCACCGTGATCACCGCATCCCCCAGCTGGTCACCCCGGGCGATGGGGCCCTCGACCGCCACCGGCACTCCTTCGGCGCGGACCTCGACCTGCTCGTCCCTGCGAACGGTCAGGCCCACTGCACGCGAGGCCTCGAGCGGGACCGTGACGTCGCGGTCGAGGATCCCGGCCTCCCCGAGGAGCTCCCCCGCCGCGAGCACCCGCTCCTTCCGGTACAGGGAGAGGCCGTAGCGCAGGAGCTCGAGCGTGCCGTCGTCGCGGGCCTCCTCCGAGGGGGCCCCGATCAGGGCCGAGACCACCGACACCTCGCCACGGGTCGCCGATCCCACGAGCACGTAACCCGCGCCGTCGGTGTAGCCGGTCTTGACCCCGCTCACGAACGGAAGCTCGCGTACGAGGTTGTTGCGGTTGGCGACGCGCCGTGTCTTCTCCCCCTCGGTCAGGGTGATCTCGGCCGTGTCTACCACCCGGCGCAGGAACGGATCGGCGCGGAGCTCGATCGCCAGCTCGGTGAGGTCGGTGACGGTCGTGAACTGGCCCACCGCATCGAAGCCGATCGGGTTCTCGTACGAGGTCTCGTCCAGGCCGAGGCGGGCCGCCGCGCGGTTCATCGCGGCGACGAACGCATCCTCGGAGCCCGAGACGGCGACGGCGAGCGTCTGGGCGGCGTCGTTGCCGCTCGCCAGCAGCAGGCCGTAGAGCAGGTCGTGCACGGAGACGCTCTCGCCGGCACGCAGACCCATCAGCGACTCGGCGGCGCCGGCGTCGTAGGGCGCGGCAGTGACGATGTCGTCGAGTTCGAGCTCGCGGCGCGCGAGCAGCGCCGTCATCAGCTTCGTGGTGCTCGCCATGGGAAGGTCGCGGTGCGGCGCGCGGGCCGCGAGAACGTCACCGTCGGCCGCGTCGACAACCACCCAGGAGGCGGCATCCGGGCGCGGCGGCTCCCCTTCGGCCCCGTGGGCGGGCGCGGCGAGCAGGGCCAGCGCCGCTGCCAGCCCAGCCAAGAAGGCCGGCCTGGCTATTTCTGAGGCTCGGGCCGCAGCAGCAGCGCCGCGCCCGACGGCAGCGCCTGGGCGTCGATCTCGGGGTTGAGCTCCTCGATCCGCTCCACCGAGACGCCCAGCTTCACGGCGATCCCGCCGATGGTGTCGCCCGGCTGCACGACGTAGGTGTCCGGCGGGCGTTCGGGCTGCTGCTGCTCGCTGGGGGGGTTTTTGCCCGCCTTCTTCGAACCGGAGTCCGTCGCGTCGGAGCCCGAGATCACCAGGTAGAGGGCCACGGCCGCCGCGCCGACGGCGAGGACGGCGAGGATCCGCGCGACCCACCGACCCAGGCTCGCCCGCCCTGCTGCGTTCGTCGTGCTGCTTTCCATTCGAGGCCCCGTCGCTTTGCGATGCGCCGCGAGGGCCGACGATGGTACGGGCTATCAGCCGTCCGTCAGGCTCCACAGCTGCGCTCGCAAGGCTTCTGCCGCGGCGGCCGGATCCTCGGCGCCCGCGATCGAGCGTGAGGCGGGGACGAGGATCGAGGCCGGATGCTCACCGAGGGCCGGTCCCAGCGCCGCCGGGTCGCCGCCCTGGGCGCCGAGGCCAGGGATGAGGAAGACCGCGGAAGGCATCAGCTCCCGCAGCCTCCCGAGGTGCTGCGGCTCCGTCGCCCCCACAACCGCGCCCATCCCCGACAGGCCGGACCGGCCCACGAGCCTCTCGGAGCGCTCGGCGACCATCGCCGCGATGCGCTCGTGGAGAGGAACGTCCGGCGTGGGGAGGTCGAAGAGGTCCGCGGCCCCGGGGTTCGAGGTCCGGACGAGGACGAAGAGCCCGGCGCCGCCGTCCTCCGCGGCGGCGACGAGCGGCTCGATCGCGTCGCCCCCCAGCAAGGGGCTGGCGGTCGCGGCGTCGGCGCCGAGGCCCGGCTGCTCGCCGAAGAGGGCCTCGCCGTATGCGGCGGCGGTCACGGGCACGTCCCCGCGCTTGCCGTCCGCGATCACCAGCAGGCCGGCCGCCCGGGCGCCCGCGACGACCTCCCTGAGCGCCTCATAGCCGGGGGCCCCCAACCGCTCGAAGCACGCGAGCTGGCACTTGACCGCCACGCACGCCTCGCCGGCTGCCGCAATCAGCTCCCGGCACCGAGCGCTGACCGCGGCGCCGTCGCCCGGCGCCGGATCGAGCCCGAGACAGACCTGGCTGCGCCGCTCCTCGACCAGAGCGGCGAGCCGATCTGCGAACGGCTCCGTCAGCCCCCCTTCACGGTCTTCTTGAGGCTGGCGCCGGCGGAGAACTTCGGAACCTTGCCGCCGGGGATCGTGATCCGCTCCTGGGTGCGCGGATTGACGCCCTGTCTGGGCCCGCGCTCGGCGACGCTGAACTTGCCGAAACCGGTGAAGCTGATGTTCTCTCCGTTCTTGAGCGCCTCGGTGATGCCGTTGAGCACGGCGTCGAGCGCGTCGGACGCCGCCTTCTTGCTCTCGAACTCTCCGGCGATCCTGTCTACGAATTCACCCTTGGTCATTTCTTCCTCCTCTGGTCTGGACGGGCGTAGAATCTAACGTGTGCCGCAGCGGATCGAAGGCCGCAGCGGATCGAAGCATTCCGTCCCGTGCCCGCGAGCGCGGGACGGAATCAATCGACCGGCGCATCGCGTGTGCTATCCACGCCGGGGCGATGGCAACCATCGGACAGCGCGGCGGGGAGGCGAGCGGCGAGCGACCGCTCGAGGTCGCCCTGCTCAGCCCGTGCTACTGGCCCGAGGTGCGCCGAGGGGGCGAGCGCCTCACCCGCGTCCTCGCGGACGGGCTGCTGGCGCGGGGCCAGCGCCCGTCCTTGATCACCAGCCACCGCGGGCCTCCCAGCCGAGCCGTCGAGGACGGCATGGAGGTCCTGCGGCTGCCGCGCCCTCCCCACCGCTGGCTCGCACGGCTCGGATTCGAGGACTACCGGTCGCACGTCCCCCTGGTCTACGCGGCGCTACGCGCGGGCTCCGCGGACGTCGCCCACGCGATGTTCCCGACCGATGCCCTCGCGGCCGTCCGCTGGGCGGCGCGGACACGCCGGCCGGCCATCCACACATATCTGGGCGTGCCCGACCCCGGGTGGCTGCGCTCGCGGCGGCTACGTCGGCGGACGCTGGGGCGCGTCGTGCGCGAGGCCGACGCGGTGGTCGCGATCAGCCGCTACGCCGCCGCCGCCTTTCGCGAGTCCTTCGGCTACGAGGCACCGGTGATCACGCCCGGGGTGGACCTCGGCGTGTTCCGGCCGAGCGGCGCCCGAGCGCCGTCGCCGACCGTCCTGTGCACCGCCGCAGCGGACGAGCCGCGCAAGCACGTGGGCCTGCTGGTCGAGGCGTTCGCCAAGGTCCGGCGCGAGCGCCCGGAGGCGCGCCTGCTGCTCTCGCGCCCGAGAGACCCGGCAGCCGCCCGCGCCGCCGGCGTCGATCCCGGCGCCGCCGGTGTCGAGTGGGCCGACCTCGACTCCGCCGACGCGATCGTGCGCGCGTACAGCGAGGCCTGGGTCACGGTGCTCGCCGCGCCGAACGAGGCGTTCGGTCTCGTCCTCGCCGAGTCGATGGCCTGCGGGACCCCGGTGGCCGGGCTCGCGCGGGCCGGGATCCCGGAAGTCGTCGACCGCGAGGAGGTAGGGCGCCTGTTCGAGCCGCTCGAGGCGGGACCCCTGGCCCAGGCGATCCTCGCGGCCATGGAACTGGCTACCGACCCCGGGACCGCCGCCGCCTGCAGGGCGCGCGCCGAGGAGCTGTCGGCGGACCGCAGCGCCGAGCTCTACCTGCGCCTGTACCGGGACTCGCTGGCCCGGCGGGCACGCCGGGCTGCGGGCTGACCGCTCGCGATACGTTCCCGCCGTGAGCACGCGGGGCCGGCAGATCCTCTGGGCCCTGATCGCGGGTGGAGTGCTTGCGCGGCTGTTGCTGGCGTTCGGCTGGATCGGGCTGGCGTACGACATCGAGTCCTACGCGCTCGTGGTGGAGAGCCTGCAGGGCCACGACCCGCTTTCCCTCTACGTCGAGATGAGCGCTGGCGGGGCCAACCGCTGGCCCTACCCTCCCGGCTACTTCGCCTGGCTGCTGGTCGCCGACTGGGTCACGGTCCCGGGCCTCCTCCCGTTCCACGGGCTGGTCCATCTGCCCTCGATCGCGGCGGACGCGGCGCTCGCCTGGATCGTGCAGGCCTACCTCGGCGACCGCGGCGCCGACGAGCGCACCCGGCTCGCCGCTGCTGCCCTGGTCGCCTTCGGCCCGTCCTTCCTGTTCGTCTCGGGCTACGAGGGCCAGCTCGACACGTTCGCGATCCTGCCCGCCGTCGCGGCGCTGCTCGCATGGGAGCGGCTGCCGGGCGGGCGGCGCGCGCCGGTGGCCGGGCTCCTGATCGGGGCGGGGGCCGCGCTCAAGACCGTGCCGTTCCTGCTCCTGCTCGCGCTCCTGCCGCTGTCC
Source organism: Solirubrobacterales bacterium (assembly GCA_051004675.1). GTDB lineage: Bacteria > Actinomycetota > Thermoleophilia > Solirubrobacterales > 70-9 > JBDTSW01. Next base: position 11,773 of record JBPCKC010000108.1, read on the forward strand.
CGCGGCCGGCGGGAGGGTGCCACCCTGCTCGCCTGCGCCGTCGCCGTCCCGCTCGTCCTGCTGGCGCCCTGGCTCGCCGCCGAGCCACAGGGCACCTACGACGCCCTCCGCTACAGCGGCGTGCCCGGGCTGGGGGGGCTCTCGCTGCTCGCGCAGCCCGACCTCGCGGAGGCCTGGCTCGTCACCGACCGCTTCCAAGTAACCGGCCTCACCGAGCTCCTGATCGACGTCCGCTTCGCGATCCTCGTGGCGGCGATCGCCGCCGTCGCCGCCTTCCTATGGCGCCGGCGCCCCGAGCCCGCGACGGCGGCGCTGGCCCTCTGGCTAACGGTGTTCGTGTTCGGGGTCAACTTCGGGCCCCGCTACCTGGTCTGGGCGCTGCCGTTCATGCTGATGGCGGGGCGCCTCCGGGAGGCGGCCCTGCTTCAGGCCGTCACCTTTCCCGCCGCGGTGCTCCTCGCCACGCGGCTCTGGAGCGCCGAGTGGGTGGCGATCCCGTACGTGGTCATCATGCTCGGCCTGCTCGCCTTCTTCCTCTGCTGGCTGGTCGTTCTGATCCGGCAGGTCCCCCGGTCCCGAGCGAGCGGGTGACGAGCAGGACGTATTGCTCGTCGCCGGCGACCCGCGTGAAGCCCGCTGCCTTCGCCCAGCGTGCCTCGCGTGGATGGCGGCTGACGACCAGCGGACGCGGGCGGTCGAGGTCGGGGTCCTGGACCCGGCCGACCAGGAGGACGTCGTAGCCTCCTCGTTGCAGCGCCTCGCGAAAGGCATCCGCCCGCGTGTACTCCCGTAGCTGCCCGTCGACGATCGGTCCCACGTAGGCGACGTCGTTGCCGAGTTGCGGGCCGAACATGCCGTAGGTCGCCACGAACGTCGGTGCCCAGCCGCCCGCGATCGCGACCCGGTGGCCGTCCGGGGCGTTTCGAAGCACCCAGTCGAGCACCCGGCTCTGCCCGTTAAAGCGCGAGTCGTAGTACGCCTGCTGGTCCGCGTAGCCCGCGGCGGCGGCGGCGGCCAGCGCCACAAGCGCCGCGGCGCCCGCGGCAGCCCGGCGCGAGGGCCCAGCCAGGCGCCGCCAGGCGGCAACCCCCAGCGCTCCGAGGCCGGCGGTGACCGCTAGCGCCAGCACAGCCCGTCCGATCTGCAAGGCCGTGAGCCCGTAGCCGGCGGCGAGGCTGATGATCACCGCCAAGAGCGCGGCCGCCTCGGCGGCGAGCCGGCCTCTCCCGAGACGGGTCAGGGCCCAGGTCGTGGCCGCGGCGCCGACGAGGAGGGCGGGCATCAGCCAGCGCGCGTTGCCGCCGACGATGTGCGGGAGGATCAAGTCCTCGAAGCCCTGCGCGCTCGCCGGCGTGATCGCGTATGCGGCGACGAGCCCAAGTGCCGCCGCCGCCAAGCCGAGCGGAATCCCGTCGGACGGCCGACCGCCTGCGCGCCGTGTCAAGCCCAGCGCGATCGCGGCGAGGGTTCCGATCAAGATCACGAGCCCTGGGGCCCCGATCACGTCGGCGTAGCTGGGCAGGATCGCCTCGCGCCAGACGCCGGGCTGGTCGAGCCGGTCAACTATCGTCAGCCCGATCTTCTCGATCAGGATGTCCCGCGGCGCGTCGAGGACCGTGACGCCGAACGGCGCGACCTTGATCGGATAGAGCGGGTTTCCGGTGAGGACCGCGTTGCGCACGAACCAGTAGCCCCCGGCGGCGATCACCACCGCGCAGAGAACCCCGGCCTGGCGCAGGACCCGCCGTGCCGGCAGCCTCGCGAGCAGCAGGCCCCCGGCCCAGACCGCGACCACCACCAGGACCGAGGAGATGCCGTACCAGCGCGAGCCGAACGCGAGCCCGAGGCCCAGCCCGGCCATTACAACGTCGGCGGTCGACCCGGTGCGGATGCTCCGCAGCAAGAAGAGCAGCCCGGTCGCGAAGGTCGCATACATGAAGACGTCCGGTTTGATGTGCTGTAGCGCGGGCACGCTGATGGCCTCGATCGACACGGTGAGCGCGGCGATCAGGGCGGCGATCGAGACCGGGGCTCGGAGCTCGCGGCCGATCGCGTAGACGCCGAGCCCCGTCATCCCGAGCAGCGGCAGGGTCGGGAAGCGGACGAACGCGTCGCCGCTCCAGGGGAGGATCGAGGCGAGGTAGACGAGGTCGCCGTTGTTGGGATAGGTGCGGATCTGAAACAGCGGCGCGAAGGCACCGGTGTCCCAGAGCGATTCGGTGCGGATCCAGTGGGCGATCCCGGGCAGTCCGAAGGTGAGCGAGTCGATGTGGGCCGGGGCGACCGTCGCGAGCCCGGCGAAGATTGCGACGGCGTAGATCGAGACCGCGGCCACCGCGCCGCCGGCGACCAGCAGCGAGATCCGGCTCGCCACGAACAGCGGCGGCGGCGGCGGCGATCGGTCCGCGAAGCCGGGGCGAGCGGGAACGGCATGGACTGCGGCCGCGGCCACCAGGGCGGTGGCCAGCACCCCCGCGCGCGTGAGCAGGTCGAGCGACCCCGGGACGATGTGCACGAGGAGCAGCGCGCCCAGGAAGAGCAGCGCGAGGGCGACGGCCCGCTCGACGCCCGCCAGCTCGGGCAGGCGCCGGCGGAGCACGACCCAGGCCACGTAGGCGGCGGCGCCCCAGATGCCGCAGAAGAAGGCGAGTCCGGCCAGATACTCCCCGGCTTCCATCAGCCGGTCAGGCGGCAGCGCACCAGCGTCCGCAGCACGCGGAGCCCGTCCACGGCGGTGAGCTTCTTGCCCTCCTCGTCGCTGCGAGCCTTGTAGTGGACAGGCAGCTCGAAGATCCGCTCTCCGCACTGGATGAGGCGGGCTGCGATCTCCGCCTCGATCGCGAACCCGGGCTCGCGCAGGGGGAGCGAGCGGAAGAGCTCGGTGCGGATCGCCTTGTGGCAGGTCATGAGGTCGCGGATGTAGACGTTGAACAGCACGTTCGCCGCCAGGGTCACGGCCCGGTTACCGAGCACGTAGAGGAACGAGTGGCTGGTGTAGCCGCCGAAACTGCGCACCCCGAAGACGGCGTTCGAGGCCCCGTCGACGAGCGGCGGCAGCAGCAGGGCGAGGTCGTCCGGCGAGTACTCGAGGTCGGCGTCGAAGATCGTCGCGTACTCACCTCGCGCCTCCGCCAGCGCGGTGCGCACCGCGGCGCCCTTGCCGCGGTTCTCGGAATGGCGCAGCACGCGGGCGCGATCGCCGAGCTCGTAACGGTCGAGGATCTCGGAGGTGCCGTCCGTCGAGCCGTCGTCGACGATGATCAGCTCGTGCTCGACCGGAAGCTGGGCGTCGAGCACACCGGCGACGGCACGCTCGACGGTCGCGGCCTCGTTGTAGACGGGCATGAGAACGGAGAGCATCTCGCCTACCGCTTGCGAAACACGAACAGCTTCTGGGTCCCGTAGTCGCCGGCCGCGGGGAGCCGCGCCGCCCAGCGGTTGAACTCGGCATCGGGGTCGGCGATGTCCACGGGCACCTCGGCAGCCCGCGCCAGGAGCGGCTTGAGGACGCGTGTGGCGACGTAGTAGGAGCTGGCGAAATCAACCAGCTCGACCAGCTCGGCCTCGGGCTCGAGCAGCGCGACCACCGCCTCCTCGCGAAGGTAGATGTTGAAGCCGGGCATCGGGATCTCGTCGAGACCCCACTCGCGACGCAGCGCGTTGAGCCGGCTCCAGCCCCCGACCGTCGCCTCCGAGAGGAGGAGCAGGCCTCCGGGACGAAGCACCCGGACGCACTCCCGGAGCCCCTGCTGCTGGCCCTCCCAGTCCCCGAGGTTGATCATCACCCGGGTCGAGACCACTCGCTCGTACTCGCCGTCGGCCAGCTCCAGCGAGCGGACATCGCCGACCCGGAACTCCACCCGCTCGCGAATCGGGGGCGGAAGCCCGGAGCGGCGCTTCTCCGCGGCCTCGATCATCTCCTCGACGTAGTCGATGCCGAGAACGTCGGCGTCGTGCTCGGCGGCGAACCTGATCGACGAGTAGCCGTTCGCGCAGCCGACATCGAGGGCTCGGGCCCGGGCCAGGTATGGCCCGATCGTGGCCACCTCGAGCTCGATCACCCGAACGTCGCTCCACGACGCCGCCGGGGAGAGCCCGTGCTCAGAGGCCTGCTCCCGCCAGTAGGCGTGGATCTCGTCCCCCGAAAGGCGGTTGGCGGCTGAAGCGTCAGTCATGGAAGGGCGAGAGGTTACGCGGGCGCCGGCCGCGGGAGGCGTGGAGCAGGGCCGCGGTCTCGCTCGCCACCCGATCGATCTGATCGGCGCTCATCGCCGGCCACAGCGGCAGGCGCACGAGCCGGGCGCTCGCCTCCTCGGTGACCTCGAGCGACCCGCCCGCGCGGCCAAATCGCAAGCCCGCGGGGGAATCGTGCAGGGGCACATAGTGAAAGACCGCGTGGATCCCCCGCTGCGAGAGCCCAGCGATCAGCCGATCGCGGTCATCACGGCCTCCCAGCAGCAGGTAGTACATGTGGGCGTTGTGCTCGCAATGCGCGGGGACCACCGGGCGGCGTGCGAGGCCCGCCTTCTCGAGCTCGGCGAACCGCCGGTGATAGTCGTCCCAGATCTCGAGCCGGCGCTTGGTGATCTCGCCGGCGTGCTCCAGCTGGGCCCAGAGGAAGGCGGCGTTCACCTCGCTCGTGAGGAACGAAGAGCCCGCGTCCACCCACGTGTAGCGGCCCACCTCGCCGCGGAAGAACTGGCCCCGGTTCGTGCCCTTCTCCTGGACGATCTCCGCCCGCTCCACCAGCTCGGGGTCGTTCACCAGGAGCGCTCCCCCCTCGCCGCAATGGACGTTCTTGGTCTCGTGGAAGCTGACGCAGCCGAGGCGGCCAACGCCGCCGAGGGCCCGCCCGCGATAGCTCGCCATCAACCCCTGGGCCGCGTCCTCGATCAAGGTCAGCCCGGCCCGCTCCGCGATCTCCTCGAGAGGATCCAGCTCGCAGCCCACCCCGGCGTAATGGACGGCCACGATCGCGCGCGTTCGGTCGGTGATCGCGGCCTCCACCAGCTCCTCGTCGAGGTTGAGGGTGTCGGGCCGGACGTCCACGAACACGGGCACCGCCCCGCGCAGCACCACGGCGTTCGCCGTGGAGACGAACGTGAAGGACGGCATGATGACCTCGTCTCCCGGGCCGATGCCGGCGAGGATGGTGGCCATCTCCAGCGCCGAGGTGCACGAGGAGGTGAGCAGCGCCCTCGGTGCGCCGGTGGACCGCTCGAGCCACTCGCAGCAGCGGCGATCGAAGGGGCCGCGGCCGGACAGGTGCCCGCCCTCCATCGCCGTCCGGATGTGCTCCAGCTCCCGGCCGGTGGAGTACGGGTAGTTGAAGGGGATCCGCCGCACGGGGCCCACATCTACGGTCCGCGGTCGGGGCCGGCGCCGACCTGGGGCGGCGGCGCGACGGCCGGGCCCTCCCGGGGCTGCTCGGCGCCCTCCGCGACGCGGCTGTCGACCACGTAGAGCGGACGCCCCTTCACCTGGTCGAAGATCTTCCCCACGTAGAGCCCGGTGACTCCCGTGGAGATGATGATGAAGCCGGTCAGGACCAGGATCAGCATCGGAAGCGCGGTCCACTCGGGCAGGTCCCGGCCGAAGGCGGCGACGATCACCGCGTAGGCGGCCAGCGCGACGCCGAGGGCCGCGAGCCCGAAGCCGAGGTAGACGATCCAGCGCAGGAGCACCGTGGACTGGAAGAAGAGCCCGTCGACCGCGACGTTGAGGAGCTGGGTGAACGTGTACGAGCTGCGACCGACGTGGCGCTCGGCCTGGCGCACCTCGATCTCCGTGCGGTTGAAGCCGAGCCAGTGCAGGATCAGCAGGTACTGGCGATCGCGATCGCCGAGCGCGAGGAAGGAGTCCACCACCTTGCGGCCGACGATGCTGAGGTTGGTGTAGTTGGTGTGCAGGTCGCCTTTCGTGACCAGGTTGTGGACGCGGAAGTAGGCCTGCGCGGCGAGCCGGCGCGGTAGTGACTGTACGCGCTCCGCCCGGCGCGAGAGCACCACGTCGTAGCCCTCCCGGGCCTTCGCGTAGAGCCGCGGGATCTCCTCCGGCGGGTCCTGGAGGTCGCAGTCCATGACGACCACCCAGCGGCCGGCGCTCTCCGCGAGCCCGGCGGTGATCGCCGCGTGCTGGCCGAAGTTGCGCGACAGCCGCAGCGCCCGCACCCGGGGGTCTGCTGCGGCGAGCTCGCGCAGGACGCCCCAGGCCCCGTCGCCGCTGCGGTCGTCGACGAAGATCAGCTCGAACTCGCCGGTCAGTCCCTCGAGGGCCCTGTGCAGCCGCTCGTGCAGCGACCGCAGGCAGTCCGCGCAACCGTAGACCGGCACCACGACGCTGATCTCGACGGGTAGCCGGGGCCCGTTGCCCTCGCCTCCTGGCACGCGGCGAGCCTAGCAGCGGGACGGCGGGTGGTCCGGGGCTGATATCCAGTAGGAATGACCGATCGCGGCCGGCGCCTGCTCTGGCTGATCATCGCCGCCGGCACCGTCGGCCGGACGGTCCTCGCCTTCGCCACCGTCGGGCAGGAGTTCGACATCGAGTCGCTGCGGCTGGTCGCGGCACAGCTCGACGAGAGCCCGCTCGAGCTCTACCGGATCGTCAACGCCGGCAGCGACGCCGGCTCGATCGAGATCCTGCGCTGGCCCTATCCCCCGGGATACCTGCCATGGGCGGCCGCGGCGCTGGCGCTCGCGGACGCCACCGGGCTGCCGTTCCACGGCGTCGTCCAGCTCGCTCCGATCGCTGCCGACGCCGCGATCGCCTGGCTCGTGCAGGACTACCTGGGCGCCAGGGGGGCCTCGGAGCGGACCCGGCTCGGGGCGGTGGCGCTCGTGGCCCTCGGCCCCGCCTTCTGGCTCATCTCCGGCTATCACGGCCAGCTCGACCCGGTGGCGATCCTGCCCGCGGTCGCCGCCGTCTGGGCCTGGGAGCGCACGCCGCCCGCGCGGCGCGGGCTCGTCGCCGGTGCCCTGATCGGCCTCGGCGGCGCGGTCAAGACCGTTCCCTTGTTGGTCACGCTCGCGCTGCTGCCCTCGGCCCGCTCGTTCCGCGAGGCCGCCACGCTGATCGGCGCCGCGGCCGCGGTCCCCCTGCTCGCACTCGCCCCGTTTCTCATCGCCGACTTCGACGGGGCCAGCCGGGCGCTCGGGGGGTACTCCGGCGCGCCCGGGCTCGGTGGGATCACGATGCTCCTGCAGCCGGGGCTCTCGCGCGCGGTCCTGACCGGCGACTTCCCGATCGAGATCGACCCGCTGGTCCAGGCCCTCTACGACAACGCCGCGGTGATCATCCTGCTCACCCTGGCCGCCGCCGCGGCCGTGCTCGCCCGCTACAGGCCGGCGCCCGCGGAGGGGGCGGCCCTGATCTGGCTCGGGATCTACGTGACCAGCCCCACCTTCTTCGCCCAGTACGCGGTCTGGGGCCTGCCGTTCATGCTGATGTGCGCCCAGCTCGGCCGGGTGGCGCTGATCCAGGCGGTCCTGCTGGCGCCGACCCTGCTCCTCTACGCACTTCCGTGGGAGGCGGGGGTGGCGACCTCCGCCTACGTCGTGGCGATGGCGGCCCTGTGGCTCCTTTGGGTCGCCGCGCTGGTCGCCCAGGCGCGCGCGATCCGCGGCACTAACCTCGGGCCGTCGAGATGAGGCTCGCCGCAGACACCCGCCCCCGAGTCGCCGGCCGCGGCCCCGAGGTGCTCGCCGGAGCGCTGCTCGCGATCTGGTGGCTGGTGCCCTTCGCGGTGCTCTTCCCGGATCACGACGGGACCTTCACCGGCTCCATCGGCCTCCAGGCCGACGACCACATGCAGTACCTCGCGTTCATCCGCGACGCCGGCGAAAACGTGCTGATCTCGAACCGCTTCGACGTCGTAGCCGACCCGCACCTCTTCCTGCACCCGCTGTTCGCGCTCTCCGGTCTTATCTGGAAGCTCGGCGCGAGCCTCCAGGTGGCCCTGATCGCCTGGCAGCCGGTCGCCGCCGTCGCGCTCGTCGCCGCCTTCGCCGCCTACGTCCGGCGGTTCTTCGCGGACGCCCCGGGGGCGCGCCTGGTCGCGCTCCTGCTCGCGCTGTTCTTCTTCACCCCCGCGGCCGCGCTCGCCGAGTGGCTCTCGGACGACGGCTTGATGCAATTCGGCACTCTCGTCGTCGGGCTCGAGCTGTTCCCGGCCTCCTACCCGTGGGGAGGCGCGCCGGGCGCCCTCTCGATCGCCGCGATGCCCTTCTTCCTGCTCGCGATCGAGCGTCTCATGGATCCCGCGCGGCGAGCGCCGGGACGATCCGCGCTCTACTACGGGGCCTGGGCGGGGCTGGCGGGCGCGCTGGCAGCGTGGTTGCACCCATGGCAGGGCATCATCCTGCTCGCGATCACCGCGGCGCTGGTCGCCTCGGAGCGATTCGATCGCCGCTGCCTCGCATTGGCGCTCCCCGCGGCCCTCACCGCGGCCCCCCTCGCCTACTTCTGGGTGCTCTCGAAGACCGACTCGTCCTGGGCCATCGTCTCGCAGCCGAACGACTTCCCCCACTGGGGGACCTGGCTGGCGGCCGGACTGGCGCCCGCGGCCCTGGCACTACCCGGCTTTCTCCCGCTCCGCGGCCTCGACGTCGGCGAGCGGCTCGTCCGCCTCTGGCCGCTCGCGGCGCTGGCCGTCTACCTCGGCCTGCAGGAGTCGTGGTTCTACCATGCGCTCGCCGGGCTCAGCCTGCCGCTGGGGGTGCTGGGGGTCCGCTTCTGGCGGCGCTTCGAGCCGCCGCGGGCCGTCGTCGCGCTGATCGTCGCGGCGCTCACCCTCCCGGGGATGGCATTCATGGTGCTGGAGCTCGCGGAGAGCCGGGAGGATCACTTCATCGCCGGCGACGAGCGGCGCGCCCTCGCCTACCTCGACTCGGCGCCCCGCGAGGGCGCCGTTTTAGCCCCGCAGCGCCTCGGCATCATGGTCCCGGGCTTCGCCGACCGCAACACCTACGCCGGGCACTACAACTGGACCCCCGACTACGAGGCCCGCACCGCCCGCGCCGAGGCGCTCTTCGACGGCGAGCTGAGCCCGCGCGGCGCCCGGCGCCTGGTACGCGAAAGCGGCGTCGGCTTCCTGCTCGCGGACTGCGGGGAACGCGCCGACTTGCGGCCGCAGCTCGGTCCGCTCGTGGCCCGCACGCAGAGGTTCGGGTGCGCCACCGTCTACGAGCTGCGCTCCCTCCAGGCCCAGAGCAGGCCGGCGTCGGCGCCGCGCTCGGGCTCGCCCACCTGATAGCCGGCCCCCTCGAGCGACTCGCGCAGCACCTCGATGGCGTCGCCGGCCGCGAGGTAGCGGGGGTGGTACTCGAGGATGAGCGCGGTGGCGTCCGTCTCCGCGAACCGCGGGTCGGCGAGGAGCGCCCACTCGCCGCCCTCGATGTCGATCTTGATCAGGTCGGCCTCGGACAGGAACGGGAAGACGTCACGGCTCTCCACCCGGAAGCGGCGGCGCGTGAGGAACGGCGTCCCCTCGAGGAAGGGGAAGAAACCGCGTATTCGCTCCTGCTCGCCCTCGAGCGTGGCGGCTGGATCCGGGCTGGCCGTCGACAGCAGGCCGCTGGAGACCAGCTCGGCGTCGCCGTCGGCGGGCGCCGCGCAGGCCTCGACCAGCCGCCAGCAGTCGCCCAGCCCGTTGCCCGCGATCTGGCGCTCAAGCAGCCGGGCGTTCCCGGGCTCGGGCTCGAAGGAAACCACCTCGGCCACCGGCAGAGTCGCGAAGGCGAACAGCCCGAAATAGCCGGCGTTGCCACCCAGGTCGAGCACGCGGAGCGGGCGCTCCAGCGCCCGCAGCCGCTGCGCCACCACCTCCGGCGGGTCGTAGACTCTGAGGCGCATCTGTTCCTCGAGCGCCCACATATCGAAGAGCGGGTGGCGCACGTACGCGGCGAGGCCCGAGCCGCGTAGCCGGTAGCGGCGAACCACCGGGACGTTGCGAAGCTCGGCGATAACGAACCCGGCCGGCTCCCGGACGCACGATGCAGCCCCAAACGTGCGCCGGATCCGGTGCGGATGCAGGCGCCGGATGAGCGGGTCCACCAGCCGCGACATGGGCGGCCACTGTACGGAATCGGGGGTCGCCTGATGCTGGAGCGGAGCCGCCGGCGCATCCTCTCCATGCTTGGACCCGACGACGTCGTCCTCGACGTCGGCGGCTGGGCCGACCCGTTCGAGCGCGCCGACTGGGTGATCGACCTGATGCCCTACGAGACGCGGGGGCTGTATGAGCGGGAGGGCTGGGTCGAGCCGAGGGAGCGCGAGGCCGAGCGCTTCAGCGCCGAGACCTGGATCCAGCGCGACCTCTGCGACCGCGAGCCCTACCCGTTCGAGAACGGCTCGATCGACTTCGCGATCTGCTCGCAGACCCTCGAGGACCTCCGCGACCCGATCTGGGTCTGCCGCGAGCTCGCGCGGATCGCCAAGGCCGGCTACATCGAGGTCCCCTCCCGGCTCGAGGAGCAGAGCTGGGGCGTCGACGGGCCGTTCGCGGGCTGGGGCCACCACCGCTGGCTGATCGACGCGATCGAGGGCGGCCTCGAGTTCGTCGTCAAGCCGCACTCCCTGCACGGCCACCCGGACCAACGCTTCCCGCCGGGGTTCTGGGAGACGCTCACCGAAGAGGAGCGGGTGCAGACGCTCTGGTGGGAGGGGGGCTTTGACTGCCGCGAGCGCGTCCTGATCGGCGCCGAGGAGGGCGAGCGGTACCTCAGCGAGCTCGTCCGGCGCGAGCTTGCCGCCCGCGGGCTGGAACCCTCCGCGCCGCGTTCCCGCATCCGCGGGCTGGCGCGCCGGATCGCCGGGCGGGCCCTCGGCTGAACTCGCGCTCAGAGCACCGGGGTGCGCGAGCGCAGGCTCCCCCGGGCCAGCGCCCAGGCGCCGACGAGGTCCGCCGCCACGTCCACCGCGGCCACCTCGGCTGCCCGCCCGCGGTACCTGCGGGCGCGGCGGTAGACCTCCCCGGCGTAGGGCAGCGCCCCGGCCAGCGGCCAGCCCCGGCGCAGCACGAGGGCCGCCGCGACCGCCGCCAGGGCGCCGTCGAGAGCGGCACTTCGGCGATTCAGGAACAGCCGCCGGTAGAAGAAGGCGTCGCGCAGCTCGGGCATCTTGGCGGCCATTTCGGGGAAGTGCACCAGGCGTCGGCGCTCGGCGATGTAGTCGGCGGCGTCACGGCTGAAGACGGCGTGATGGACGAGCGCGTCCGGGCAGAACGCCGAGCGGGCGCCGAGCCGCTTCGCCCTCCATCCGAACCAGACGTCCTCGGCCATCGGTCTCCCCGCGCCGGGCCGCAGCCAGTCCTCGAAGCCGCCGACCCGCTCGAAGACGTCACGTGTCACGAACAGGTTCGCGGTCTCCCAGAGGCCGACCTCGTGCGGGATCCAGAGGCTGCGATCGAACGGGCCGACCGGCGTCTCGGGGTCGGCGACCACCTTGCCCTGGACCAGCTCCGCGTCCTCGAGCGCCCCCAACCCGGCTGCCAGCCAGCCCTCCGTCGGGAAGCAGTCGGCGTCGCAGAACGCGAGCGCCGGGCCGCTCGCCGCGGCGGCGCCCAGGTTGCGGGCGGCGGCCGCGCCCTGCGCCTCCTGGCGGAGGAGCCTCATCGGGGCGCCGGCCGCCTCCACCAGCTCGGGGGTGCCGTCACTCGACCCGTCGTCGACCACGATCACCTCGAAGTCAAAGCCGGCCCGCTGGTCGCGAAGCCGCGCCAGGGTCTTCGAGATCGTCGTCCTCGCATCGCGGGCGGGGATGATCACGCTGGCCTCGATCACGGCGCCTCGGCTCCGGCGCTCGCGCGCATGTAGCCGGCGGCCTCGCGCAAGAGCCCCCGCTCCAGCGCCCAGGTGGCGGCGAGCGCGACGACGCCGTAGGCCGCCAGCTCGGCGAGCGCGATCCCGAGCGTGCGCTCGCCCGACTCCGCAACGCGCATCGCCAGCACGACCGCGGCCGCGGGCACGGTGGGGGCGATAGCTCGCGCTGCGTGGCGGGCGAAGCCGAAGCCGAAGTCGGAGAAGAGGCGCCGCAGGTAGTAGGCGCGCGCCGCCAGGTGCACGGCTGCCGCGACCGCGACCGCGACCGCGAGGCCGCTCAGTCCATGCGCGGCCAGCAGCGGGAAAAGGCAGGCGAGGAAGGCCGCCATCGTGACCACGTTGGCGACGGCGATCGGGCGGGTGTCGCCGCGGGCGCGGAAGTAGGCGTCCCAGTTGAAGCCGACATGCGCCACCGCCGCCGTCACGCCGTAAACCTGGAGCAGCTCGACGGCCGGCCGCCAGCGCTCCCCGATCCCGAAGCTGACGAGATCGGCCGCGAACAGGGTCAGCGCGACCCCGAACGGCACCGCCCACACCAGGGCGAGGCGGTTCGACTTGACGAACGACTCGTGGAGCAGCTCGAGCCGGTCGCGAGCCGCGCAGACCGCCGGATACATGGTGGTGGTGACGAGCATGTCCACGCGGTTGGTGAACTGGGTCACGTTCGCCGCCAGCGCCAGCGCGCCGACCGCGGCGACCCCGAGCTCGGCGTCGACGGCGATCGTCGCGCTCTGGGCGATCACCAGGCTCGACCCGCCGGCGATGAACAGCGGCCACGAGAAGCTCGCGTAGCTGCGCAGCGTGCCGCGGTCGTAACGGAACCTCGGCTTGATCCGCGCGAACCAAAGCGCCGCGAATCCGGCCGACCAGGCGCCGGCGAGCACCCCGAACACGAACGACCAGTACCCGGCGCCGGCGATGGCGAGCCCCAGCGTCACCAAGGTCGCGACCACCGGGTCGACGGCCTGAAGCGCCCGCTGGCGCACGAACGCCATCTCCCGGTAGTAGACCCAGATCGGCGCCTGCAGCGGGATCGCGAGCAGTACCGCGAGCATCACCAGCCCCGGCAGCAGCAGGTCGGCCTCACCGTAGATCAGGACGATCACCGGCAGCGCCGCGCCGAGCACACAGGCGAGGACGGCGGTGAAGAGCAGCTCCAGGGTGAACGCCTTCTGGAAGGCGGTTTCCTGGTCGGGATCGTCCTGCTGGATGTACTTGTCGGAGATCCCGACCTGCTTCAGCCAGAGCAGGGTCGCGAGCGTGACCACGAGGATGCCCCAGATGCCGTACTGCGAGGGGCTGATGAAGGCGGCCGCGACGAACCCCTTGACCACGGTGAGCACGCTCTCCGAGACCGTGAAGGCGCCGTTGATCAGCACCCCGCGGGCGGTGTGCTCGCGGAGCGAGCGACCCTGGAGGTCGAACCGGCTCCGGCGATGCTCCTGCGCCGGCAGCACGGCCAGGTTGCCGGCGTCCGCGAGCGCATCCTCCTCGGAGGCGGCCGAGCTCACGGCGCCGGTGGCGTTGGGCTCCCTCTCCATCAGCGGTGGAGCCTGCGATCGTAGTGGGCGGCTGCGTCGGGGATGGCAGCCTTCCGGCAGCGGGTAGCTAGACGGGCGAGGCCAGCAACGCCTGGTGCGGGACCCCGTCGCCCCCAGCCCAGATTCGTCGGCCGGCGGCGGTGGGCAGCGACCGCAGGCTGCGCCCCCGGGGAGGGTGGCTGACCCCGAACGGGATCGCATAGGGCCGGGACGCGCGCTCGATCCCGAAGCCCGATGCGTCGAGCATCCGGCGGTGGGCCGCGGCGTTGGGGACGAACCACTGGAAGATCTCGCTCAGCCCGTCGAGCCGGAGGACCGGTTGCTGCCGGGCCGTCACCGTCAGCCGCAGGTCGATCGTCTCGGAGGAGAGGAACCGGCCCCGGCAGACCGAGTGGATCGCGGCCAGGGCCCGCAGCGGATCGCGCAGGTGCAGAAGGAGGCTGCCGCAGACGACGACGTCGAACTGACCGACCGCCTCCGGGCTCAGGTCGTAGGCGCTGATCGTGACGCGCTGGACCGATGAGCCGAGCAGCTCGCTCGCCACTTTGAAGCCGGTGCCGGGCTCCGAGCCGGCGTGCTCGCGAAGCCACTCGGGCCCGCGTTGGCGCATCGCGAACGGCCAGTCCCAGTCCTCGTGCAAGCCGATGTCGGCGGCGAGGACCTCGGTCGCGCCCCGGCGCTCGAGCTCGAAGGCGAGAAAGCCGTCGTAGGTGCCGACGTCGAGGCAACGTTTTCCGCGAACGTCCGGCCACGGCATCAGGCCGATGATCGGCCGCAGGTCGAACCACCCGGGCGTGGTCACCCCTGGCGCGACCTCCAGCGTGTGGTACCAGAGGGGGACCTCGGCGACGGCCTCTCGGGCTGCTGCGGTGTTATCGGCTGTGCTCAAGGTGCGGGGGCGAAGTGGCGGGCCACCGTAGCAGCGCCGTCTCGGTGGTGAGCGGGGCCGCGATGGGGCAGGCGTCTATCTTGCCGGGGATGAACGCGGCGGTTCGAGCGTGGCTGGACCTGGTGGGCCTGCGGCAGCGTGCGCGGCTGCTTCGCGGGCGGGGCGTCACCGACATCCAGGCCGATCGCCGGGCTCTGGTCAGAAGGCTGGCGCCTGGCAAGTCTTGGATCGACGTCGGCGGCATGTGGGGCATCCACGGAGCGATGGCGTTCGAAGCCGAGGCCGCGGGCGCCACCGAGGTCGTCCTCTTCGACGGCATGGACCCCTCCGATGAGTTCGAGGCGGAGCACGCCCGGCGCTCGTCGGCGATCCGCTACGTGCAGGGCGACCTGCACGACCCGGACGGGATCGGGGAGCTCGGCACCTTCGACGTCGTGTGGTGCACTGGGGTCCTCTACCACTCCCCCAACCCGTACTGGCAGGTCGAGCAGCTGCGTCGCCTCACCGGCGAGCGCTTGCTGGTCGGCAGCCGCGTCATCCCTGAGCTGCCCGGCTTCCCCCAGGCCTGCCTCTTCTACCCCGGGCTGGCGGACGCCGCCCGGAGGACGCTGCCCGAGGAGGTCGGCAGGGAGTCCGGCCTCACGACCCCATTCGACCGCTCTCCGCTGCTGGGATACGCGAACTGGTGGTGGGGGATCACGCCGTCGGCGCTGCGGGCGATGCTCGACGCGGCCAACTTCCGCGTCGACCAGGACCTCCCCGAGTCGCCCTTCCTGACCCGGTTCCTGGCGACCCCGGTTGATCGGGGGTCGACGATCCCCCCGCTCGATTTCTCCCGCCGCCGCGGCGCCGAGCGGCTCGCCGAGCGCGACGAGCGCCCCGGCTGGGCCTGATCATCCGGTCGGCCGAGCGATGACCAGCATCCGGTCGCGGAAGTCCGGGGCCCACAGGCGGTCGGCGAACCCGCCCCGCTCGGCGAGCGCGACCAGTGCGCGGCCGAGCCCGGCCCGGTAGCCGCCGAGCCGCGACAGGTAGTAGCGCACCGTGAACGCCTTCGGCGCGGTCTGGATCTCGAGCGGCTCGAAGCCGTGCCCGGCGAGCAGGCTCCGCATGCTCGCGCGGGTGAAGTAGTGGACATGGGTCGGGATGACCGACCACCAGCGCCGCCCCATCGCCCGGGCCAGGAGGCTGCCCCGCGTCGGGGAGCGCCATCGCGACGACGCCATCCTCCGCCAGCAGACCCCCTATGCGCTCGAGCGCCTCGCCCGGGTCCGGCACGGGCGGCAGCTCCGCCTCGAGCAGGCCGACCCCTGCGGCGCCGCCGAGCCCTACGACGCGATCGTCGCCATCGTCCCCAGCGACGTCTTCGAGCGGCTCCTGTCCGAGCGCCTCGCGGCCACGATCGGCGACGCCTACCTGGGGCGGGTGCGGTCGGCCGAATACCACGCGGCCGTGTGCCTGCTGCTCGAGCTCGACCGCCGCTTCTCGCCTTTCTACTGGACCAACGTCGCCGACCGCGAGCTGCCCTTCGTCGGGCTCGTCGAGCAGACGAACCTGATCGACCCCTCTCGCTACGGCGGGCGCCACTTCCTCTACGTCGCCAACTACGTGGCGCCGGACGACCCGCTGCTCGGCCTCGAGATGGACGCCCTGCTCGACCTCTACGAGCCCGGGCTGCGCCGGGTGAACCCGGCCTTCGAGCGCGATTGGATCCGCTCGGCGTGGCTTCACCGCGAGCCCGCCGCCCAGCCGATCGTCACGGTCGGCTACCGCGAGCGGATCCCTCCGGTTCGCACCGGCGTGCCCGGCCTCTACCTCGCCAACACCACCCAGATCTATCCCGAGGACCGTGGCACCAACTACAGCGTCCGGCTGGGCGACGAGGTGGCGAACCTCGTCATCGAGGATCTCCGATAACAACCTCTCCTCAGCCCAAGAGCTCCTCGTAGAGGGCCTCGTAGGGCTGGGCGAGCTTGGCCGGCTCGGCGGCGGCCGTCGGGAGGACGAGGGGCTCGCGCAGCAGGTAGCGCCTAACCTCGGTTCGCGTCTCGCCGTCGGGCACAGTGATGGCCGCGGCCTCGCGGGCGACACGGCTCAGCATCTCGAGTCGGTAGCGGCGGTCTACCAGGTACTCACGTCCCGCCGGGCGCGCGTGCGTGTAGACGAGGGACGGCGCCGTAAGGACGCGCGCCAGCGCAACCATGCAGTACGCGTCGAGGGGGTGGACCGCGTGCCAGATGTCGAAGCGCTCGCGCCGAAGCTCCCAGGCCAGGCCCGGAGCGCTCTCGATCCACTCCTCGTAGCGGCGAAGCACCGTGGCCGCGCGCGGCCGCCGGCGCCGGATCACGCGCACTCCGCCTTCGCCCGCCACCTGTCGGGCGCCGCGTTGGCTGCTCAGCACGGTCACCTCGTGCCCGCGCTCGGCGAGTCCCGCTGCCAGCGCCGCTACTAGCCGCTCCGGCGCCCCCTCCGCCTCCGGCGGATAGGTCGGATGGCTGAGCAGGACCCGCATCAGAGAACCAGCGTGCGGTGCCGGATCGCCAGCCGGGCGCTTCGCGCCAGCCCGGCGAGGTCAACGGCGCCCCGCCACCCGATCGAAAGCGCGAGACGTAGGACACCGCGCGGCGTCGCTTCCGCGCCGCTCAGCCCATAGCGGAGCTCGGGCCAGACGTACGGAAGCATCGCCGCCGGCGCCAGGCGCCGGCGACCCGCCAGCGCGAGCAGTGCCAGCGACAGCACGAGACGAGCGTGGGCGCGACGCCAGAACAGCCCCAGGTAGAGCGCCTCGCGCAGCTCGGGGTGGCGGGCGACGACCAGCGGCTGGGTCGGGAAGGGGCCAGCCTTGGTCAGTGCCCCAGGGAAGGAGCGGATGCTGACCGCATGCATGACCACCGCCCCGGGCTCGTAGACGAGCCGGGCGCCGGCGGCCCTCGCCCGCAGCCCGAGGTCGGTGTCCTCGCCGCCGATGGCGTAGCGCTCGTCGAAGCCTCGAACCCGCTCGAGCAGCGCTCGCCCATACGCGATGTTGCAGGTCTCGTACCACGCGCTCGGGCCAGCGATCCGCTGGGTTCGCGCCACCCCGTCGAGCAAGTGAAGCTCGTCGGGGTCCGACTCGGTCCGCCCCTGCACGATCGCGTCCGGCTTCGCGGCGGCGAGCAGCGACTCGAGCCAGTCCGGCGCCGGGCGGCAGTCGTCGTCGGTGAAGGCGATGAGCGGGGCCCGGGCCGCGCGCCAGCCCAGGTTGCGCTTGGCCGCCGCGCTCTCGCGCGGGCCCTCGAGGAACCTCACCCGCAGGCCCTCGGGCGCGCTCGTCAGCGGCCCTTCGACGCCCTCGCCGCGGACGACCATGACCTCGAACCGCTCCGGGGGCAGCGTCTGCGCGGCGAGCGCGTCGAGGGCGAAGGCCAGCCGGGGCTCGCGCGCGAGGCTGGGGATGACGACGGAGACGTCCGGGGTCGCTGACACCGGCGGAAGGGTACGCGGGGAGCCGGAGCCGCCATCATCCCGGCATGAACTCCGCGGAACCCGAGGTATCTGTCGTCGTCGCGACCCGCAACCGGGCGGGCAGGCTGGCCGAGCTCCTGGCGGCCCTCCGGGCCCAGTCGCTGTCCGCCGAGAGGTTCGAGGTTATCGTCGTTGACGACGGCTCCGGCGACGGGACGGCCGCGACGCTCAAGCAGGGGGCCGAGCAGGGCGGCCTCGCGCTGCGCTGGTTCCGGCACGACCGCCCCACCGGGCCCGCGATCGCCCGGGAGGAGGGATGGCGCGCGGCCCGGGCCCCGCTCATCGCCTTCACCGACGACGACTGCGCCCCGGCGCCCGGGTGGCTCGAGGCCGCGGTGGCGGCCGCCCGGGAGAACCCGGGAGCGATCGTCCAGGGCGCGACCCTCCCGATGCCCTGGGAGCTCCATCGCAGCGGCCTCTTCTCGCGCACGAACCGGGTGACCAGCTTCGACCCGTACTTCCGCACCTGCAACGTGCTCTACCCGCGTGAGCTGCTCGAGCGGGTGGACGGCTTCGACACCGATGCCTTCGCCGGGCCGCCGAGCACCGAAGACGCCGATCTCGGCTGGCGCGCCGTGAAGGCGGGGGCCCCCAGCGTCTTCGCCCCGAAGGCGCTCGTCTACCACGCCGTCAACCGACTCGGGCCGATAGGCACCCTCCGGCTCTCGGGCCGGGGGGCGACGCCGGGGTTGCTCTCCTACGGGCGGCACGCCGAGCTGCGACGGGCGACCTTCGCGAAGGGGATCTTCTACAACGGCAGCCACTACCTGCTCGTCCGGACGCTGATCGCCCTGCTCTTGCCGCGCCCCCTGGCATGGCTGGCGCCGTGGCTGGCCGGTCCCTACCTGCTCGAGGTCACGTACCGCTCCCGCGACCGAGGCGCTGGCCCGCTCCTGGCCCCCTATTTCGTCCTCTACGACCTGATCGAGCTCGTCGCCGTCGCCCGCGCGGCGATCCGCTACCGGATCCCCGCGCTCTGAGCCCCGTCAGGCGACGGGCGCCCGGTGGCGAACGGCGCCCCGCACCGTCGCCGCGACCTCGGCGAGGTCGACCGCGAGCCGCTCGGGCCATGCCAGCGCCAGCCTCGCGCCCCCGTGCGGGCTCATCTCGGCTCCGGAGAGACCGACCCATAGGTGAGCGAAGGCGTGGGGCGCGAGCGCCGAGGCGAGCGCCAGCGTCGGGCGCCGGCGCGCCACCGCGGCGACGGCGAGCCCCCCGGCGAGCGCGGCGTGGGCGCGGTTGACGAAGAGATCGCCGTAGAGCGCGGCGCGCTGCGCCGGGTGGCGTGCGATGACGAGCGGCAGCCACTGCCTGCGGCCCGCCTCGCGCATGGCGGCGGGCAGCGAGCGCGCCAGAACGGCGTGCCACACGACTGCGTCGTCCGCGTAGGCGGCCCGCGCGCCGGCTTCGAGCGCGCGGAGGGCGAGGTCGGTGTCCTCGCCCCAGGGAGCGCCGAACGCATCGTCGAACCCTCCGAGCCGCTCCAGGAGCTCGCAGGGATACGCGATGTTGCAGGAGGGATACGCCGGGTGCGGGCCGGCCACCTCCATGCTCCGGGCGAGCCCGGTGAGCAGATGCGCCTCGTTCGGGTCGGGCTCGGTCCGGCCCTGGACCACCACTCCGTCGCCGGCGGCGGCGAGAAGCCCGGCGAGCCACCCGGGCGCCGGCCGGCAGTCGTCGTCGGTGAAGGCGACGAGCGGCGCCCGCGCCCGCAGCCAGCCGACGTTTCGCTGGGCGGCGGCCCCCGCGGCCGGCGCCTCGAGGAACGTGACGGCCAGCCCGTCGGGCGGCTCGTCCGTGGCGGGCATCTCCCCGGCGGCGCGCACGACCAGAACCTCGAAGCGGTCGGGCGCGATCGTCTGCTCCGCCAAAGCATCGAGCGCGAACGTGAGCCGCGCCTCGCGCCTGTAGGTGGGGATGACGACGGATACCTCCGGCCGACCCATCGCGCCGATGGTAGGTGAGCGAGGCACTCACCGGCGCATCCGTAGCGGCACCCTGGTCGGGCCGCGAAGCGCCAGAGCGCTGGGGCGCGGATCGCCCGCCGGCTACGTCGCGGCCTCGATCAGCTCGGCGAGGCGTTCCGCCTGGCGCCGCTGGTCGCCATGCTCGACCACGTAGGCCCGGGCGGCGGCGCCCATCGCCGCTCGCTCGGCCGCGGGGAGCTCGAGCAGCTCCTCGATCGCCGCGGCCAGCGACGCCGGGTCGCCGGGGGGAACCAGCCGTCCCCATCCCGGTCTCACCACCTCGGGGAGCCCGACCAGGTCCGAGGCGACGATCGGCACCTCCATCGCGAGCGCCTCGTAGGAGACGACCGGCAGCGCGTCACGATCGCCGTCCGCTGCGATCACCGACGGGATCACCATCAGATCCGCGGTCTCGAGCAGCGTGCGCACCGCCTCGGCTCCCCAGACGTTCCCGCGCAGCTCCACGAGGCCATCGAGGCCGAGCGCCGCGACACGCGCCTCGAGCTGAGCCCGGAGGGGACCGTCCCCCGCGATCACCACGCGAGCAACAGCGCCGTGTCGCAGGCGGTCCGCGGCGTCAACGAGATGGGCGAAGCCCTTCTTCTCGACCAGGCGGCCGATCGCGACGACCGTCCCGTCGCCGGGATGGCCCCCGCGGCGGCGGATCCGGTCCGGGTTGGTCCCGGTGGCGAGCCGCACGATCCGCGGGCGGTGCTCCTCCGCCACGACCTCCCGCAGGTGATCGACCGTGTAGTCGCACTCCCCGGTGGTGAAAGCGGCGCCCGCGAGCTTCTCCGGCAGGTTCGCGGGGCGCCGGAAGAGCTCGAAGGCGTGGGTGCTGACGCTGTAGGTAGTCCCCAGGATCGCGCTCAGCCGCATCGCGTTGAGCGCCGCGGTCGCCGCGAAATGGGCGTGAAGGTGCGGACGCCCGGCGCGGTCCAGCCGGCGCGCCGTCGGCGCCAGCCCCCGCAACGGAATCACCGGTTCGGGGGCCCAGCGCCGCCGGGCGAGCAAGTCGCGCGCGCAGGCCGCCGGGTGGCGCGCCACGAGCCAGACGAGGTCGCGCGCCTTGCGTGCCAGAGCGTCGTCCTCAAGGTACCGGACCGGGACCCGCCGGCCGACCGAGCGCTCCGGGCGCGCCGGGCGCCCCCCCGCCTCCACCCGCACGTCCCAGCCCGCCTCGCGCAGCGCGATGACCTCGTTGTAGACGAACGTCTCCGAGCGGGCAGGGAAGGTCTCGGCGAGCACCGCCAGCCGGCGCGATCCCGCAGGGGTGGGGGCGGCGGGTTCGGCCGGTGCCTCGTTGCTGCGCAGATAGCCCCAGGCGATCGCAACGACCACCGCCGCGTCGACCGCCTTGAGCCGCGCCCGCTCGAAGCGGCCGGCGAGCGCCCAGCCGACAGCGCCCGCGGCCGAGCGGCCAAGCGGGCGCAGCACCCTCGGGCGAGGACTCGACCCCGGGTGACGGCGGTTCAGCCAAGCGGCGCCACGGGCGTGCCGGGAGAGCTGGCGCAGGAGCGGCCCGAGCCGCTCGCGGTGCAGGTGCTCGACCCACGCCTCGGGGTGGTAGTCAAGCGCCCAGCCATCGTCCTGAAGGCGCCAGCAGAAGTCGCCGTCGCCGCCCGAGCGGATACCCTCGGCGAAGCCACCAAGCGCCTCCCACGCCGCACGCCGGACGAGCAGATTGGCGGTGACGGCGGCCGGCCTGTACGCGTGGCGCAGGTTCTGCTGCTGGCTCAGCAGGCAGCGCGAGCGCGCGTAGCGAACGAGGAGGCCGTCCTGGTCGGCCGCGGGGCGCACCTCGCCGCCGATCGCGCCGACGCCGGGACCGGGAGCGGAGGCGAGGTAGGCGTCGAGGATCTCCGGCTGCGGCAAGCAGTCGGCGTCGAGGAAGAGGAGCCACCCGTTCGAGGACGCCTCGGCGCCGACGTTTCGCGCGTGGTAGGAGGAGCGCTCGGCGGTGACGCGGACGACGGTGACCCCCGGGCGCGCCGGCACGACGCCGCCGTCGCTGTTGTCGGCGACGATCAACTCGTCGCCGGGCCGAGTGCGGATCGTGGCGAGCGCGCGCAGTACCGCTTGGGCGTTGGCTTCCGTGCCCTTGAACGGCACGATGACGCTCACCGGAGGCCGAGGTGACGCCTGCGCCGGCGCCGGGGACGGATTCGCCATACTCACGCGCGAACAGTAGATGAGCGATTCCACGACCCCCATGCACGCGGATGGCACCCGGGTAGCGTCGGTGGATCACGCCCGGCGGTTCGACTGATGCACCCGGATTTCCGCGTGGCGGCCGGCCCGGGCCTGATCCCGCGCTCGCTGCTCGCGGTCACCGCGGCCTGGACGGCCTTGGTGCTGGGGGTGACCGCCGGGCTGGTCCCCGTCGCCGGGATGCCGGTCATGATCGCGTTCGTGGCGCTGCCCCTAAGCGCCTGGGGCCTGCTCCTACGCGCCGACCCCCCGCCCGGCATCGGCTGGATCGCGGCATGGACCGCGCTGGTGCTCGGCGCCATCCTCGTAGTCCCGTTTCTCGTGAGCTCGCCGGCGGTTGCGCTGGCGCCGCTGGCGCTCATCCTGAGCGCCGCCATCTGCACGCGCCTCCCGGCCACCGCCGTGATGGTCGTCTTCACGATCAGCGCCATCTACGGCAGCCTGAACGCCTTCACCGGCACCACCGGAGGGGTCGCCGTCGACCTCGTCCTCGCCGGGGCCTGGTTCGGCCTGCTCGTGCCGCAGCTCGCGCCGGACCGCCAGCGCCCTCATCTCACCTGGCCCGGCATCGTGATCGTCGGCCTCTATCTCGCGATCACCCTGCTGGGGATCCTCCTCAGCGCCAACCCGTCCGTCGGCTTCGTCGTCTTCCGGCTCTCGGCCTGGTACCTGATGGCGCTGCTACTTCTAGCCTATGCGGGCTGGCCGGCGGAGACCTACTCGAGGATCGCCCGCGGCATCGTTCTGGTCGCCGGCCTCGTCGGCGCCTACGCAGCGTTCCGGTGGGTGGCCGGCCCCGCCCACGAGGAGCTCCTGCACGCGCTCGGCAACCCGTTCAACTTCATCGACGGGGAGATGCGCGTGATCGGATCGCTGCCGTCCGGCCATGAGCTCGGGTTCTGGGCTGGCTCGCTGGCGCCGCTGAGCCTAGCGGCGCTGCTCGGCTGGCGCGGGGGCTGGCGGCTCGTCGCCGGAGGCTCGTACGCGCTCCTCGCCTTCGCCGTCCTCGTCTCCGAGGCCCGTGGACCCTTCGTCGGCCTCGTGCTGGGCTCCGGCGTAGTCCTCGGCCTCTACCAGGTCGCCGGGAGCATGCCGCGGATCCGGGTCGGAATCGGGGTGTTGATCACAGCCGCCTGCATCGCGAGCCTGACCGGGGCGCTGATCTACTCGACGAACGGCGAGGACTCCGCCATCGAGCGCTACAGCAACATCCTTGAGCCCTCCGAGGACGGCGCGTTCGCGCGGCGCGAGCAGAAGTGGGGTGAAGCCATCGACGAGATCGACACACACCCGTTCGGCCACGGCCTCGGCGCGGCGAGCCTTATCGAGTCCCTCCGCCCGTACGAGAGCATCGGCGGCGCCGGGCTCGACAACGCGTACCTGAAGCTCGCCTACGAGCAGGGCTTCCCGGTGGTGATCCTGTTCATCACCGGCTTCCTGCTGCTGCTCGTCCGCCTCGGCTTCGGCGCGATGCGCTCGCGCAGCCGCGACACTGCAACCGCCGCGATGGGATCCGCCGGCGTGCTCACGTCCTGCCTGCTGATCCTTTACACCGGCGTCTACATCGAGGCCCTGGTCGCGGTCGGGGTCTGGATCGCGGTCGGCCTCGGGGTGGCGGTCGTCCTCCGCGAGGAGTCGGCCGCGGTCGGTGCGCTCGGGCCGCGCCCGGTGCCCGAGCCGAGCCGCAGACCGGTCCCGCGGCTGGCGCCGCCCGTTCAGCAGCCCGGATAGGGGTTGCCCGCCTCGGCCGCGAGGGCGCAGAAGGCGGGCTTGGGCGCGACCGGCGGTGGACCGGCTCGGAGCAGGGCGTGGCCGGGCTCGGACGAGCCCGGCGGCAGGGCAGGGGGCGGTAACAGGCGATGGATCAGGATCGCGCCGACGTCGGGCATGGTGGCCAGCCGGCGATAGAGACGCAGCAGGAGGTCGGCCTGCTCCGCTTCGGTGACCGCGTAGGGCTGCCCGCTAGTCGGGATCCCGGTCTCGGTCACCCATAGCTCGATTCCCGCATCGCCGTGCCGGGCGGTGACCTCGCGGGCGTCCGCGAAGGCCTGGGCGAACAGAGTGCCCGCCCCGAGGGCGGCCCCGTACGGGTAGGGATGGAAGCTGAGCGCGTCCATCCGGCCAGCGATCCCGGGCTCCGCCTCGTAGGCACGATCGAGGAACTCGGACAGCGAGATCGCCACCGGCCCGTCGGGCCCGAGCGGGCCGCTGGGCTCGGGGTTGGGCGCGAGCCCGCCGGCGAGGACCGTGATTGAGGGGTCGGCGCGCTTGATCTGGCGGTGGGCGATCGCCATCAGCTCCCCGAAGCGCTCGGGATCGGGGGTGGGGCGCCAGAAGATCGCCAGGTTGGGCTCGTTCCAGACCTCCAGCACCGCTTCCGGAAAGCGCCGGGCGACCTCCGCGCTGAATTCGGCCCACTCAGCGTCCATCGCGGGGGCAGGGGGATAGCGGCACAGGTTCGGGTCGGTGCAGGCCTGCGGCGCGCCCGGCTCGCGTGCCCACACCGGGGCGAATCCGAAGTTGATCACGGGGGTCATGCCGGCAGCGAGGATCGCCCGATAGGCCTTTTCGTATCGCCCCCACCAGGCCTCGTCCCAGGCATCGCGAGCGGGCTCGAGCAGGCGCCAGTCGAGCGGGAAGCGCCGAGCGGTGGCCCCCGCCCGCAGCGCGAGCTGCTCGAGCTCGCCCTGGGGGATTCCGTCAACCGTCGGGTTCTCGTTGAAGCCGAAGGGAACCCCGGGCGGGGGCAGCGGAACCCGCGCGGCCTCGTCCCCCCCCGGATCCGGCGCGCACCCGGGCGGCCCGAGATCGCAGCCGTCATCGCCGGCGGTGAGCCACACCGCGATCGCCACCGCGACGGCGGGCACGGCGAGGACCGCCGCGAGGACGAGCCCGCGCCGGCGGGAGAGGCCGGTGCGCAAGCGGGGTAGAGGGGAAATCATGAGGGACAGCTATTGTGCCCGCCCGCTTCAAGTTGATCGGAGGATCGAAGTGCAGATACTGGTAACCGGCTCACGCGGCGCCGTGGGCACACACCTCGTCCGAGAGCTCGAATCCCGCGGCGAGCGGGTCTGGCAGACCGACCGCGGGCACTACCACGAGGGGACCTTCATGCGCTGCGACATCGGCGAGTACCGCCAGTTCGAGCGGGTGGTCGAGGAGGCGAAGCCCGGCCTCGTCTTCCACCTGGCCGGGGAGTTCGGGCGGCGAAACGGGGAGGACTTCTACGAGTCGATGTGGCGCACGAACGCGGTCGGCACCAAGAACCTGCTCTCGCTCCAGCGCCGCGAGGGCTTCCGAGTGGTCCTCTTCAGCTCCTCCGAGGTCTACGGCGACTACGACGGAACGATGACCGAGAGCGTGCTTGACGAGGTCCCGATCAAGCAGCTCAACGACTACGCGATGTCGAAATGGGTGAACGAGATGCAGGCTCTGAACGCTGCCGAGGAGTGGGGATCGGAGCTCGTCCGCGTGCGGCTGTTCAATACCTACGGACCCGGCGAGTACTTCTCCGAGTACCGTAGCGCGATCTGCAAGTTCATCTTCAAGGCGATGCATCGCCAGCCGCTGACGATCTTCCGCAACCACCGCAGGACCTCGACGTACGTCACCGACACCTGCCGTACCCTGGCCAACATCGTCGGCAACTTCGTCCCCGGAGCCGTCTACAACATCGGCGGCGGTGAGCTCCACGACATGAAGTCCGTCAACGACATGATCATCGGCCACCTCGGGCTCGACGACTCGCACGTCACCTACGAGGACTCGGAGCCGATGACGACGAAGGACAAGGTGATCGACGCGAGCCGAGCCCAGCGCGACCTCGGCCACCGCCCCGAGGTCTCCCTGGAGGTCGGCATCCCGCTCACGATCGACTGGATGAAGCGCGTCTACCAGGCCGAGCAGCCGCACTAGCTGCCCTGCCCACGGACGTTGTGAACGCGGCTGATCGGCGGCGGTCCCCAAGTGAGCTGTGGGGTTGGCAGAGCGCGCGAGCGCCCGCCGAGAAGGGCCAGGAGTGGGCGTAAGCCCACTCCCTCTTCAGGGTCTGGATGAAGCGCGACCGTGCCATTCCAGCGCGGCTATAGATCGGCGTGAGGATGTGGGGCAGGCGGTGACTCGAGGGCTCCGAGGAAGCCGGTCCGAGAGCAGCGTTAGCGTGAACCTTTATCCGGGTCCTCCTTTGAGGTGGTGGCGTTGAACACCTCCAGCCCCTTGGGGGCCCGGATGGCCTTTCAGCTGTTCACAACTTGTGGAGGGCGGCTCACCTAGGGCCTACGGTGATGGGGCCTCGGGGGAGCGACGGGCCAGGCGGCGGCGCAGCGCCTCGCGGAGCCCGAAGCGGGCGAGCGGCACGTGCTCGAGCGTGGCCAGCTCGGGGGCCGGCCGCCGCTCGCCGCGCTGCTCGCGCCATGAACGCAGGTATCCCCTGACCATCCCGAGGTCGTGGTCGATCGCCAGCTTGCCGACCGCGACCGTCGCGTCGACGAGCGCCCCCCGGGCGCGTTCCCGAGCCCCGAGCGTGCCGCCGTGCTTCCAGAGCAGATAGGCGCGCGAGCGGCCGAGCAGCTCGTTTTTGGCGGCGCTTCGGGCGCCCAGCGTCCCTGAGTGCTCGTGCCAGGCGAAGGCGCCGGGCGCCGCGACGCAGCGCATCCCCTCCTTGCGCATCCGCAGCCCGAGCTCGGCGTCCTCAAGGTACGCGAAGATGGCCTCGTCGAAGCCGCCGACCGAGAGAAAGGCGTCGCGTAGGTAGGCGCACGCGCCGCCGCTGGGGGCGAGGGGGGCGTCAACCTCGGCCGGGAGCGCGTCGTACTCGGCGCCGTGAAGGTGGTCGTACGCGAGCAGCGAGCAGTCGAGCTGGACGCCGAGGCTGTCGATCCGCCCGCCGGGCTCGCGCAGACAGCCGGCGACCATCTCGGCGCCGGAGGCGCGCTGCGCCCCCACCAACCGCTCGACGAAGCGGCTGTCGGCGACCGCGTCGTTGTTGAGCAGGATGATCAGGTCGGCCTCGCTGGACCGAGCCCCCCTGTTGACGGCGGCGCCGAAGCCGGCGTTCCGGTCAAGTCGCAGGCAACGGACATCCGGGAACGAGGCCAGCACGTCCGGGGTGTCGTCGGTGGACGCGTTGTCAATCACGCACACTGAGGCTGGCAGCGTCTGAGCGCGGAGCGACTCGAGCGTTCGCCGCAGGCCCTCGGCGCGGTTGTGGTGGGGGATCAGGACCTCGGCCCGACTCACACCCGGCCTCCCGCTACATTCCTCCGCCGGTGGCGAGCGATCCCCTGCGCATCCTGTTCGTCTGCGGCTCGGACTTCGACGCCGCCGCCGAGAAGCAGGCACTGTGGCTGGCGCGGGAACTGAGCGGCCGCGGACATCGGGTGATGATGAGCCTGCAAGGGAATCGAACCACAGCAACGAGCGAGGGAGCCGATCGTATCGCGGGCGTTCACCTCCACTGGCACGGCTTTCGCGGGCGTGCCGCGCGTGGCCGAGATGTTGACGCCGCCTCCGGTTTCGCCCCCGACCTGATCCATGCCCGCACCTCCAGGCTGCCGACCCTGGCGGCGACGCGCTCCTACGCGAACGCCACCGGCGCGGCGGTCTTCGTCCACTGGATGGACGACGAATGGGGCGCGGCACCGAGGCCGCCGCTGCGAGCCGCGCCCGGCCAGCGCGCCCGCCTCGCCGCGAGGCACTCCCTCTCCGCGCTCAACCCCCGCTTCTGGCACTTCTCCACCCCCTGGTCGCTGGAGTGGGCCACGCGCCACGCGCTCGCCTTCGACGCACTCACCCCGGCCCTCGCCGAGGAGGTGCGGAGGCGCACCGGGCGGGAATGCGCGGTGATTCCG